>NZ_FMXC01000027.1 GCF_900103655.1 Lactobacillus kefiranofaciens
GTAGATAGGCTGGGAGTGGAAGTCCTGTGAAGGATGGAGCGGACCAGTACTAATCAGTCGAAGACTTGACCAAAGCAAAGGCAAGCTGTGAAGGTTTTTTGCGAGAAGGATTATGTTTAGTTTTGAGCGTAGTAGCTCAAAAGAGTACGGTGGCGAAAGCAAGAAGGATACACCTGTTCCCATGCCGAACACAGAAGTTAAGCTTCTTAACGCCGAAAGTAGTTGGTGGGCAACTGCCTGCGAGGAAAGGAAGCTGCCGTGCTCTTTTTTTAATATTCCGGCTTAGCTCAGTTGGTAGAGCGCTTGACTGTTAATCAAGATGTCGTCAGTTCGAGTCTGACAGCCGGAGCAAGGAGAAGAAGGGAGCCTGAGGGGGGCTTCCCTTTTTTGTGTACGTTATCTTATATAATATGTAGGTATATTTTTGAAAGCTACTCTATTTTTTCATAATTAGGGTAGCTTTTTTAATAAAGTTATTTTTTAATATCTTACTCTATCAAGGGCTTAAGTCCTTGAAAATTATTTTCAAAAATTGAAATTATTTTCAAATATTGCTTTGTAAAACTGCTTATTTATCGTATAATAAAATCGGATTCATTTTTTGATCTAGAGGAGGAAATTACATGGTAGGAATTGTTTTAGCCAGCCATGGTGGCTTTGCCGATGGTATTGCACAATCAGCGCAAATGCTTTTCGGTGAACAAAATAATTTTGCACATGTTATCTTAAAGCCTGATGAAGGTCCAGATGACATTCGTGGCAAAATGGAAAAAGCAATTGCTTCATTTGATGACCAAGAAGAAGTTTTATTCTTAGTTGACTTATGGGGTGGTACGCCATTTAACCAAGCAAACGGTCTTGCTGAAAAGCATGAAAAATGGGCAATTGTTGCTGGTATGAATTTACCTATGGTTGTTCAAGCATTAACTGAAAGAATGATGAACGCGAAAGCAACTGCACATCAAATTGCAACTGCTGTTGTTGAACCAGGTAAAGACGGTATTAAGACTAAGCCAGCTGATTTAATGCCTAAGTCAAAAGCTCCTGCTGCAGCGAAAGAAGCAGCTCCAGCTAAAGGCACTAAAAAGTCAATTCCAGAAGGTACTGTTATTGGCGATGGTCATATCAAGTATGTTTTGGCTAGAATTGACTCACGTTTACTTCACGGTCAGGTTGCAACTGGATGGATTCCAGCAATGAAGCCAGATCGAGTAATTGTTGTTTCAGATAGTGTAGCTAAAGACGAATTGCGTAAGAGCATGATTCGTGAAGCTGCACCAGCAGGTGTGAAGGCACATACTGTTCCACTGAAGAAGATGGAAGAGATCGCTAAGGACCCAAGATTTGGTAATACTCATGCACTTCTTTTGTTTGAAAATCCAGAAGATGTCTTGAGAGCCATCAAGGGTGGCATTGATCTTAAGACGATCAATGTTGGTTCAATGTCTTATAAGGAAGGCGACGTTAACGCAAATAACGTATTGTCTATGAACCAAAAAGACGTTGATACTTTCCACGAACTCGAAAAGATGGGCGTTAAGTTTGATGTTAGAAAGGTTCCTTCAGATCAAGCAGGTAATATGGATGCTATATTGAAGAAGGCCCAGAGCTTACTTGACGAAAAGAAATAGATAATTAGGAGTAAATAAATGAACGCTATACAAATAATTTTGGTTGTGTTTGTTGCCTTTCTTGCCGGTATGGAAGGTATCTTGGATGAATGGCAATTTCACCAATCATTAGTTGCATGTACTTTGATCGGTTTAGTAACCGGTCATTTGGACTTAGGTGTTATCTTGGGTGGTCAATTACAAATGATCGCCTTAGGTTGGGCAAACATTGGTGCCGCAGTTGCACCAGATGCCGCTTTAGCCTCAGTTGCTTCAGCCATTATCTTGGTTGAAGGTGGTCAAGGTGTAAGTGGGATTGGTACTGCTACTGGTATCGCTATTCCTTTGGCTGTTGCTGGTTTGTTCTTAACTATGATTGTACGTACTATTTCAACTGCTATCGTTCACATCATGGACGCAGAAGCTAAGAAGGGTAACTGGCGTATGATTAACATATGGCAATGGATTGCTGTATGTTTGCAAGGTTTAAGAATCTCTATCCCAGCTGGTCTTCTTTTAGCAATTCCGTCAGGTATTGTTAGAAGTTGGCTTGCAATGATGCCACAATGGCTAAACGAAGGTATGACTATCGGTGGTGCGATGGTTGTAGCCGTTGGTTATGCTATGGTTATTAACATGATGGCAAGTAAGGAAGTATGGCCATTCTTCGCAATTGGTTTTGCTTTAGCTGCTATCAAGGACTTAACTTTAATCGCCCTTGGTGCTATCGGTCTGTCAATGGCTTTAATGTACTTAGCTCTTGAATCTAAGGGCGGCAACGGTGGAGGCAACAACTCCGGCGATGCTGGTACCGGCGATCCACTCGGCGATATCATTGATGACTATTAAAATGAACGCATAGAGGAGGATTTATATAATGGCTGATAAAAAAATTAAATTAACCAAGCATGACCGTTTTAACGTTATGTGGCACTCACAATTCCTTCAGGGTTCATGGAACTATGAAAGAATGCAGAATGGTGGTTACGCTTACTCATTGATTCCAGCATTGAGAAAGTTATACCCAAACAAGAAAGACTTGTCTGCTGCTTTACAAAGACACTTAGTATTCTTTAACACTCACCCATACTTAGCTTCACCTGTTCTTGGTGTTACCTTGGCTTTGGAAGAAAATAAAGCTAATGGTGCTGAAGTTACTGATGACGCTATTCAAGGTGTTAAGGTTGGTATGATGGGACCTTTGGCTGGTGTTGGTGACCCAGTCTTTTGGTACACTGTTCGTCCAATTGTTGGTGCCTTAGGTGCATCAATGGCTATTGCAGGTAACGTAATGGGTCCTATCTTATTCTTCGTTATCTGGAATATTATCAGACTTGCATTCTTATGGTATACACAAGAATTTGGTTACAAGGCTGGTTCAGCAATCACTAACGACATGTCCGGTGGTATGTTGCAAAAGGTTACCCGTGGTGCTTCAATGATGGGTATGTTCGTCTTGGGTGCCTTGATTGAACGTTGGGTAAATATTAAGTTTACGCCAATTGTTTCACAAACACCTATTCAAAAAGGTGGTTACATCGAATGGGACAAGCTTCCATCAGGTGCTAAAGGCATTCAATCCGCTCTTGAACAATGGAACATGGGTAATGGTAAGGCTTTAACTAATACTAAAGTTACTACCTTGCAAGATAACTTGGATCAATTAATTCCAGGTTTAGCTGGTCTTCTTTTGACCTTCTTATGTATGTGGTTGTTAAAGAAGAAAGTTTCACCAATTTGGATCATCATCGGTATTTTCGTTATCGGTGTTCTCTTACACGTATGGGGCATTCTTTAATAAATGGCTAAATCAATTAACACAAGAGTTGATCTAACCGTCAGTGCAACCTGGTTTAGAGGAATTGCATCGTATGGTAAAGTAATGATCGGCGATAAAGCTTTTGAATTTTATAACGAGAGAAACGTTGAAGACTACGTTCAAATTCCATGGAAAGAAGTAACTTATGTAGTTGCTGATGTCCATTTTAAAGGAAAGTATATTCCTAGATTTGAAATTCGAACTAAGTCTAACGGCAAGTTTATTTTTGCAGCGCGTGATCCTAAAAAGGTATTACGTGCAATTAGAAAATATGTGCCGGCTGATCATATGCGCAAGGCTTTGAGTACGTGGCAGCAATTAAAGCAACGTTTTACGCGTAAGAAAAAATAAAAAGTAAAAACATCCTAGGTCAATTAAGATCTAGGATGTTTTTTGACTCTATGATAGATCGTTTAATCAGTTTCAAAAATAACTCAGCTACTGGTGAAAGGTTAGTACTGCGTTTCCAAATCATAGTAATTGGTTCCTGCATTACTGGTGCAATTGGCCTGAAGGTTAAATTTGACTTTTTAGAAATATTCGCAATTTTATCTAGGGTAAGCATTAAAGCTGCTTTATTTTTAACCATCAAAGTTCCGTTAAAGCTAAGATTAAATGTACCAATGATGTTGATATCTTTTTAATAATTGCGGTAGATTGAAGATTGCTTTTTGTTTTAGCAGTTAGGGTGAGGATTTCTTTTGCCTGTTCAAACAAGTATTGGCCAGCAGGTGTTAATGTCAAATGACGTGGCTGTTGATTGAACAATTTGACGCCTAGTTTATTACATTTTTAAAAATAGGCAGAAAAAAAGGGCGCATTGCGTCCTTTTAGTTTAAACTGCTTTTTCATTACTCCAAACTTTAGAGATTAAATATAAAATGATGAAAGTAACAATTGCAGCGATCATTGGAATTCGATAACTAGGCAAGATCAAAAGCAAAACAATCATTAAAATAAAGAATAACAAGATTAGGTAATCAAGATAAGGATAGCCAGGCATCTTGAAATCATTTAATTCGTTCTCAGGTGTTCGCTTTCTGTATGCCATGTGCGTTAAAATCATTAGACACCAGATTATCAAGAACATACTGGTAGTTGTTGAAGAAATAAAGTTAAAGGCTTGATCGCCAATGATTAGTGTAATAGCCGGTGCACAGGCCATTAGTAGAGCTGAAAGCATCAAAGCGTTTTGTGGTAATTGGCGTCTGGACAAATGACCACAAATTTGATTCCATTTTTCTTTGCCGTCATAAGTAACAGAGAAGAGTAAACGCCCAGCGCTGTATAAGATGCTATTAGTTGAAGAAACAGCTGCTGAAATTACTACGAAGTTGATACTTGAACTAGCATTTCTAATTCCAGTGGCGCCAAGTGCTTGGACAAATGGACTAGAATTGGTAGATACTTTTGACCAAGGAATAACTAATAAAATTCCTAAAATTGCCATTACATAAAATAGAATAATTCTCACTGGCAATTGGTTGATAGCTCTTTTTAAAGTGACTCTAGGATTTTGTGCTTCCGCAGCGGTCAAACCAATCAATTCAACTCCAATGAAGCTGAAGATTACCATCTGGAAGCCTTGAAAGAAACCTTTAGTTCCTCGAGCAAAGAAGCCACCGTGATCGTTCAAATTAGCCAAAACAACTGGACCGAAGCTAGTTTTTCCTCCAGTGATCAGTAGGTAAATGATTAATAAAACAAAAGCTACAATCGTAATAATTTTAATAATAGCGAAACTAAATTCTAAATTACCGAATACTCGAGCTGAGATCAGATTAATGATCAATAAAAAGATAATCGTGATAATTCCAGGTATCCATGGTTTCAGAGTAGGGAACCAATATTTGAAGTAGATCCCTAGAGCGGTCGTTTCCGCCATTCCCAAAGTGATCCAACTAATCCAATAAAGATAACCTGTAATAAAGCCAATATTTTTGCCTAGATATTGTTCAATAAAATCAATGTAGGTGTGCTTATTCAGATCAGACATGATTAGCTCTCCGAGTGCTCGCATGAGCATGAGGAGGAAGATGCCGACAATAATATAAATTAGAATAATACTTGGGCCGGCTCGGTGAATGCTATCACCCACACCTAAGAAAAGGCCGGTTCCAATCGTTCCACCTAAGGCAATTAATTGGATATGAGTATTGCTTAGGGTTCTTTTGTAACCGGAATTAGTTTGCGATTTTTTCTCATTCATTTAAGTCCTCCATGTTTTCAATTTTAATATATACTTAATATTATATCATGTTTAATATATACTTAATATTATATCATGCTAGTCAATTTGTATCAGTAATAGTTAATAAATTTAAAAAATATGTAGAAAATAACGATTTAAATAAGTTTGTTAATTCACAAACAAATAATATAGCAAGCGTTTTCATTACTATTAGGATAAAATTATCAAGGCTATCAACTTCTTTCTCAGTAGTCATTTTCAAAAAATTAAGCATTTACATTTAGATTTAGTGTGCTATAGTTGACATTGTAAATTAGTTCACAAGAATTAGTAGATCTTAGAGGTAATAATACAATGGCTAAGACACAACAAAAAGAGACTCTCACAGAGGAAGAAAAGAAAAAGCAAATTTACGACATGGTTGATAACTTGGTTAAGAAGTCACATGTTGCATTAGACGAAATGGCTAACTTCACTCAAGAACAGGTTGATAAGATCTGTGAAGCAGTTGCTACTGCGGGTGAACAAAATGCTTATCCATTAGCTAAGATGGCTGTTGAAGAAACTAAGCGTGGCGTGGTAGAAGATAAGACTACCAAGAATATGTACGCTAGTGAAAATATTTGGAACAGTCTTCGTCATGAAAAGACTGTCGGCATCATTGAAGAAGATAAAGAATTAGGCTTGACTAAGATTGCTGAGCCTAAGGGTGTAATTGCTGGTGTAACTCCTGTAACTAACCCAACTTCAACGGTTATCTTTAAGGCTATGCTTGCTTTGAAGACTAGAAATACTATCATCTTCGGCTTCCACCCACAAGCTCAAAAGTGTTGTGTAGAAACTGGTAAGATTATTCGGGATGCTGCAGTAGCAGCAGGTGCTCCAAAGGATGCTGTTCAATGGATTGAAGAACCAAGTTTGGATGCTACTACTGATTTGATGAATAACCCAGGTGTTCAAACTATTTTGGCTACTGGTGGCCCAGGTATGGTAAAGGCGGCTTACTCATCTGGTAAACCTGCGATTGGTGTTGGCCCTGGTAATGGTCCTTCATATATTGAAAAATCTGCTAACATTGACCGTGCTGTTTACGACATTGTTTTGTCTAAAAACTTTGATAACGGAATGGTTTGTGCTTCTGAAAACTCAGTTGTCGTTGATGATGAAATTTATGATCGTATTAAGGACGAATTTAAGAAGTGGAATTGCTACTTCTTGAATAAAGAAGAAATCAAGAAGTTTGAGGAACACTTCATTGATTCAAGACGTGGTACTGTTGCAGGTCCTGTAGCTGGTAAGTCTGCTTATGATATTGCTAAGCTCTGCGGCGTTGATGTGCCAAAGAATACTAAGGTAATCGTTGCAGAATACAAGGGTGTTGGTAGAAAATTCCCACTTTCAGCTGAAAAGTTGTCACCTGTCTTTACTTTATATCGTGCTAAGAATCATGATGAGGCCTTCAGAATTTGTACCGAATTGCTTGATTACGGTGGTCGTGGTCATACCGCAGGTCTTCACTCAAGTAATCAAAAGGTAATCGATGAATTTGCGATGAAGATGGATGCTTGCCGTATCTTGGTTAACTCACCAGCTGCTCTTGGTGGTATTGGCGACTTATACAACAATATGTTGCCATCACTTACTTTGGGTACTGGTTCATACGGTGCTAACACCTTCTCACACAACATTGGTGCTAAAGACTTGCTTAACATTAAAACTGTGGCAATGCGCCGTGACAACATGCAATGGGTAAAGGTCCCATCCAAGACCTACTTTGAACATAACGCAGCTAACTATTTACGTCACATGCCAAACGTTAACCGCTTCTTCATTGTCACTGATGAAGGTGTAGCTGATAAAGGCTTTGCTGATGAGATTACTGACATTATTTCTAAGCGTCGTGGTCAAAAGGAATATGAAGTCTTTAAGGCTGTAACTCTTGATCCTAATACTGATGTAATTAAAGATGGTGTTCACAGAATGAACATCTTTAAGCCAGATGTAGTGATTGCTATCGGTGGTGGTTCAGTAATGGATGCTGCTAAGGCAATGCGCTTATTCTACGAAAATCCAGAAATGAGTTTTGAGGAAGCTTACCAAAAATTTCTTGACATTAGAAAAAGAGTAGTTCGCTTCCCAAAGATTAATGGTGTTCAACTTGTATGTATTCCAACTACTTCAGGTACTGGTTCAGAAGTATCACCAATTGCAATTATTAGTGATGCTAAGACAGGCATTAAGCATACCTTATGTGACTACGCTTTGACTCCAGATGTTTCAATTGTTGATGATCAATTCGTTCAAACTTTACCTAAACGTTTGATTGCCTGGTCTGGCTTTGAAGCTTTGGGTCACGCAATTGAAAGTTATGTTTCAACGATGGCTACCGACTTCACTCGTGGTTGGTCACTTGAAGCGATCAAAGCAATCTTTGTTAACTTGAAGGATTCTTACGCTGGCAATCTTGATGCCAGAAAGAGAATGCATGATGCAGCTACAATCGCCGGAATGGCTTACTCAAATGCATTCCTTGGTTTGGAACACTCAATTGCCCACACTGTTGGCTCAACCTTTGATATTCCAAGTGGTGTAAGCGATGCGATTGCTTTGCCACAAGTTATTCGCTTTAACGCTAAGCGTCCAGAAAAATTGGCTATGTGGCCTCACTACTCAGTTTATCGTGCTGAAAGTGACTATGCTGACATTGCCAGAGCCATTGGTTTAACTGGTTCAAGTGATGCTGAATTAGTTGAAAAGTTAGTTCAAAAGATCATTGACTTAGCAGAATCAGTTGATATTAAGATGGCTTTCAAAGACTATGGCGTTGATCAAACTGAATTCGATAATAAAGTTGACAAGTTAGCAGTTGAAGCTTACGGTGATCAAAACACTGTTACTAACCCAACAGCTCCACTGATTAGTCAAATTGTTCAATTAATGAAAGACTGCTATGCAGGCAAAAACATTTCAGCTAATAAGTAAGCAATAGTAAAATAAAAGTAGCGATCAGCCAAGAAACTGATCGCTATTTTTGTTCCTTTCAAAAATTATACCAATTTCGATAATTTGTGCTTGACCACTTTAGCAAAAAAGAATATTATTGCTACTGTAACAATGAATTCAAACTAGTCCACTAATCAAATATTGAACTAGACCAAAGGAGAAAATTATATGTGCGGAATTGTCGGAGTTGTAGGTAAACCTGCAAAAGATATTATTTTAAGCGGATTAACTAATTTGGAATACCGTGGTTATGATTCAGCTGGTATTTATTTAAATGACTTGAATGGTCATGAATACTTGACTAAGGCTGTTGGTCGTATTTCTAACTTGAAAGAAAAGTTGACCCCAGATGAAGAAGGTTTAGTAGGTATTGGTCATACTCGTTGGGCCACTCACGGCAAGCCAACTGTTGACAATGCTCACCCTCACTTTGATGAAACCAAACGTTTTTACTTAGTTCATAATGGTGTGATTGAAAATTACGCTGAATTAAAGGAAAAGTACTTACAAGGTGTTAAGTTCCATTCAGACACTGATACTGAAGTTGTGGTTCAATTAATTGGCAAGATTGCTCGGGACAAGAACTTAGATGGCTTCTCAGCATTCAAGGAAGCATTGAAGTTGGTTAAGGGTTCATATGCCTTCTTATTGGTTGATAACACTGAACCAGATCACGTCTTCATCGCTAAGAATAAGTCGCCAATGATGCTCGGTATTGGCGATGGCTTTAACATCATTGCTTCAGATGCAATCTCAGTTTTGGATCAAACTAAGACATTCGTTGACTTGCAAGACGGTGATGTTGGTGACATTACTAAGGATTCTTACGTTATTGAAACTATTGACGGTAAGAAAGTTGATCGTGAACCACATGTTTTGAACATTGATCCAAATGCAGCTTCTAAGGGTACTTATGAATTTTACATGCTTAAGGAAATTGATGAGCAACCTGGCGTCATGCGTCATATTTCTCAAGATTACTTGGATGACAATAATAGTACTAAGGTAGATCCAAAAATCGCTGCTGCTGTTGCTGAAAGCGACCGGATTTATATTTTAGCTGCTGGTACTAGTTATCGTGCCGGCTTAGTAGGTAAGCACTTATTTGAAAAGTATGCTGATATTCCGGTTGAAGTTGGTTTGGCTTCTGAATTCGGCTACCACTTCCCTAAATTATCTAAGAAGCCATTCTTTATTTTCTTAACTCAATCAGGTGAAACCGCAGATTCTAGAGTTGTTTTGAAACAAGTTAATGAACGTCACTTGCCAAGTTTAACAATGACTAACGTTGAAGGTTCAACTTTATCAAGAGAAGCCACTTACACTATGCTTTTGAAGGCTGGTCCTGAAATTGCAGTTGCCTCAACTAAGGCTTATACTGCTCAAATTGCCGTTCAAGCAGTTTTGGCTAAGGCAGTTGGTGAAAAGAAGAATATTCAAATTGCTAAGGACTTTGATTTGAAGCACCAATTAGCTTTGGCAGCCGTAGGGATGCAACAATTAGTTGACGGTAAAGAAAAGATTGATGAATTAGCTAAGAAATATTTGGCTAATACACGCAATGCATTCTACATCGGCCGCGGGATCGATTATGCTGTTGCTCTCGAAGGAGCATTGAAGTTGAAGGAAGTTTCCTATATTCAAACCGAAGGATTTGCTGCAGCTGAGTTAAAGCACGGAACGATTGCCTTGATTGAAAAGGGTACACCAGTCATTGCCTTAATCAATGACCCTGCTACAGCTGACTTAACTCGTGGTAATATTCGTGAAGTAGAATCTCGTGGTGCCAACGTGATGGTCTTTGCAGCTAAAGAATTTGCTCAAGTGGGCGATGATGTTGTTTTACCAGAAATTGATTACTACTTATCACCATTATTGACTATTGTGCCAGCACAATTATTGGCTTACTATGCATCTAAGAATAAGGGTTTAGACGTTGATAAGCCACGTAACTTGGCTAAGAGTGTTACTGTTGAATAATTAAAATGTGAATCTAGAGATAGCGATGGTAAATGTGCCACCGCTATTTTTATAAAAAATTTAATTTCTTACGAAAAAATCATCTTTTTTTGCGTAATAAATAATAGAGAGAAAAATCTCTGTGTTTATTGAGGTGTGGAAAAGAGATGAATAAAGTAAGATTGTATCATGGAAGTAATGTTCCCGTGTATGTACCAGAGATTCGTGTTACATATCCGCACGATTTTGGTAATGCTTTTTATGTAACTTCTGATTTTAGACAAGCAAAAAAATGGGCATTACATAAGGCAAAGTATTCAGGTAAAGCGTACGTTAGTTGTTATACTATGGATAAAGAGGTTTTGAGATATATACGAACATTGTATTTTAATCAACCAAGTAAAAAATGGCTAGATTTAGTTGTAAAATGTAGACAGAACAAGTATCAACCTAATGGCGATTTGATTATAGGACCTGTGATGGATGGTAGAAAATCTTGGATTAGTTTAAGACTTTATAGTCAGCATAAATTAACATATGAAGAGACACTAGATAGGCTTAACACTCATGTGTTAAGTGATCAATGGGCATTTACTGGAATTCGTGCATTAAGTTTTCTAAACTTTTGTGAGGTGATAGAGGTATGAAATTTACTGATGAGGAGCTAGATAAGTGTTTTGTAAGAGAAATCGCGGAAATTATTGAACGTGAAGTCGCTAAGGAAAAGAAAATACCGTTAGTAAAAGCTAAAGAAGATTTTGAATCTTCAAAAACTTATTCATATTTATGTTCAGATGATCCATTTGTTGAAGAAGGACCTGAGTATTTCTTGGATCTATACCATAATGAACTGAAATACGGTAAATTGATTTCTTCTGCCACTTTGTACTTCCAGCAAAAGTATCCAGAGGAATATCGAGAAGCTGGAATAAAATAATGGTTTTTAAGAAAGTCTAAGTAATCGATTAGAATGCTCCAAAGGTAACTTTGCTTTTGGAGTATTCTTTTTTAGCTTATTGTTAAAAAATGAACAAAATAAGCTTAAATTTGGAAATATTTAAAGCAGTAATCTAAAAATAGAATGGAGAAACTATTTTAATAGAAGGCTTAAAGAGCTATACTAGTAAATGAAAATTCACTTGTGAAAAATATAACTAAAGTAATCGGGGGATTTTAGTTTATGAAAAAAGTTTTGGCAGTAAATTCAGGGAGTTCGTCATATAAATTCAAGTTGTTTTCACTTCCAGATGAAAAGGTGATCGCCAAGGGGATGGGGGATCGCATAGGACTCGATGGTCCTACCTTTTCTATCACTTTAGCAGATGGCAGTAAGCATCTAAAAAGGTTGCAATTCCGGATCAAGAAACTGCAGTAAGTATTTTGATTGCTGATTTGAAAAAATACCATGCAGTGGAGAGCTTAGATGAAATTGTTGGTGTAGGCCACCGTGTAGTTAACGGAGGAGAATACTTTAAAGACTCAACTGTAATTGATCAAGAAAAATTACAAAAGATTCGTGATTTGTCAGACTTTGCACCATTGCATAATCCGGCAGAAGCACGGGGCATCGAAGCATTTATGAATGTTTTGCCTGATGTGCCTCAAGTTGCCGTGTTTGATACTTCATTTCACGAAACACTAGATCCAGTTCATTATTTGTATTCTATCCCTTATGAATATTATGAAAAATATCGTGCAAGAAAATATGGTGCGCATGGTATCTCGGTTCATTATGTAACTTTGGAAGCAGCCAAAATGCTACACAAAGATCCTAGTGAATTAAAGATCCTAGTGAATTGAAGATGATTATTTGCCATTTAGGCTCAGGCTCTTCTATTACCGCGGTAAAGAATGGTAAGTCGTTTGATACTTCAATGGGTTTTAGTCCTTTGTCAGGTATCACAATGGGGACGCGTTCAGGCGATATTGACCCATCCTTATTGCAGCACTTGATGCATAAGACAGGGATGTCAATTGATGAAATGATTGATGTGTTAAATAAAAAATCTGGTTTACTTGGTATTTCTGGCATTTCTTCTGATATGCGGGATCTGAAATATAATAAAGCTCCCCGTGCAGTTTTAGCACGGCAGATCTTTTTAAACCGGATCGTCCGTTATATTGGTTCATTTATTGCAGAGATGGGCGGAACCGACGTCATTGTGTTGACTGCGGGTGTAGGTGAAGCCGATGTAGGGATGCCGTAAAGCAATTATGGATGCCTTTAAATATATGGGCGTTAAGCCAGACTATGAAGCTAATGAACATAATGGACAGTATGTAATTACTAAGCCAGATTCGACAATGAAATTCTTGGTTGTACCAACTAATGAAGAATTGATGATTGCGCGTGAGGTCGTTCGTTTGACGAAATGCTCAGCTTTAGCTAAAGAAAATTAGAATATTAATAAAATAAGCGCTTTCTGTTAACAGATACCTCTAATAGAACTACAATATACTTGTTATCAGAAAGGAAGCTTTTATTATGGCAGATGCAAAAGAAATTGAACAAACAGCTATGATTGATCGTGAAATGGATCAAGTTTTTGATTGGGCAAAGGGTAACTCAATGCCTATTCGTGACGCTATTTGGGATCACGAAATGGAAGCTAATAACCACGACACGATGAAGACCGAAGCTGCAGTTGAATGGATCCTTAAGGCCGATGATGACAAGATTAAGGATTACTGCGAAAAGAACTTAAAGAAGTAACTAAAATATTCTATAAAAACTTTACAATTTCGTCTGCACATAAGGCTGGTCAGATCTGTGATGGATCTGACCAGTTTTTCGTTTCACTTGACTTTAATTAATAAATATTTAATAATTGTTTCAATTACAAAGGTTGGGTGACAATTATGCTGATGGAACATTCTGCCGGAGCAGTTATTTATAGACGAAGCATGAATGGTGAACTAGAATATTTGATTGTACAAAGCGTGGTTAATCACAATTGGGGCTTTCCTAAGGGACATCTTGAAGGCAATGAAGATGCAAAAGAAGCGGCTAAGCGTGAAGTATTTGAAGAAGTTGGCCTAAAACCTGAATTTGATTTTGACTTTGTGCGCAAGACGCACTACGCGTTAACAAAAACCAGGTCAAAAACCGTAACTTTTTATTTAGCAAAATATGTACCTGGTCAAAAAGTGGTTACTCAAAAAGAAGAAATTTTAGATAAAAAATGGGTAACTTTTGCTGAAGCTAAAAAATATCTGACCGTGCATGGCAAGATGGGTGTCTTGACTGCTGCACGTGACTATATTGAAGACTAAAAAAGACGGGAGTTTAATCAACTCTCGTCTTTTAGTCATTAAGAAATTTTATTTTGTTTTTCTCAATTAGCTCAATTCCTTGATAATAGCTTCCAAGGTCTTCTTAGCTTCATCTTGGATTGGTGTTTCTGGGTGTTCTTCATCGTACTTGTTGAGCCAGTTCAAACGATCTTGCATTCTCTTAGCCAAAGTCTTTTGATATTCTGGGTCTTCAAGGTGAACTTCGTAACCATCAATTGGTAAGTATGATACGCCCTTGAAGTTACCGAATGGCTTGAAGTCGCTGTCCTTGATGTTGCCGTTAGCCAAGTCTTCGATTAACTTCTTAGTAACTTCTTTAGGAATATCCTTGCCCATGAAGGCGTCAGTATTCAAGCTGTAGCAACTTGCTCCACGCTTGGTGAACAATTCCTTAAAGTCGGTGTAGTCACCAGATACTGGGTAAGCACGGAATGGGTCTGCGAATGGTTCGATAACCAAAGTATTCATATCGAAGCCCTTTGGTAAGTTTTCAGCAGAGGTTCTCTTGGTTGCTAAAGTACAGCCCATAGTAGTTGCTAAGACTGGGTCATCAATCTTAATGATTGGAGGTAATGAACCATCTTTCATGATCCAGAACAAAGCAGTGATTGGTGACTTTTCAAAGTCTACCCGGTGAGGGCTAGTGTAACGGGTCTTGATGACACGACCGTTGTTGTTACGTAAGTCTTCAGTAACGATAACTTTCTTGCCATCTTTATCTAAGGTTACGTCACAGTTCATAATAGTGGTGTAGTACTTAGTCTCGTGGTGGCCTGCTGGGTAGTCGTGAGTCTTGTCGAAGTATGAAGGCTCAAGAGCAACAGAAGAACCATCTTCACGTGAAATGATGAAGGCATCATCGTGCAAAACAGTGATATCATATTTGCCATCGTACATTTCGTGAGTCAAAGTTGACTTACCTGAACCTGACAAACCATAGAATGCGAATGTCTTATCGTCCTTGTCATCAAAGTGGAATGACTTTTCACCACCGTGACATGCGGTGTAGCCGTGACGGTGAGCAATAGCCCAAGCAAGAGTTAAAGTACCCTTCTTAAGTTCACCGAAGTAACGAAGGTTGAAGACAGCGGCACAGTTATGTGGAGCGTCAAATACGCCTAAGCCCTTTGGATAGTCATCGTCTTGAACATTTGGATCGAAGTAGAAGTAAATGTCAGGTTCGTCATAGAATTTAGACTTCTTGTACATGGCTTCAGCTTCTTCATCAAAGAAGTGGAAGTTCAGGATGTATG
The DNA here is from genome assembly GCF_900103655.1 of Lactobacillus kefiranofaciens. Lineage (GTDB taxonomy): Bacteria > Bacillota > Bacilli > Lactobacillales > Lactobacillaceae > Lactobacillus > Lactobacillus kefiranofaciens. Next base: position 15,130 of record NZ_FMXC01000027.1, read on the forward strand.
AAAGAAGGTTGAAGGCTTGATCTTCAGGCATCATAATGTGAGCCTTAATTGTAAATGATGGGTCAAGACCTACTAAAACAGTAGCCTTTAAATACTTTTGGTTGTGGCCCTTATAAATATCTTCACGTAAATTGCCGTCTAAGGCTTCTGGATCTTCATTAGGATTGTCAACAAAGTGACGAGCACTAGCAGTTCTACCTAAAATCTTACCGTGGTTGTAAACTAATTGGGTTGCACCTTGTGGTAAGCCTAAGTCCTTGGTGTGAAGGATTGGTAAGTCAGTAACAATCACACCTGATTGTTTCTTGGCTAAATTGTAGGCTTCAGCAACACTAGTTACTTCGTGTACATTATTGCCGTAAAATGCACTCTCAATAGTAGCACGAGTGCGGCTAAACATTGGGTTGTCTTTTCTAAGTTCATCATCTGAATAACGTTCTTTTGTACTCATATAAGATTTTGTCCTCTCTAGGAAGCTATTGATTAAAACGCTTTCATAACTTTACAGTAACTATAGTACCATACTTCTTTGTGCATGACCACACAAATATAAAAATATAAGCTTTATAGAATGAAAAAATATACATTTTGAGCTGTATACAGCTATTTAGCAAGTTAAGCGGAATATGATATAATTTGAACATACGTACGAAATAAAGGATAAAAAATGGACTCTAATCAATTATTTAAATACGTTTATGCTAAATATGGTTTGAAGTTTAAACCAATTGTCGCAAATAACACGGATACTTATATTTTAACATCACCTGTTACAAATAAATATTTCGCTATGCTTTCAAGAATCAAAAATAGAAATAATAACAGTATGGCTGTCTTGGATTTAAAATGTGGCGATTTTGCCAGTACGATCCGCGATTTACCTGGCTTTATGGAGCCTGTTCGAATTAAAAGTGCTGGTTGGGTAGGAGCTGCGTTGACCAATAATCATTATGATGAAGCAATCAAAAAAGCGCTGGATTTTGCTTTTAAATTGGCAATGAATGACCAAAAAGTTAACGTTGCTCAAGACCAATATTTTTATATCCCACCGGAAAAAGAGGAGCAAAAATATCAGGCACAACCGATTAAACCGCGAGATAAGAAAATTATTCACAAAGAAAAAAGCTTAGTTCCCGATAAAATTAGGCAAATGATTAAGCTGTATGATTACAGTATTTTGCCTATTCGTGGTCGAGCTAAGAACTTTTTTATTCAAGGCAGATTTATGGCTGATTATGAAGACCATTATGATAAGTTCTTTGCTTTTAAGCGCTTCTTTCCTAGTTATCATGATATGTCGGTGGGGCAATTAAGAAGTTACTTTACTTGGCGGACTAAATGGCGCAGGGGCGACTACCATCGAACGAGTACTTCCTATGCTTATGTCTATGTTTATGAACTGCTTAATAACATTGGAGTAAATAGTCCGGAAGAAGGTTATCAGCGTTTAGTTGAATTTGAACAAAATTATATTGAAAAATTTGATTCAGGGATGCAGCCGTATCTTGCTGATTGGTTAAAAGATTATGTGCTTTACTATGATTTAGGTAAAGAAAAGATCAAGACCTATTTTCAAAATGAACTTGAGCAAGATCGTGATAATGAAATTTTGCATTCGCCACAAAAGTATTCGGCAACTGAATTAGCTGAGGTTTTTGCTAAAAAGACTTCTTACTGGAAGGCTTCTAAAGTAATTCAAACACATTCCGAATTGTTTGCGGCGGTTTTGAAATGTGCTTGGTTGGAATTATTAAATGCTAAAAAATATCAGTTAGCATATTATAGTACCTTTGTTGCTCGGCCGAAGGTGATCGAACAGTCGGTTTTTAAGAGTGCTGTTTTTTACCCTAAAAGCAAGACTCCAATCACGATTCAAATTGATGCGATTAGAAAGTATCATTATCAAAAAGGCCGGTGGTTTATCCATTTGGAAGAACCAGTTAAAAGGCAAAAGACCAACTTAAATACTTTTTTACATGAATTAGATCGTTTAGTTCGAGAGAAATTTAAATTGGGTAGAGCTATTAAGCCACGAGTTATTGATCAAGCTGTTTTAAAGGCGATTGAGCAAGGCATTAGAGCATATCAAGAACAGGCAGAACAAGCTAAAATTGATCAAGTCAAAATTGATTTCGCTAATTTAAAACAAATTCGAGCGAATGCTTCAGTGACGCGGGATAGTTTGTTAACAGATGAAGAAAAAGAATTAGAGCAGCAAGAAGAGCAAAAGGCTGTGGAAAAACAAAATTCAGCGGAAGTTCTTACACAAAATGACTATGATTTATCCCCAGACGAAATGTTCCTGTTGATATCTTTGTTAAAAAAGCAGTCTTGGCAAACCTATGTTAAGCAGCATCATTTGATGACTTCGATCTTAGCTGATAGCATTAATGAAAAGTTATTTGACAAGATTGGTGATAGCGTAATCGAGTTCGATGAAAATGATCAGCCGCAGATTATTACTGATTATGTAGAAGATCTAAAAGAAATTTTTTTAAAAGGATGAGAAAAGATGCCAGAAAAAAGAAGAGTACCTAAAAGAATTGCCCAAACCGTCCTCAATTCATTAAAAGGCGGGGTAGTGCCGCGAATCGGTCTGCCCTATATCACGGTAGGTAGAAAAGAAGAGATTCAGGCGCTGCTTCATGATGTAGAAATTATTCAAGCAGGTGGAGCCAGTTTCCGGTTTATTGTTGGTCGGTATGGCTCTGGTAAGAGTTTTTTATTGCAGACGATTCGCAATTATGTCATGGATAAAAACTTTGTTGTAGTTGATGGCGATTTATCGCCGGAAAGACGGTTGCAAGGATCAAAAGGCCAAGGCTTAGCTACCTACCGCGAATTAATTCAGAACTTATCCACCAAAACGCGGCCAGAAGGTGGTGCTTTGACTTTGATTTTGGATCGGTGGATAAATTCTGTGCAAAACCAGGTAGTACAAAGCGGCGTTGACAGTAATAGTCCACAATTTGAAGCAGCAGTGGATAAAAAGATTTATGCCGTGATTTCTTCACTAAACGAACTAGTTCATGGTTTTGATTTTGCAAAATTGCTTAATATGTATTATCACGCTTATATGAGCGGCGATGACGAAACTAAGGCTAAAGTTCTTAAATGGTTTAGGGGCGAATATAGTCACAAAACCGAAGCTAAAAAAGACTTGGGCGTAGATATCATTATTTCGGATAGTGACTGGTATGAATATTTGAAGCTGTTTGCTAGTTTCTTTAGACAAGCCGGTTATGCTGGCTTAATGATCATGATTGATGAGCTGGTCAATATTTTTAAAATCCCGAATGCCATCAGTCGGCAATATAACTATGAAAAGATTTTGACTATGTATAATGATACTTTGCAAGGCAAGGCCAAGTACTTGGGCATCATCATGTGTGGTACGCCACAAGCAATTGAAGACCGACGGCGTGGTGTTTATTCATACGAAGCCTTGCGTAGTCGATTGGCAACAGGAAAATTTGCCCAAGCGGGAGCACGTGACATGTATGCACCGGTAATTAAATTGGAACCATTGACTGCTGAGGAGATGCTGGTTTTAACCGAAAAGCTGGCTGATATGCATGCCAATCTGTATGGTTATGAACGGACGATTACTGATGCAGATTTAGCTCAGTTTATCAAGATTGAGTATGCTCGTGTAGGTGCAGATACGAATATCACGCCGCGAGAGATTATTCGTGACTTTATCGAATTGCTTGATATTGTTTGGCAAAACCCTAAGACTAAGATTACAGATTTGCTTAATTCGGATAAGTTTAATTACACCAAGTCGGAAGCCGTTTCAGATAATAAAACAAAAGATTACACTGAATTTAAGATTTAAGGAAGAAAAAGATGGACGTTTTTTCACATTATGCGCCATTCATCCAAGATTATATTTATGAACATGGTTGGCAAACTCTGCGGCCTATTCAGGTAGCTGCTGCGGAAGAGATTTTTGAAACAGAAGATAATGTTTTGCTTTCTGCTTCAACTGCCTCAGGTAAAACTGAAGCCGCATTTTTTCCGATCTTGTCAGATATTTATAATGAACCGGAAGATTCGGTTAAAGTGCTGTATATTGCGCCACTGAAAGCACTGATTAATGACCAATATGATCGCTTAACTGATTTATGCACAGATGTGGATATTCCAGTTTGGCGTTGGCATGGAGATGTTGTTCAAACGCAGAAGCGAAAAATGCTTAAGCATCCCTCAGGGATTTTGCAAATTACACCCGAATCGCTTGAAAGCTTTATGATCAACAAACATATGGACATTCCGCACCTTTTTGGCGGTTTGAAGTATATTGTGGTCGATGAATTGCACTCTTTTTTAAGAAGTGATCGCGGTGGACAGACCTTTTGCTTGATTGAGCGTTTGTCTAAATTGGCTAATGTTAATCCGCGGCGCATTGGCCTGTCAGCAACTATTGGCAACTTGGAAGCAGCCAGCAAATTTTTAGGTGCCGGTTCTAACAGAAAAACAGTTGCACCTAAAGTGCAAAATCAGCCGCAAATCTGGCATCTTTCAATGGAGCACTTTTATAAAACTGATCCCCAAGCCAGTAGCAAAGACTTTGATCCTAGTCAAATTGAACCTAAGACTGACAAAGCACCAGAATTAGCGGATCCTGGCATCGGTTATATTTTTGAACATACGCGGGGTAGAAAATGTCTAGTTTTCACCAATAGTCGAGAAGAGTGTGAAGCGGTCTGCCAGGAACTTAGAGCTTATTGCGCCTACAATCATGAGCCTGATCGCTTTATGATTCACCATGGCAATTTGTCACCAGCTTTGCGTGAGACAGCAGAAGCTGCAATGAAGGATGAGGATGTCTACATGACAACCTGTGCGACGGCGACCCTAGAGCTGGGGATTGATATTGGACAACTAGAAGCAGCTTTTCAAATTGATGCCCCGTTTACTGTGTCTGGCTTTTTACAAAGAATGGGGCGGACAGGTCGACGTGGCAATCCGCCAGAGATGCATTTTGTTATGCGCGAGGAGCATCCCGAGTCCCGGGCAATGCTGCCGGAACTCATCCCATGGCCACTACTTCAGGGAATTGCTCTAGTGCAGCTGTATGCAGAAGAAAAATGGGTCGAGCCACCAGAACCTAATCGTTTACCTTATAGTTTGCTCTATCATCAGACGATGAGTATCCTAGCCTCTAGCGGCGAGATGACACCAGCAGAGCTGGCTTCCAGAGTGCTGACTTTGTCGTATTTCCGTAATGTGAGCCAGGAAGATTTTCGCGTTTTATTAAAATATTTGCTTAAAACTGACCACATCGAATGGACCGAAAATGGTGGTTTGATTGTTGGCTTAGCTGGTGAAAAAGTTGTGAATAACTTTAAGTTTTATGCTGTTTTTGCCGAAAATGAGGAATTCAGTGTTCATGCCGGTAGCGAAGAATTAGGTACGATCGTTAAGCCGCCACCAGTCGGTGATAAAATCGCTATTGCTGGCCGGGTCTGGGTGGTCGAAGATGTCGACCGTAAGCGTCACCAGGTTTATTGTCATGAAGTAAAGGGGAGAATTCCGGCCTTCTTTGGGGATGTACCTGGTGATATCCAGCCGAAGATTTTACAACGGATGAAAAAGGTTTTAACTGAAAAGACCATGTATCCATACTTGATGCAAAATGGGAAGGCGCGTTTAACCCAAGCGCGAGATACTGCTGCTTTAGCTAATGTACCCAAAAAGAATTTAATTAAATTAGGCGGCAACATGTGGTGTTTATTCCCATGGACGGGGACTTATGCCTTTTTAGCACTGGAGCGTTTTATCAAAATTAAATGTGGTAAGCAGCTCAATCTGCGTGGTTTTAATTCATCCAGACCATATTTCATGTATTTCGCCATGGATGGGGATGAACAAGATTTTTGGCGTATCTTAAAAGAAGAGGCAGAAAAGGAATTCGATCCGCTAGATTTGGTTTATTCCAAAGAGGTTCCGGGAATTGATAAGTATGATCAATATTTGCCTAAAGAATTGCTTAGAAAAGAGTTTGCTTATAGCGTTCTGGATATTAAAGAAATGAAGCGTTGCGTCAAAGAAATGGCAGATAATTTTTTGTTATAATAAATAAAAACGATAGAAAAGAGAATAATGATGTTAAAAATAAATCAAACTGCATCTAAAGATGCCCAAGCAAGAACTCTACTTAAAGAATTGATCAAAGTTCACCAAATTCATCAAGCTTACAACGTGCGTGACTTGACTGATGCGGATGAACAAATTTTGGAAAGAGCTTTTAACGCTACTCGTGAATTGATGCCCAGAATTTCTGCTAAGAAGATTAAGTTCGCCAACAAAGAATGGGATTCATTGTTCAACTTCTTGATGGCTGAACAAATTTCTTTTGCCCGCGTTTTGACTAATGGCGATGACAATTTGAATGAATATGTTCAAGCCAAGAACCAAGCTCAACAAACTTATGCTTTAGCTGAAACGGCAATGACTAAGTTGGAAAATAAGCAGTAAAAAACTGTTATGCAATAGAAACGAAAACGATTGATCCAACAGAGATCAATCGTTTTTATTGTCAAAATTATTCTTATAAAAAGACTTTATTCGTTTGGTTTTTAAATCATTAATATCTACATCTCTTTGTTCAAGCGAGTGACTTAGATGATATTCAACTTCATTAGGACTAGGCAAGACTGCTACCATTCGATTTAAAGCTTGTTCTTCCTGTTCTTTTGTATGAGCACGATAGAATCTCATTAAGCCAAGCATGAATTCGGCATGATCAATGTCATCGAAAGGTAAAGTTAAATAATTTTCACTTTTCCAAGTATTGTAAGCCAAATTTGCGGCAATTAAAGCTGTCCGCTTATTGCCGTCTTGAAAAGGTTGCAATTTAGATAACTGTGCAAATACGCGCCAAGCATCCCTGATAGTCTGTTTAGATGAATTATATTCATTTACTATTGTATCTAAATCTTCAGGATAGACATTTTCAGGGGCAAAATATGCGCCTTCGGCAGTGCCACGAGAATTTGTAATAATGACGACAGCATCATCAGGATTGCTGCTAGCTTGTCTTAAATGCCCTGGTAAATTAGGATCTTCTTCTTTACTATGAATGAAGCTTTTGTTGATCGCAATAATTCCTTCTCTAGAAAAGCCGAATTTTTCTGCGGCAGCTATCCCATCTAAAGCATCTTGCAATATTTCACCGTCATGGTGTTGATGAGCTAATTTAGATAAATCGTGCAGGTCTAAAGCACGTTTGGTTTGTAAGACAGAACTGCCATAGTCATTCATACTGCCAAAAGAAACGATAAAGTTTGCGAGTCCTAAGTTTTTACTCATCTGATCACTTGCTTTCTAATCTCTTCAGATAATTAAATTTTACCATTTTTCGTTACATCCTCTTAATTTCAACATGATTAATCTCAGTAAATGGCACAGGGATGCCTGAAATAATAATTATCTCTTGTTCAGTATATCCTTCAACGAAGCCTTCAATGTCTGCGGGCAGGTTGCCATCTTGATCGCGTTCTTTTAATTGCAAGCTGACTAATTGATGTTTACAAAAAGCTGTGAGCAAAGTCTGACTAATGTCAATTTGCGACATTTCCGGTTTTTTGCATAAACCATTTTTCTCTGCATCGTACTCTGATTAATCTTAGCTGTGTGATCACTTAAAAAGAAACCGACCCATTTTTTCATCCCGCGATCTTGATAATTTCTAAAAAACTCTTCAATCCTTTGATCAAAAGGGCTTTTACTCATAAGCATTACCACCATTATGGCCGCCAACTAGCTTGCTACGCTGAATTGCGGTTGCACCCCTAGCTAAACTAGATGCTTTAACTAAAGCAGAAAAGCCATATTTTTTGCGGACCGCATCAATCACGTGGTCTAATTTGTAACGCTTAATTTGCAATTCGGGATCTTCCAAGATATTGAGCTGCAGGCTGCAATCAGGAATTAACCGCCCATAGCTAACGCCGATACAGCGAACCGCTTCGCCTTGCCAATTTTCTCTAAATAAAACAAGCAGTGTTTGCACTAAATCATGGCTAACATTAGTGGCCGTAATTGATCGTTGAACATTGAAGCCAGCCCTAGCATCAGCGCAGGTCAGTTCAGTTAGAGAAAAGCCAATGTATAAGCTAACTTTTGTCATTTGCAAGTTATGGGCCCTAATTCTAGCTGCAACTTGTTCACCGATCTCGCGAATGACGATTTCAATTTGACGCTGGTTATAATAATCGCGTTGTAAAACTTGCGAGTTGCCATAACTTTTAGCACGGGGATGATATTTTTTACGGATGATGCTGCGGTCGACGCCCCAGCTCTCGGCAAAAAGCTGTTCGCCAATAATACCAAACTCCTTTTTGAGCACAGCGGGATCGGTGTGAGCCAATTGATACATATTGTTAATGCCGATCCTGCGCAAATGATTAGCGGTTCTGGTATTGATACCCCAGACATCTTCTAGTTTGGGGATGCGCCAAATTGTATCAGGAACATCAAGATAGTGCCAAAAGGCGATCATCGATTTGTTGTGCTTGGCTTCAATATCCATTGCTAATTTGGCTAAAATTGGATTTTCACCAATGCCGCAGGTGGTGTATAAACCTAAAGTATCATGAATATCTTTTTGTATTTTGTGGGCAACATAGTAGAGATCATCACCGAAAAGCTTCCAGGAGTCAGTCATGTCGATCATCCCTTCATCGATTGAATACATCTGAATATCTTCATCAGCGGCATATTTTCTAAAAATGTCTAAAACTTGCATACTGCGTTTGATATAAAGATTCATGTGCGGATCGACTAGCATCAAATCGGGTGCCTCTTTTTTTGAGGGTAAGTCGCGCGCTCGCATGACGTTGTGTAGGCCATATTTTTTCTTAGCTAGTGGAGATGCTGCCATAATTAAACCAGAGCCCCAATTGGCTCCTTGCTGGCGAGAAATTACCGCTAGACAAGCTTTCATCGGATTTAGTCCTAGCCGGAGGGCCTCACAGGAAGCAAAAAAACTCTTATTATCAATCATCAAGACAATGCGATGCGGTTCATATTTGAAATCATACATAATTATCAACCACCTTTTTTAGTTAGCCGAACAAATGAGCTATTAATGCCATTATAAAACATTTGTTTGTGCGAACAAGTGGGTGGGTAAAAATTATCAGTAATGCGAATTTTTTCTAATAAAAAAGCTTGATTCCATTTAATTTGGACTCAAGTTTTTGATGTTTTAGTTAATAAATATTCGTATTCTTAAAATAATCTGGATATTTGTTAACTAATGTATTTTTTTCATCAATTACTAGTTGTAAATGCTTAGTAACTATCGATTTAACTTCATCACTGAGACTGTAAAATAGTTTGTGTAAGGATGAATGATTCCTTAAATTAATTTCTTAAAATATTAGAAAAAGGAGTTCCTTTCTCGTATGATTGGT
>NZ_FMXC01000017.1 GCF_900103655.1 Lactobacillus kefiranofaciens
ATGAAATTATTGAGCATAACTCGCTCCATTAGTGATAAAAGCAAAAAATAAATTGCTCAGAATCATTGATAATACTTGATTTTTGGTAGAAAAAAAGATCAGAACTTCCAAAATTAGGAGATTCTGATCTTCAGTTTTTTTAGTATTGTTCTTCGACTAATGCAGAATCAATTACTTGATTAAGATTAGTTTCTTTATTTATCTCATCCTTTTCATTAGCTACTTCAAAATCCTTCTTACATGGATTTAAATAGTAACCAACTTTAGCGAGATAAGTCTTAAACAAAAATTCAGATGCATTAGCATCCCTACCTTTAAGCAATTGTTCTTGGATTTGCTTGTTCTGGTCTAAATCAGTGTTCAACGTTTCAGCAAAGCTCTCAATGTCTTTACCTACTAGTTGAGGCAATTTGCCCAATTTAGGATCATAAGCATAAATATCCTGCTTTTGATTCCATTCAAGTCCAGGAATAATTTCTCTTTTTCTGAGGATTAACTTATCAGAGTTATTCTTTATCACTGCTACAGCATGTAATAATGTATCTGGATAAGTATCACACATAGCTTCTTCTGATGAAGGCAACTTGGTCAAATTCAGCAATCTATCTGATAATTCCTTACCTGCAGCAAGCAATTTCTCAGGTAAATTAGAATGCTTTAAATCAGCTATTGCTTCCATATTGTAGCGATCAAGAGGGAAAATCGTCAGCTCTAAATTCATCGTAAATTCATTATTGATGGTCAAAGCATACCGTCCTCCTCTTTTTTGACTATTTCTAATCATTTCCTTGATGTTTTTATCGTCAGCAAAACTTTCATCACTTAAGTCTACCTTATCAAAGTCAATGTAATCAGCACTAAAATATTTCATTTTAGGCAATGCTACTTCACTGATAGCATTAGCTTGTTCAGCCTGTACATACATTTTGTCCTGCGGACAAATATCCTTAGTCTTAATTTGCCCCTTCATAATTGAATCTTCTAACATACTCGCACCTTTCCTTTACTTATCACTTGCAAGAACTACAGCTTGTTCAAGCTTGTGTTCCGTATCTTTCATAACTACTTGCTCGTAGAATTTATTAATGATGCAATACAATTTACTGTTTAAATATGGATCAGCAAATTGAGCTGGATCTGCTGGATTTTGACCTCTTACTAAACGAGACATATAATCTGAAAATTTAGTATGCGTATCATAATATCCAGCTTTACCGCAGCCGACTTCATCATTTAACTTACTAATATCATCAATGGTTAAATTGATGTTTTTTAATTTTTGATTTTTAAGATCAGAGTATAGCTTATCGACCTTTTGCTTAATGTATGGCTTAACTAATTGGGATGCATTTTTCGCATCTAATTCCCAATCTTGTAGAACTAAACCATTTTTATCTGCATTTTCTCGTGCTTTTTGGTCTTGGCAAAGAGCAACTAAATAGTTGAATCCAACATTTCGAGGATCTTCCTTCAATTTAGTACGATAAAAGCTACTAATTTCGTCCTTTATTTCATTCATCTGCTCCAACTTAGACAAGTCATCGTGCTTATACAGTGGTAACTTATGACTAAGTTGCTCAGAGACGCTGTGACGTATCTGCAATAAAACGGAATGGATAAAATTTAAAGTAACATCGTCACTCGACATCTGTATACTTATTGGAAACTCTTCAAAACTTACTGGATCATAGAAGTTAACTTTTACTTCTCCGTAAGTATTATCGTAAAATGGTTCAACTTTATCAGGCTGGCCTTCATCGCCAAGATGATATTCCTGACCTAATGTCTTTAAGAACTCAATAATTAAACTCTTCCTTTGTTCGAATTGCTTGTCCCAAAATTCATCATCATCGAGTTCAGCTAAATTTAATGCTTGACCGTTAAATTTTCCTATTAAGTTAATATCATCAATCAATGGATGAAAGCCATCGTTTAAAACTAGATTCCATTGTGGCTTATTATTTGAATTGTAGCCTTGGAAATAATTAAACTCTGAGCCATTATCTTTAAGAAAATTCAGATATTGTGGGATATTTTTAAAAGTATTAATTCTTAGTTCTTCACCACGATCACGATGATAAGCAGATACATGTAATCTGTTATCATCATACAGGCGCTTCTGCTCATCCTTCGATAGTTTCTTAAAACTATCGTTTAATGTGGCATTCCAACCGTATCTTAAGATAAGTTCGCTTGGATCTAGATTTTGCCCTATAACTTCAAGCTCACCTAAATTAATCAACTTACGAGCCTTATCAAAAGTTTGATAGTGATTAACCAAGATTCGACCTGTGTAAGCCAAATAGCCGTCTGCATAGCCATAAATCATACCGATTTTGCCGTTTCTTAAAACTGTTGCAATAGTAAATCCTGTAGTCATAATCAATTTCTCCTTTATTTTCTTAAAATAAAAAAGCATTAAAAAATGCTTTCCAATCTCTTATTTTTAAGCAATTAGTTTCTAGGGCTTATGTAATACCAAATAAATGGCTGTCCATCCGCATCAAAGATAGTGCATGAATTGTAGTCAAGCCTACGATGCTTTTCTACATTTACTTTTTCATAAGCAGCTACAGTATCTTCATCTGCAAATTTCTCTCGAATGATATATTCAGAGCTGTCTTCCATTTCGCATTTTGCATCCCAATGACTATCGAATAGTCTGGAATCAGTGGATTCCATTCCACTAGGCAAAATTTCACGGTAAATTAAAATCCAGTTACCTTTCTTAACATTTTTGTTCAATTTGACTTCTTGAGTCTTACTCATAATAATTAATTACCTCTCAAAATATTTTAGTTAAATTTCTTTAAAATTAATTTCAATGCCTTTTACTAGAGCATCATCAATACCTTTAGCCTTAGACAAATCCCAATTAGCAAAGCGAACTTTATAACCATGCTGCTTTAACATCTTTAACAGTTTGCGGTAATTATCTTTAACTTGCTGATTCTCTTGAAAGTCCATGTCATAAGCAGTAGTAACCGAAGTTACATTAAGCTTCTTAAGCATTGGTAAAAAGTGTGAGTACTGACTTACACCGCCAACTGCCAAAAAGTCTCTGCCAATAACATCAAGTTGCTGCTGATTAAACCGCATAGGCAAATAATCAGTAGCGATAATTGCTTTCAAGCCACCTTCAGTCAACCAAACTGCTTTAGGCTTTTTAGAATAAGCCTTAATTTGTTCAAGTTCAGTTGTTTTACCAGTATTAGGATCAACTTTAGTAGGATCTAATCGAGCAATTTCTGGATTATATACGACAGAAACTGGTGATTGACTTTTAGCACCATCTTTTTGCTTAGCAGATGATACCCAAAAGTATTTACCACCCTTTTGCATTTTAAAAGCATATTTCATGCCAGCATAATCCAAATTTACTACGTCTTGATCTACAGGCACTTCACCTTCAGCAATTACAGTAGCGTCCTTCTTCCCAATAGCAGAGTAAAGTAAGACTTTGTATTTGCGTGTGTAACTATTAAAGTCTACCTTTAGCTTGCCACCAAGTACCGATGACTTAATGACCTTCTTTAACATGATCAACACGTGATTGCATCCCAATGATTTGATTATATTCATTGTAAAATGGCACTAGCATTCCAAAAACTTTAGGAGCAAATTTAGGTATTTGATAAGTCTTACCGTTGTATGGGTATTCAACATTATAAAAACCTGGTACTCCAAACCAATAATCATGAGTAAACTTAGGATTACCGGTTTCTATTTTTAGATTATCCAACATGCCATTCCATAAACTAATAATCTTTACTGGACGGCCGTCTCTGCTAGGCTCAATCTTAGCTTGGCTAAAGTAGTCGACAACATTCCCATCTTTATCTTTTTTAGTCGGGTAATACGTACCAAAAGCACGTTTACCACGAAGATTAATCATTTCATCAGTCATGCCTCTTTTATGCAGATTTTCACGATGCTTATCGCATAATGGATAACACAGCATAACAGCACGATAAAACATATCCAGGATCTCAGGCTTAGCCTTAGGGTGTGTAATTAGCGGCTTCTGCTTACTTACATCGAAAGACACTTTAAAGTTCTTATCCAAGTAATACATATAACCGCCAGTAGCTTGGAATGGATGATTATTGGCCTGTCTTTGACATACTACTTTAGTACCAGTGACATTAATCATGCACCAGTGAGTACCACCACAGATAGGACAATGGGCACCATAGAATTCCAGCCAATAAACGGGATGCTTGGGATCTTTGTAATCCGTATCAATCATGTCCGTTTCTCTTAAAGCACCACCAAGTTTTTCTTCAAGCTCAGCGTACTTACTTTGTAAATTTTGCATAACAATAATTCCTCCCAATTAAATAATTAGTAATCAACTCTTCTTGGCTTAGTTAGATGATGAAGCCAGCTATGAAAGCCAACTTTTCGTGTACTAAGCGTATGTTTACAAATAACTTCTGTCCCTTCTGAATTAATCAGACAGTCATCTTTACTGCCACAAAGCGGACAACGAGAAAGCAAAAACCAGGTTTGTTCCTCTTCTCTTTTTTTCCGACCATAAGACGTTACTGTTTTATGATCATTTGATTCTTCTGAATACTTAAACAATACTTGTTTAGACAACATAGCAGCTCCTTAATTAACAAAACAAAAAAAGGGCTTTAAGTAATAAAAATCACTTAAAGCCTTTTAATTTACTATTTGAATTGAACAATAATTTAACCGTAAAACGATTAGATAAACAATATCTCAGCTAAACAACTAGCTTACAACCAAATTATTACCAACAATGGCAATAACGTTAATCAAAATGAATTAATCAATATTCATTTCAATTATGATTATAGCATGTTTAGTCTGATGTCATGGAGAACTACTATTAAAGCCAAATCTTCAATAAACAAATTACTACAATTACACCAATAATAACTGATGGCCAAAAGACAATCTGCTTTAAACTAAGACTACTATAAATTTTAGCGGACTTAGGCTGAGATTTAACAACTTTATAGCGAACATGCTTCTGTGAGATTTTAGGAGAGACTTTATTAGTCAATTCCGTATTTTCTAAATTCTTTTTAGTAGCTGGCATACTACCTACAAATTCACCAACTGCTACTGTTCTATGTTGACCATAACCATATTGATTAACGTTGAAATCAGAACAAGTGATAAGGGTAACTGTTTTCTTACCAGGGATGTTATTCTCAACTTCTACTTGCTTAGGAGTAATGTCATAGCGCATATTAGTTTCAACATATTCATAAATTTTGTGCATGTCTGTAAAATAAATTTTATCTCCGGCTCGTGTTAAATGTAGATTATCTAAAACGGCAGGGCCATAATTTCCCATATAATGGCCGGCAACTACATAATTATTTGTTCCGCCCATTACTCTATTGGGAACAACGGTACAAACACCGTAAGACAGATTCTGCAATTGAGCGCCATAGCCTTGAAACAAAGGATTATGGATATCTGCAGCAGGAATTGACATTCGTCCAATTGCCCCGGCTGGAGTTTTACGTGCATCCCATAATTGGCGAGTATCTACGTCTGTTGTCTTAGATGCATCATAAGTAGTCTTTACCTTACGATTCTTATCAGCTTGTTTTGCTGTTAAGTTTTCAGATGCTCGCTCCCCATTATCACGCAACATGTAAGCTCTCCCTACCTTGTTGTTGAAGAAAAAGAGCGACAAACCAGCAACAAGCAAGATAGTACCTACAATCACGTAAAGCGAATCAAATATTTTGGTACTAACGCTTTTTCTTTCTTTTTGTTTTCTCATTGAACTTTCTGCCCTTTCTATGAGAATCTTCTATATGACTATTTGGCTTTTCAGAATCTTGCTTATCTTTCTCCTCTTTCATTAACCACTTAGCAGAATTAGGATGAGTTGCAATGTAATCTAACTTATACTTATCTGAAAATGACCAAATCATACGAATTAACCAAATCATACCAATAGAAACAATTACGATGGCAAAAGCTAATATGGCGGCCAAAAGCTCCAAGAGCCACTGTTTAGTAAAATCCCAATAAAAGAAAAATACTAAAATGCAAACACCTTGAATTAACAACATAACTTGTTGACTGGTTCTTAGCATAGAATCCCACTCATGTGAGTATAATTTTTGTTTGAATTTCTGCTTTAACTTCATTTTGCTTTCTTTATTCACTGTTCACTAATTCTAGTTTCCAAATAACCATTTAAATGTAAATGCACCGCACATTATCAAGCCCATAATTAAGCCAGCGCCAAACATAATTAAGCCATTAGTTACAATGGCAACAAAAAGTTTTTTTCTTTTTTCATGGTGCTATCACCTCAGTGAATAAAACAGCTAGTCCTGAACCTACAATGACCCAAAGCATTGTTGTATATGCTGTCCTAGCCTTTCGTTTATAAGTTTCTTGGCCTGTCATTGTATAAACCTGTAAATAAACGGTGCCAAAAGCATAAAGAATTATTGATCCGGACATTGAAACAAACTGACCAATAAGCATTACTGCAAAGGCTGTCAAACGGCCACCAGATAAATTTGGTGAAGATGCCATAGCTGTAACAAACAAATGTATGAACATAAGAAAGCCATAGATACTAACTAAAACACCTACACCCTTTCGCCGTGCTTCACCTGAATTACCAATATTCGAATAGATCATATAGCCCATACCAATTAAAAGCATGAGAACTAGGATAACATCACCAATTCTGATCAATCCGCCCCAAACCTGTGAAAAACCGGTATTAAGGATATGAAACCCATTACTACCCTTTTCACTAAAGTAATTATTTAATTGCGAGTTATTCTGATCTTTTACATATTGGCCAATATCATCTGCCAGCCAAATAAAATTTTCCAACTTACTTCACCATCTTCATGAATTTATCATGACTAAGAAAATACCCATTATGATCGCTTAGATCAAAATAATGAATAACCTTGCCGTCAGTATCGGCATTTCTCAGTGGCAGTGGCATAGCTATTGCGGAAGCTTTTGGTTTTACTGCTAGTGGCTCTAAATCAAGTCTTAGCATTTCCGTCTTTTTTTCTTCTTTCTCCAGAACAATATGTTTAATCCTAGCCTTACCGTTACTTTGCTCTGCTACAGATTGAACCATTGCAACGATTTGATCTTTAGGTAAATAAGAATTGAAATTATGTGTTAAGGAGTACTGATCAAAGTTGACTACCCACTGATCTTTAAATGGACTTAAAGTCACAACTATATCTTGCAACCAAGCTTCAGATAATTGTGATAATGAATAATTTGAAACAATATGATTGAAAACATTCTGCCAAGTAATCACAGAATTGTCAGTACTCATATTCATAAAATTCTTAACGGGAACGTTCTTATCTTGGGGTGCAGTTAATCCAAACCTACATTTAAATTGACGATTATGTGTCATAAATAACTCCAAGTTATCTATCTGAGCCAAACTCGTCGTCGCCAAAATAGGTACAGTTTGACTTAACACATGATCAATTTGTTCAATTTCAAAGTGATCTTTTTTGTTGCTATGATATATTAAGCTCTCTGATGGATAAATCGTGCCATGCTTAAAGAGCAAGCGATTACGTTTACTTAAGTCAAAGAATAACCTAGCACTGGCTCGATGAGAATTCTCAGGATTCTCGTAGAGTTTAATTATGCCCATCAGACTTACTAATATTTCTGATTCAAAGGGATGCTGATAAGAATCATATTGGTCATTTGAAGAATAATCAGAAATAATTTGAATTGATCTTAGCCGATGACGAAACAATTGAATTGATAAACCAGTTGCTGGTCTTTCAATAATCTCGCTTCGCTCAGCTTCCATAGTTTGATTCAAGATTGAACTAAGCAAATTGTCATTAGAAATAGCATATTTAACATTATTCGCCTTAAATCGACAAGTAACTTTGATACTGTCATAAACAATGCCTAGCATATCAATATCAGCATTAATAATTATACGAGATAAAAATACTTTCTGATATGTCATTAAATATGCCGAAACCATATTAGAAAGAATAAAACTAATTGAGCTAGTTAAATCTGAAGTTATTTCAGTCGTAGGAACATCACTTGAAAAAGTACCTTCGATGAACGACTTTTCATCAAAGACATTATAGACAAGTTTAATATGTACTGGAGCGTGTTTAGTCTCCGAAATATATCTTTTTAACGCAGACAAAGCAAGTGGAATTGATTTAAGCTTTGTTGCAAATTGGTTACATACCATTTATTAAACACATCCTTATATGTGTAGAAAAAAAGAGACGTTATTTTGAATAACGTCTCTTTGTAAAATAAGATTATAGTTAATTATGACTTCTCACTTGAGCTTCTTTCCACATTTTGAAAGCTTTCGGCCCACGTTCGGCAAGAATATCATACTTATCATCTTTCCAAGTCGGAAAATGATTTTTCTTAAATCGCTGCCACTCGGAATTATTGATGTTGAAATACTTGCGGATTTGAGAATCAGAAAAGTCTTCTGATTGAAGCAAGATGTAGACCCATTCATAATAACCACCTTTGGGATTACGAATGTCCGTTTTATTTTTAAACCAGTAACTAATGTTACCCTGTTCGCTGAACAATACCTTGTAGTTATGTACATCTTTGCCCGAAACGCCAGCGACTTCTCTATTTTCGCTTTCTCTAATTGCCCTTTCACGGCAACGTAATACGGAACATAGAGCGCAGCCAACTAAGCACTTCTTCTTATGCTCGGCAAAAGTTTCATCGCCAAACACACGTGTTTGAAGTAAGTTGCGTTCCATCTCTGCTGATGGTAAGTCATAATGTTCTGTAGTCATATCTCTTTTACCCCTTTTTGCAATAAAAAGCGGGTACTTTTCTTTGAAAAAAACCTAAAAGAACTCTTATTCAGAGTTCATTATCATTTTAATCTCAAGCAGAGTGACTGTCAAATTATATTTCTCATAAAGTCTTAATAAAAGACACGTTACTTAACTTCCATGATTTTTTTATTATCATATCGAAGTTCAATATTTTTATATGTTTTTAGTACTTTCAAACTACCAAATTTCATATTAATTTGAGTTGGCGAATCTGATGAAACCTTGGTGGGTTCAACATCTTTTGGAATTTCAATATCACCATCAGTACCATCCTTATCAATACCAACTAGGCTGTATTTGGTTCGTTCTGATCTTAAAGCAAAAATATCATTTAAATCTACAGTACATTTAAAGGTACGATCCTTAAAATTAAGTACTGGCTTCGACCAATTTATGCTACCTTTAGCATACTGATTAGGAGTAAGTGAAAATGCTGTAGAAATATCTTTTGCATCAGTAATAACTGATTCAATCGGATAATATGAATTTTTAGTAGAAAAGAAATTGCTACTTGTGCCAGAATCATCTGATTGTTTTAATCTCATAGTAAACGGAGCTTGCGTCATGCTTGGCTTACCCTCTAACGGCACAGTAATAATCTCAAATTTACCATGCGGTAAACATAAATAGTAATTTCGATAAGCCGGATCAACTTGTAATTCATCACCTGTCTTATTGACTAACTCAATATCTGAAAATGGTATTGCAATGTCAGTATTAGTCTGGTTGTATGCCTGCAAGATAATATTTTGCGGGTCTTTTTTATTTATCAAGACCCACATACGAAACTTATCATAATCAGAATCTTGAAACTGATCTTTTAATGAAGGAATATCTTCTCCTTGTTGCTTAGCATTATGGACTTGTTGCATGTATTGTTTAATATCAGTGTAGTAATCTCCAACTTGTTTCATGTTAGTAGTCAGGTCACTCTTAGTTTTTTCTTGATCAAATGAAGCATTCATTGTAGTGGCTTTCCTAGTTTTTCCATTATCCATTGTGTAAGTAAGATGTACTAGCCGTAACTGCTTTTTAGTTAAGTTTGTACCAAGATAAAAAGATAGTGAATCATTAAATGTAGAACCTGAATCCAATTGTTCATGAAAATCAGCAGGAGTATTAGGCACACTAAACGGTTTAAAAGTATGTCCTTGAATATGCAAAGCAAAGTTTCGAGATGAAACAACAGTTGAATTAGTACCCGTATTTCTAAGCAAAACAGGCATTGTAATTAACCCTGCTGATTGTGATAATTGCCCCTGACGTAATGAGACATCAACAGTTGGCTGCTGGTGTTCATCACTACCACTAACATTAGGCGTAGCTTCTTGACTAGCACAAGCACTCAGAAGCATTGGAGCAGATAGCAATATGAAAAATGCAATTATTTTCTTATTAAATTTCATTTTATTGCCTCAAAATATCAGGGAAAATATACTGACGTAAGCCACCAGTTTTACGATCAGGTAAAAAGAATGCTTGCGGAAGGCCTTTTCTAGTAATTTCTAATCCAACTAGAAATAATGAAGGAAATGCAAATTTGCTAAGCTGTAAAAACTCATTAATTTGCTGCGCTCTCTCAATAGTCGGAGCATAAAAAGCCAATACATTTTGACCTGCCGGCAAATCATTTATCTGCACATTCAGATCTTGACCAGCTTTAGTAAATTTATTCCACTTTATCGTTGCATCTTTATAATAATTTAGGTTGTCATTATAAAGAGCTGGATAAAATACTAAATTCTTAGGCTTTCCTTGTGTTAACTCTAAATTAATTTGAAGTGAAGAAGGCAATAATACTTTCTTTTTATGTATATCTCCATGGAACATAGTTGTACTTGCTCTGTAAGCAGGTAGACTTACTAGGACTTGATAAACATCCAATGTTTCCCAAAATCTTAAATGGTATCTCCAATTTAAATTAAGAAAATCCTGCGGATGAAAATAATTCGAATTAGAGTAAAAAGTTTTTAAGAAACGATAGCCATTCCCTGTAAGTGTATAAACAGGTATATCCTTACCATCAATAGGATGATGATAAGTCCATCGCATAATTAAACCATTTCTAAATAATTTGTTTAAACAATGATCCAGATTTAGTTCATCAAGTAATTGTGGAAACATTCTAGCTTCACGTTTAAGCTGTAGCTTTTGAACGCTCTTAAACATAGCAATGAATTTTAACCAATATTCATCTTCAAAGTCCAGCTGTGTTAGGACATTATTATATTGATCAGCAATTTCATATTGACGAATTTGACGGACAGAATCTCTTAAATCAACATAACCTTTAATATAGAAATTCCGATGTATCTCGAAGTTTTCTTCGTCTTCTGGATTAATTAAAGAAGGTAACATTGCAGTGCCATTCTGTGGATTAACAAACTGACTATCTTTAATTGGTACAGGACGCATACTTAACTGTTGTTTATCATTTATAGTCTGCGACATGAATTTGCCTCCTTTACAGAATTACTGTTCGTGAGGATCTGGTACACGCACAACCCCGTGGGGGAATCTTTTAATCCATGCTCTACCAGTATGTGTCTTAGGATTAATTTTCTCTAAATGAACAATTACGGGAGTATGCTGTTGCGCATCAGCTACTGACGGCTTAATTGGTGAATTAGCACTTAGAATACCCTTGCACCACCAACCTGGAGCCACTTCAACAAAAATACCTTGAATTGGATGATAACGAACGATATAGCCTTTAAAATCAGCCCCTCGTTCAAATTTACTTTCTACATCTTTATCAGGAGACTCCAAAAATGGCAATCTAGTAGTTAATACCTGATACATTAATCCCTTCGGAACTGCTCTTCCTGCAGCCATATCCTGTTTAACGCCATCTTGATCTTCATACTTAGCTTTAATGATGTCAGTAATTCTAAAAGGAAACTTCATACCAATATAAGCTACTTTGTTTAATGGCTTAGTCCACGTTTGATAGTAGAAGTTCTTAGCAAGCATACCTAACTCTGCACCTTGATATTCAAACGAAATAAAACGGAAATCTGGAGTATCAATAACTTGAGTAACTTTACCGATTCTATCTTGACTCTTAACCGCTTCTGGGTCTTTAAGCATTGCTTGATAGAGTAAACCGTTAATCACAAATTCCGCTTGTTGAATTGAACCAAGAGCAATATATTGTTCATTACCCTCTTTGTCCTTTGTACCAGCGTCAAGAAAAGTAGTAATAGCAATCTTAACCCTTTGATCAATAAAATTATCAGGATGGCGATAATTTGAGCCTGCTTGACTTGCAAAGATATAAACTGGAGCATCATTTTCTTCTACACGCATTTTTAGTACGGGCATCACTAGGCCTTTTCTAACCTCGAAATCTGATACTTCCTCACCTACTGCCCATAACAAGTTGTCTGGCGTAAGTTCTTGGTTAATTTGACGTTTATATTCAGCAATAAATCCTTGTAACTCAAACGGAATTTTTTCTGCTTCATCAAGAAAGAATGGTGCTTTTGTTTTATTATCATCCATCAACTGATGTTGATTTTGAGCTAAAGTATTTAATGCATCAAAATTTTCATCTGCCATATTTTTCCCCTTTCATCTAAATAGTTCACTATCCACCTTACTAATTTGTACAAAAATATGGTCTAATTGCATAGAGCAACAAGGTTTTGAAAAAAGTAAAAAAAACTCTACTACTTTCGTTTTTAAGCAAAATTTTTTTGTAAGATATACTTGTCAATTCGATAAGGAATAAATAAAAAGTTAATTAACTTTCGTCATTAGCTATTTTTATTTTGTACTATAGATTTGATCATTAAATAAACAAAAGGAGAAACAAAATGAAAAAACAAAATGAAAAAACAAAATGAAAAAAAGTAGTAGCAAGTGCTGTTTTAACTATTGGATTAATTTCACCAATGGCTATGACAAATCAAAGCAGTAGTTTTCTTTTAGGAACAACTACCACTGTTCAAGCGGCCACCCGTAAAATTAGACTTACACATAATGCTTATATCTATAATCATCGTGGCCATAGAGTTGAAAAAAAAAGTGCTTCACAAGCACGCTACACATATTTACTTCTCAGTAAAGAAGATTCATGGTAAAAAATACTATAGAATTGGTCATAACAGATATATTAAGGCTGGTAATGCCAAAGTAGTCAAGAAACGTAGTAGAAAAATTATCAAGAAAACTACATCTACAGTTTCTAAATCAAACACTAGTGTAAATTCTACTTCTGCTAATACTAGTTCGTTAGGTTCACCTATTTTTAAGATTCATGTATTCGCAGGCGGTAATGATGTATACAAGAACGCATCTGATAATAGTTGGTTTGGAGCTAAAGATTTCAAAGATGGTATTTACAACGTCTATACATCCCAAAATGGTAAATACGAAATTGGTCAAAACTTATGGATTTCTGAAGATGCTGGTGAAAAGGTAGATGGTACTGATACTACAAATATTTCTTCAGTCAATAACTCATCTACTAGTTCAAAGAAAGTAGCAAGCTCTAAAAAGAAGCACTCAGGCAGTATAAATCAAGACAAATTATATAACTCTCAGGATATTCAAAAAGTTAAAGAATATTTTGTAAAAGATGTTAATAATTGGCGTGAAAAACAAGGACTCAAACCTTTTACATTGGTAACTTCGGGTTGGTTAATTGATTAATAATTTAAAAGTTAAAAAAAGAGAGAATCAAAATTGATTCTCTCTTTTCTTATTATCTAATTTAGTAATTAAATTAGTCCATACCAGCAGTTTGATGACGACGAATATATTCAACTACTCCAAGTGCGGAAATTGATACAAGGCCTAAGGCAATTAGCTCAACAAAGATATTGCTCTTGGCATTACCAGTTTGTGGCAATGAGCCATTATCAGAACTAGTATTATTACTTTCTTGAACTGAAGGTACTGGTAAGGCACCAGTAGAAACTTGTTGCGGAGCATTAGATTGAGCTGGAGCAGAACTTGATGGAGTATTGTCATTATTTTGACTTTCATTTTCAACGGGTGCTACAGCCTTCTTTTGCTTCTTAACAGGCTTTGAAACCGGTTTAGTATTCTTAACAACATGACGTTTAACAGGCTTACGAGTTTGAACATGTGTTGCTGGAATTTGCTTTTGTGAGCTATTGCTATTATCAGTAACTACATTTGAACTATTATCAGAGTTGGTAGTTTCATTACCAGTAGAGGTTTGATTATTTGTCTCTGTATTATCAGAGTTGTTACTTTGATTATTATCAGAGCCATTATTTCCGGAATTATTACCTTGGTTATTATTAGATCCATTGTTGTCAGATCCGTTATTACCAGAGTTATTGCCTTGATTATTGTTGGATCCATTATTGCCAGAGTTATTATCTTGATTATTATTAGATCCATTGTTTCCGGAATTACCATTGTTCGAGCTACTATTGTTTGAACTACTGTTATTTCCGTTGTTATTGTTACCGTTATTATTATTTCCGTTGTTATTGTTATTGTTATTATTGTTGTTATTATTATTGTTATTTACAACAACAGTACCACCATGACCTCCACCTCTATGATGAACAATTACAGGAATAGTAGTATTTCTATGATAGTGGTCAATAACAATGGATTCACTGGCATCATTCAAGTCGGCATGTTCCATAAGAATTCTACCCTTATAGTACAAACTCTCAAATGCTACCAAGGTATGACCTACATATGGCATTCCATTAAACTTAAAGGTTAAGGTTACCGTACCATTAGTCATACGAGGTGTAAAACGAACAGTTGCCACAATAGGAACACCATTTTGAACAACCGGTAAGCCAGTTACTTGATCCATCAGCTTACCACGTAAAGTATATTGCTGGCCAGGAATTAAATAAGTATAACGAACTACATCTTCTGCAATATTCTGCGTCTTAGGATATACAAACTTTTGCGTATTGTAAGACAAGGTAGTATGCATTTGTGGATGAGTTACATGTAAGGTTTCACTCTGGTCATTAATGTCTCTATGATCAGTTAGGAAGTAACCGGTGTAATAAAGAGTTTCATATACTACCAAATCATGATCCCAATAATGGTGAGCATCAAATGTTACTGACGCATTAACTTCACCATTAGCATTTTCGGCAGTAAAAGTTTTACTAAATTCTACTTTTTTACCATTATTAAGAACTGCTTTACCTGATTGCTTATCCATCACAATTCCTTTAACAGTATATGTTTTACCAGGAATTAATTCCTTGTAATAAATAGTATCTGTTAAAGTTTCACCATCAGTTGGCTGCAATTGATTTCCATTTGTTTCAGCATTAATAGCCTTAGTATGAATTTCAGGTTTAGAAAAGTGAATAGTTTCATGCTTATCGTTAAGATCTTGGTGATCAACTGACCAGTGATTTGGCTTATCAGCACGTTCAGCATGACTAAATACAACAACGTCTTTGCCTGCTAATGATGAAGCATCTGGGATCTTTAATTGTACTGAAACATTGTCTTCAATACCATCATCATTCTTATCATTATTAGGTGAGCCAATAGTCTTTTCAACCTCAATTTGCTTACCATCAATAGTGATAGGTTGACCAGTTGCTTTATCTACTAACCAAGCTTTGACATTATATTTAACAGTACCTACTAAGTGAGCCAAGCGTAATTGTTCATTAATTACAACAGGTCCTTTAATTGGTTGAGCAAACTTGCTGTTATCTTCCAAATTAGTAGCTTCAGAAGTTAAATGCAAGTGCTTATGGTTGTTAATTGGCCCTTGTACAGTCAAGTGGTAAGCCCAAACTTCATTTTCACCATCTTTAGTTTTCGTAACTTTAGCATTTTGTTGCAAGTTAGGAAGAGTTAAATCAATATGAACCGGAGTTGGATCAACATCTAAGTTTTTACCAGTTGAATGTTCAATAGCAATATAATGGTGGAAATCAGATTGTGGTAATACGCCACTCTTGGCAACACCATTCTTATCTGTAGTAATAGTACCTACAAACTTGCCTTTATCCCAACCTGAATCATCAGTACATTGATAAATATCAAATTTAGCTTCAAGAACCTTATCGTTTTCATCATCAACCTTATTAATATCAAATTGAGCATAATTTACTTTTTCATGGTGAGTTGTATCATGATGTGTTGTCTTTTCTGGAGTACTCCAATCATAAGTCTTTTTAGCTGTACCGTGTTTAACAGCCATCAAAGCAACACCATTTTGGTGAACATTATCCCCTGAATAGTAAACCGCAGCAACAGTATTATATGCTGGAACCTCAGCAGTAATTGTACCAGTATTAGATCCCGTTTTTAAAGTAGCCGTGAAATTAGTAGCCGTTTTAATTTGTTTAGTATGTGCTGCTCCACCTTGTTTTACTGTTAAGTCCTTCAGCTTAATCGACATATTACGTGGCTTTTTAATAAGCTTCTTGTTTTCATGAACATCAGCAATTAAATGTCTAGTGCGAGCACCTTTAGCAGCTTTGGTACCTACTTGGTGAATTGATAAAGTAGTTGTACCATCACCACGATATGTAGCATCCTTATAATGTTTCATAATGTAGTTATAACAAGCTTCAGCATGCTTACCACCAGCAGTTTTGTTAAAAGTAACAGTACCAATACTGCCCGCTACTTTCCAAACTGCACATTGTGTACCAAATTCAAAAGCTTTTGGATCAGCAGGCATACCTTTTCCAAGTTTAGCTGCCATTGTTTTAGAACTGTTAGCTCCAAAACCACATCTTAATACGGCACGAACATTACCATTATCATAATGATTAAATTGTTCCTTTTCACCGATATTTGGAGTATATTTCATTGGCTGCAAGCAATAGAATCTCAAATCATGATCCCCATGCCAGCCTTCATGAACTGTATCTTGTTTGCCACTTGGTGTTGTAACAGTACCATAATATCCTTGACCCATTGAGTGGTCTCTGACGATAGAACTCATTGGAACTTTATCCAAGTGTTTAATAGCAAACGCTTTTTGAGTAGTTCCAAGGAACATTGGTAAAGCCATCGTGATTGCAGACAAGAATTTTAATCCTTTATGTTGTTCTTCAACTAAAGAATTTTGATAGTCTTGAACTTTTTTCATGGACTTTCCTTATTCTCCTTTTCTTAAAAAGATTAACGGCAGTAGCCCCAACATGACTGCCAACATGTTTTAAGCGATAAGTTTTGCAACTCATCGTAATTGATAATAAACGTTACCTTTTAAAAAAAGTTTATTTGTAAAAACAATTAAAAAAACAGAAATAACTTACTAAATAAGATAAAATTTAACAAATTTGGTTATAGCCTTAATATTGTTTAGATTGATCTTGCACTAATATAAAAAAATTTTGTTTTATTTATATTTTTTATAGATTTTAAGTTGAAAAAACCTAAATAATGCACTACTATAAAGAAGAATTAAGTTTTAGATTTAATCATAGAAAGAGGTTCAAAGAAATGACCCAAAGTCAAAAAAATGTTATGTACGTTTCAAACGATTTAGGATACGGTGATGACAAAGGCAAATTTGGCGGTGTACGAATCAACCAGCCTACTGTTTTTGTCCGTATCTATGAAAGTCCAAGTTTTGAAAATGTCGACTGGAACTCAACCGATGAATTAGATGCTAGAGTAAAGTCAATTTTTAATTATCTGGATGTCTCAATTAAAGATAAAAGATATCTAACTACTGTTGCCGCAGCTAATTCTTTAAAAACTCTCACTACATTAAAGGATGATGCGCCAACAGGGAAAGCACACAGTGATGCTGCTCTAATCATTCCGCTCTCTTTAATTGCTGGTAGAGCAATTCAAGAAGCATATGCAGAAGCAAAAAAGAATGAAACTGAATTTGATCCAGACGAAGTAATTACAGTTAATGTTTATATGACTACTGCTCTTCCAATTACTGAAGCTGGAACTAAGGATAATGATATTAGGCCTGAATACAAGCAAAGATTCATGGCTCATCAACACTTAGTAACAGTTCATTCATTGGGTAAAGATATTCAAGTCAACATTAAGTTTAAAGATGCAACTATCTTTAAAGAAGGCGAAATTGTCGTTGTAATGGCAATACAACATGGCCCCGCTGATTTCCAAAAGAAATTAATTAATAAGGTTAAACATGTTAAATTGGCTGATGGACTTGTTTTTAATGATGATGCATTAGCAGAAGGATTAGTTAAAGATGCTGATAGCTTTATGGGAATTGACGCTGGACAACATACTGTAGATATTTCACTCTTTAACAATGGTTCAGTAAATGACTACAGTCAAAGTATCAATCAAAGTATGGGCGATGTTCTAGATGATGCATTTAATATTTATCAACAACAAAATCCTAATGGTACAAGTTTAACTACCAGCAAAGACTTTAATGATATTTGGTTAAAAGCTGTCGAACCTGAAAAAGCAGCTAAAAGTACTAAAGAACGTTTAGCAGCAATTACAGAAAGAATGTTAAAGAAAGATGTTATTGAAGCTGTAGATCAAAGTGTTGAACCGTTAATAAACCAAATCTTAACCAAGGTTCGTTACTTAATCAGCAAGAATCCAAAATTACAAATTATATTTATCTTTGGCGGAGCCTCTATTCCACTAGTCGAACAATATCACTTAGACCAAAGAATTCAGGATGAAATTAATGCTAAGAAGCTCCCTATTCCTGTCGTATGGGTTGGCAAAGAATATGCACAAAATATGAATGAAATGGCATTAGAGCTTTTTAGTGCAATGCAAAAAGCACGTCAAAAATAATTAGGAAGGAGTAGACGATGGGTCGTAAAAAAGAAAAAAGACTAGTAGGCTTCACTTTTAGTAGTAAAACTGAGCCAGACCTAGCAGATTGGCTTGATAAACAAGATAATAAAACTAAATCAATAAAATTTCTTATTAGGCTTGCCATTGCTAAGTATGGTTATCAGGACTTAGTTTCACTAGGTCTATTGCATACAACATTAGCTCTAGGTGAAAAAACAAATGAGAAAGCTACTTCAGCAGTAGAAATAGAAAACAATGATTCAGAATCTACCTCTAATCAAGTTAAAGCTGAAAAGAAGTCTACTGTGTCTGATACTAAACACACAACCGAAACAAACAGCACCAATACCTCACTTAATACCGAGAAAAAACCGATTGAAAAATCTGTATCTGACATTAACTCAGATAAGGAGAACAAAAAAGATCCATTTAATCAATTCGGTGTTTAATGTAAAAAGGCTAGAAACTATTTAATTTCTAGCCTTTTTTTCTACCCAAAATTCTACAGATCAGAGGAATCACCGTCCCACAACATCTTGTTAATATCTTCTGGCAATAATTGTGTTGTACTATGTTCCCTCTTTTTACTTATTTCTTGTCGAGTTTTATGTTTTACTGGTTCAACCTTTTTATCTTTTATTTGAGACTTTGAACTAGTTTTATGAATCTCAGTTTTAGCCTTGTTTCGGCTAACATTAGAATGCTGAATATGCTTATCTTCATTATCCGTCTTTGCCTCTTTGATTGACACTACATCATTCTTGATTCTTGGACTCATTGATGTTTTTAATTGCCAAATTAGCTAAAGCATCACTTAGATCAACATTGCCAAATTGCTTCTTAGCCAACAATAACGCCAAACGAACTGTTTTCGACTTATTTTTTTGATTCTGTAAATATGAAATTATTTCATCAAATTCTGCCGAGTTTTCTTGCAAAATATTAAACTTAAAATCAATATATTTACTTTTTCTTTTCAAAACCATCACTTCATGACTTTAGCCCGAACTACTAATCCATCAAGGTTTAGCGTTTGAGCATATTTTTTTCTGACCCAAAGAATATAGGGAGCATTAAATGGAAAAAGATTTTGAATTACACCCTTAAATCTATCATGAAAGTGATTTTTCAGGACGTTAGCACCGCCCCCGCACAAGACAATCATTCCAATTTGACCGTGTAAAGCCCTGTGAAAATCTCTAACTTGTTCAATGATTTGACGTTCTAAATTAGAGGTCTGCTCATCTAGAAAACTTTTATATACTTTACTTTCTTTGTCATTAGGTCCTTGATTTTTATTGGCTATTTTAATAAAAGTTTGTCTGTCCATAGGCGCAATAACTGGATATTTTTGTCTCAAGGCGTCAATAGCATTTTCTGCTGAAATACCCACCCCATTTAAAATACTCCGATTTTGATTAGGTACTCTTATCCCTTTATTAGTAACAGCAAAATCAATAGTGCCATCACCTATATCTATGATTAAGACATTACCTGCTTTTAGAATGTCTTCTCCTGTAAAATCAGATAGCGCATATTCTTCGACTAAATCATCAAAGATTTCGCCTTGACGATAATTTAACCTTTCTGGATCAAAAATCAAACCCGTAATTGCTGCGACGCCTTCTGGATCAAAAAAGACCTTCTTAAATGATAAATCTACATGTACTAAGGTACTAAAATTATTAATGGTTACCTGATGATGATAGTCGGCAAATCTTTTAGCATACGACTGCTGCACACCTTTAATTTTAATCTCATCAATTGGTAAAGCTGTAGCAAACTTATCAACTACTACATTTAAATTAGCTGGAACATAATTATAATTCTCAAAAAATTTCGATAATGCATAATATGAAATTATACTAAATAAGCAAATCAAGCCAATATCAGATTCACTTTTACCCTCAGAAGATTTTACATTGTAATTAATTGGTTCAGTTCCAGATATTGAAGCTTGTGGCCCTACGAAATATCTTCCGTTATCTCGTATAGCTGGGCTCTGAATTTTAACGTCCATTTTATCTATGAAATTAGCTAATGTTGCTTTTACATTATCAATGTCATTAACATCAATGGCTTCAAGTTCTTTACCTGGTAGTACATCAGACATAATTGATGGAAAAATAAAGCGAGGATTATTGAGCTGAACTTTCATGAACCCATTACCACCATCAGAAGCATCAACCATGTGCAAAGTATTATTATCCGCCACGTCAAATTCACCCTTTCTGTTAACGCTATACCAAATTATAACGACATCTTGCCTCAAATTTGGTTTCATCTAAGTAAAAAGAAATTGAAGAATTTTTGCTGTTAAAATTGTTTCGAAACATGAGATCAAATTTAACAAAGGTGGTTAAAATTAATGCAAGTTCTATCACAAGAATTATTACAAAAATATCAAAATACTGGTGCCGCCTATGAAATCTTTCATAGCTATCACCCATTAGAGGATGCTAATAATAAATTAGTTTACAAGAAAACTGTGCCCGATAATTTAAAACAACATGTAGAAGAGCCAGTTCAACAACCCAATAATCCGCAAAATAATAATGGAACCCCAGCCACTGATCAAACACCACAAAATGAAAATTCATATGCTTACGGAAACGGTACACAACAACCAAATGCTAATGATCATGGCTCACACAGCAGTTTTGTCAAAATTCCACCTAGGAAGACTACACAAGAATCTTCAGTTCAAAATACTAGGACTAGTCAAGTACCAACAGAATACGACAGTCAGAACAGCACTGCGAATACTAATGATCAACCTCAATCCCATACTTTCACAATGCCTAACTTGAATGAAAATACAACTACTGATCAAACTGACCCTAACTTTCAAGAAGAGAATACAGTACCTCCTGAAACTGCAGTTAATGAGCAATCGCAACATTTTAGAGCCAATAATTATCAAGCACAGCCAACTAATGATCAACCTGATTATCCAGTCAAGGCAGAACAGACACAAGCCTCCCCTTCAGTTTCGCCAAATCGTCAGCTTCCAAATCAAGACCGCCAAGTTGATACTCGCCCACATAGCGTATTGGCCAAAGAAGTGGCCAAGAGCAATCGCATTAATACGATAAATGATGAAAATGCTGAATTGTATGAACAAATAGCTCATGTCTCACAAGAGCTAAATTGGATTCATAAAGTCAACTCGTTTGAACTGGCTTACAAAAAAGATTTACGCAACTTACCTATCCCTGCTTTACGAGTATTTAATATTGAAAACACTGAAGAAATGATCTTACCATTTAATGATGGTTCTTTATTGCATGATGTTTCAAGCATCACAATTACTAGAGATATGGTCATTATGCTCCTTTTCCGTAACAATACACCACTTAAGCTTGTACCAGAAAGTTGGTACAACAACGGTAACAATCGTGACATTCTAATAAAAAATGGTTTCAATTACTTTTATAAGAGTGTCGATGCAAAGCAATTAAAGGAAACACTGAAATTATTAAGTGTAAATTACTCTAGTACACCTGAATTTACTCAATTTATTTTAAAAACGATGCCCTTTGTTCCAATACAAAGTAACTAATTCAACAAAAAAGACTCCAATTTGGAGCCTTTTTTTTAGCTTAAAACTACTTATGTTAGTCATCAAAGTCTGTAAAATTATTGCTTTGATCATGAATCGCCTTGTCATAGTCTTTTTCTAACTGTTTAGGATCATCTGCATCTTCCCATGAATAAGAATCATTCTTTTGCTCCTCCATTTCATTCCAACTCTTTTTAATTAAATCGCTCAATTTATTAGGCAATAAATCAATATTTTGTTTCACTTGTTTAAGTTGATCTTGAACATCTTTAAGATCGACATTAATTTGACTTGTCTTATCAGACTTTCTTATTGAAGTTTCATTTGCATTTTTATTTACTACCTGACTTAATGAATTTACTTTGCTAGAGAGTAAAGAGACAGTAGCATTAAAGTCACTTGCAGTATTATCTATTTTATCTAGAACTTTCTGGGTAGCCTTAACTAACGACTTGGAATCAATTGATGCTATAGGCTTGGAAGAAACTTTAGATTGAATGTTTTGAAGATTGTTATTTTGTCGCTTCTTATCTTTATCAATAGTCTTTGAAATAATGTATTTCAGATCAAAAACATGTGTTGCCCAATGATACTTAGTTATATCATATTGGGTCAAGCAAAATTGCGATTTTATTAAGGTAAAATACATCCCCACATAAGTTACATATGGACTTACTGATAATAAACGATTAATATCTTTTAAAGAATAATCAGCTAATGCAGCGGTGTCTTTATAAGCTAGCCAAGCAAAAAATAAGGATTGATCTGGTATTTGTGCAGATGACAGCATATTTTCGGCTTTAGATGCAATAAAAGCTAATTCTGCTGGATCAGAACTTGCATATCGAGCGATACTAAAGGTATCTGCTTTTACCTTTAAGTAAGGCTGAACTAAGGCAAAAGAAACATCAGAATCAATATAAACTTCAATATGACTTTTAACACCATAAATGAACAATGCATAGAAATAGGTATTCTCTTTAAAAATTGACGCAGGCATAACGGTAATTTGTCCTGCAGTATTTAAAGAACTAATTTCTTTTTTACTTTTATTACTCCAAGCATTAGCTCCATGCAGCTTCCATAAGAAACTTAAAATATTTTCAGTGTAATCAGTGGCTTTAGCAAATGTCAAAATAGCCTTGTCAATTTTAGGCAAGGCCATTTTTTTATCAATTTTAACTTCAGTAATTAACTTAGCTAATTTATTTTTTGGTGCCTCAAACCATTTTCTTAAGATATTCAAGATACCACGATAAGACTTATCAGAAGCACAGTACATAATCCGCAAAAGTAGAGTTAATGAACCACGGCTAAATTGAACATTATGACTAAGACCCAAAGAAAAATAAGTATCAACTAATGTATTTAATTTTTGATTATCTCCAACTACTTCTGGAATTAATAAAAGTTCAGGGCGCTTAGTTTGATTACAAAACACAACATTGATATGTTTCTTTTCAGCACATTTATCTAAATCCGTAATGGAACTATCGTTTAAAATTAACAGTTTAGAATTTTTACCTAGCTTTAATCGTGAAGATATGGGACGATGATTCCAATCAATAGAAACCGGCGGTTCTAGTACAAATTGACGTATCGGCATTTATCTCTCACAGCCTTCCTAATAGTCTTCATCATCAGTATTACTAGTCATACCTGGTTGACTATTAAATGGATCACGATCATTAAATGGAACATCTGTATCCAATTTATCAGCCTTCAATTCATCACCTGCATTATCATTAGGCTCATCATCAGTAATTGGTCGATCCTGAAAACTTTTTAGCATTTGTTCAAGATCATCGCTTAAGCCATTTGCTTCTTGGTTTTCTTTAACTTTATGTTCCATTGACTGCACGTCATCAGTTTCATCAATAGAATTATGCAAATTAGCGACCTTAGCTTGTTGCTTATCAATGGCTGTAGTAATTCGAGCAATAATTTTATCTAAACTAGCTGGCATAAAATATGCTGCTAGTTTATTACGCTGTTCTTCTCTAAATTTCAGCATTTCATTTAGACGTTCAGGTTCAGTTAGCTGTGAATCATGCAAGATTTTATTAAACCCACTTTGCATGTCTAGCAATGCACTGTGCTTTAATTGACTAATTACCGCATTTTGACTATTTGCTTCATGCTCCTGTCTTCTACGATCATGGTTAGGAAAATCAACGAAATTATTCATACTTTCAGACATATTATTATCTTCTTTCTTATCATCACTATGAATTATTTCATCTTTATTATTAACTTGGCGATTTGCAGATAAATCATTATCTTTCAACTTGGATTGCTGTTTAGAGGATTGATTTTTGCTTTGGTCTGGTTTTGTAGCATTACCATTTTTGCTACTTTTGACTCTATCTGTGACTGCTACATTTGAAACTAAAGGATCATCATCATACTTTAAATCATTATCATTTCTGCCATTGCCAGAATTAGGCGATTTGTGTACAGACTTATCCAAAGCACGCATCCCTGCTGTTAAAGAAGATTCATCGTCTAAATCAAGATTGTCTTTGACAGTACTACCTACTTTATTAACTCTATTAGTTGATGTAGAGCCCTTAGTCTTTTTCGCCACAGGCTTGGTAACTTCTTCACTACTATTGTCTTCTGGATCAGTATCCAATAGTGCGTCAACTTTGCCCTCATCGTCAAATTGATCTTCATCCAATTTTTGCTTATGCCCACCAACGGTAGCATAAGCACCCGTTTCATTCCAATTATCAAAAGGATCTTGTTCTATGTCTTCAGGACTAGGGCCATCTTTATCAGTACCTAACGTACCCGCCTTGCCTGTAGATTGTTTTTTATTTTGATGTCTGAATCCTCCTGCTTTAGTGACCTTAGATTGCTTAGAATCAGAGTTTTCACTACCATTAGCAAAAGTTACTTTTGTTTTATCTGAGTCAGAATCTTCATCTGCAGTATTGCCACCCGAAAGCACATTGCCTTCACTATCAAGAATAGTTGGTAAAACATCATCACCAGATTTCATTTCTTGATCACTTGGCCACTGAATCATATATTGTTTGCTTTGAATCAAATCAATAATGTGCTTATCGGTATCACTATATTCTTGGCTGGAGTTCACCGTATCAGCAACCATTACTTCATAAGCATTCCTATCTTCTGGATCATCCATGTTGAAGTTTTTAGGGTCATTTTCGATTGCTTCACTAGTAATTCTACCAACTTGAATGCGATCAAAAATGTTAGTACCATGCTCACCTGGCGTTCTAATCGCCATAGTATATTTTTCCAACTTCATAATTTGGTTAGCTGTAATATTCGGCACTTTCTCAACCTTAGTAGAGATTCGACTACGATTCTGTGATTGATCAGCAGCCAAATCAATGTCTTGGTCATTGATAGATTCAACTGCTTCATCGTGTTCACCGAACAATGGCTCTAATAACTTAGCGTCATCAGGCCCTAAATCACCGAAAGTAGCTCTCGTTAGCAAAACAGACATTAATGTCTTTAAATAATCAGGACCAAAGGTTTGTGACAGTTGGGCTAATGATTGTGCCCCTAAATTAATTCCAGTGCCAAACTTACGAGCCTGGGCACAGAAATCTGTAAAACCGCTTGACTCATAGTCGGGGAACTCGTCCATATATAAGCCACGGAATGGGTCAACGTTAGCTGTACGTCTAAACGTAGCAGCTTGAAAAGTTAAGGAATACATTTGACCTAAGATACTTGCTAATGGGCCACCTAACGATTTCTTATCGGTATTACAAATAATGATACCGCCGTTTTTAAACCAATCATCGACATTAAAATCTGAGTTCTCACGGAACAAGACACGTCTTAATCCAATCTTTTTAGAAATATCCTGTAAAGTAGACTTAAGCCCGCCCACAAACTGGTCTTTAGTATCAACATAGACTGGATATCCCTTATACTTACCAGTTTGCTGAATCTTGGGGCCAGTCTTGTATTGCTCTGCAACAATGTAAGTTTGAAACCATTTAAGAGTTTCAACGGCAATATCATAGGTGTCCTTATAGTTGAAATATGTAGCCTTATCGTCTTTATCATTAGTTTTATTAAATTTCTCTTTTGCTTTATCTACTTCTACTCGTAGAATTTCTACATAGGCTTCAAGCTCAGTTCTTTTCTTGACGGTAACATAAACATCGAACATCATATCCATTAATTCACCAAAACTAGCTGGCTTATTTTCGATAACCGCAGTTAATTTAAGCAAATAAACATAATTCGCCATGTAAGACCGCTCTTCAATACTAAAGAAGTCTTTTGCTGATGCTTTTAAGCCGGAGAAAATATCAGTCAGGTTTTGGGATGCAGCGTCAACTGGCCCACTCAGTAACCCCAAAGAAGGTGTATTAGGATCTTCAGGATTAAAGTAGATAATCTTATCTTTAGGCACACCCTTAGCAAGACAGTCTTGGTATGCTGTCTCACACAAATCATTGGTAGGTTCAATTAAAGTAAATCCGTTAGTGTACATGCTTTGTTTTCCATATGGTGTATTCCAATCTTTTTCTTTAGAAACAATTGGATAGTCACGAATGTATTCCAAATAAGCATCAATGTCTTGATCAATTTGTGGTCTAAACCAGGATGAAGTTTTCCCCGCACCAATTGGCCCGATAGCAATTGAATTACGCTTACGTGCTTCTACGCTCTGAACTACCAAATCTCCAGTTTCCAGTGAAGTACCCAAAACCATATTTGCATAATGATCTTCTTCCTTCACCTGCTTGGCGTTTTTTCCAGAAAGCATTTGGTGTAATGGACGATAATGAAACTCATAGTTAGCCATCCACTCTCGGATTCTGGGTTCAAATTGTAAGACTAATCTTACAAAACGAGAATGAAGATAAAACATCGAAATTATTGCTACACCAACTAATAAAAGCCTAATTATCAAAGGAGAACCAGTTATTTGATCAATCATTTGAGTAGTGGTGCCTTTAACAGTAGGATGCAAACGAAGAAACTGCAAAAAAGGTATAGCAGTTAAAGAAATAGGCAATGCCAGGGATGCACCAACAATGTACGACAACTGCTTAAATCCTATTTGTAATTCATCCCACATTAGGTCAACACGTTCATCCTGCTTTTTGTCATCTCTTCGTGTTGTTAAAAGAATTAGAAACCAGTTAACAAAACAAGATGCTGGAGCGCTCAACGCTAAAATTAGCCAGCAAAATAATGTAAAAACGGAGAAATTAAGCGTTCCAAGTGGCAAAATAATTTGAAAAAGACAAATAACCCATATTACAGTGGGTGCTATCCATAACAGTGTTCTAAGCCACTCAAAAGTCTCTCTCGCTTTTTTTAATGAAATTCCATCTAAAACAGAAGTATATGTATTCAGCTTCTCTTCAATTTTTTGCTTAATTTCTTCGATCACTAAAAATCACATCCTAAAACAATCATTTTTAGTGTAAAAAAAAACGCCCTATTAGGGGCGTACTGCGAATATACTTGAAATTATTATGTTTGTTCAAGCTGATCTGAAATCTTAATTCACCTTAAAGTTGCTTAATAGCAAAGGATTTTAGAAAAGTGCCTTAGCAGTTTTACTATCAAAATGAATCTTTTTAAGAAACTCAGCTCTACGCTTTAAAGCTAGGCGATATTCTTTTGACATTTTAATATTTTTTCCTTTAGTTTCTGACATTATGATTACCTCCGTTTTTCACTCTACAGAAGAGTTTATCTCAAAGGTATGCTTAGAAACGAAAACTAAACAAAAAAATCAAAAAATTATCTTTTTAGAAAGTGGAGAAACGCTTTTCCTATCTGAAGCCAGCCGTTAGTTTGCTGTGGCTCAGTTAACGCATTGGTTGTTCCTACTTTTGCCTGTTGAAAAACATACAACAAAGCAAAAATAATTACTAAAATTAATAATAAGCCTATAAAAATCAGCCATACATTGTAATGTTTCTTCTGATTCATACCTTAAACTTAGATGATGCGTCAATATCAGCAGGATCTCGTAGAATCAAGCGAGCAGCCATCTGAGCTGTTACTATTGGACTTCTAGAATCTCCATTACCGAACCAGCCTTGAATTTTGCTTTGATTACCTTTCATCAAAGCTGCAGTTGTGGTTTCAGAACATCCAAGCGAAATTAACATTTGATAAATATCGGCCTTATACTTATCAAGCTCTTCAGTCATATTAATGTGGTTTCTGGCCATGTAAATATCCCTCTTCCTCATTACCTGCATTAGCAACAGAACCATAACGATAAAACATTCTTTTTAAAGTCTTATCATGTCCGCTGTAATAAGTAATTGGCTCACGAATTTTCTTAACTGCATTATTGCTTGGAATTATCGGGACTCTATTTAGTACCTTACGATCTTTTCTAGCATTTAATAAAGCTAGCAATTTGTGAATAAAGCTCATCTACCTATTCCCTTTGCTTAAAAATCTGATACGGCAATCTGACTGACAAAAAAGACAAATACTGCAACTACTGATAAACTAGCAATCCAAATACTTACCAACATTGATTTATAATACCAAGCGGTTCTTCGAATAAATTTTCGCAATGTCTTACGGTTATCAATCGTAAAGAGAATTTGAAGAATGAAAAAGAAAATCGTAATAATATAGATTTCCCGCCCAAATTGTGTAATCCAGCGTGGTGCATATAGTAAAGCTAAACCTAAGATAGAAAACAAAGTACTGATCTCTAAATCAAACTTCCAGTTTTCCTCTACAAAGGAATTTAACTCATCACGCTGAACTACTGCATTAACGCAAATTTCGAACATCCATAAAACATTAATAACAGTTAAGATTTCTGTTGCATATGCAGAATATTGTTGCAAAAAAATAAAAAATGTATTTTGTGACATATTTCAATTATCTCCGTATTTCTTTGATGTTATATACAGGTTTCGTTTAAGAATTTAGCCTAATTAGCAAGTTGATTGCAGATAGTAAAAATCAGCAAAAAAGCGGAAATTTAAAAAATCTCCGCTTACTTTATTATTTAATTTTGTTGCAACGCTTTAGAAAAAACTTTTCTTTGCAACACCCATAGCTGCCAGAGTAGCTGTCATAATTCCGCCAAGTTCAAGACCCATTGAACTCTTAGCATTACCAGTTTGCGGTAAGGTTGAGGTTGAAGTATCACCTGAGCCTGCAGCAGTACCGGTTGAACCAGTACCAGCTCCTGAATTAGAATCACCTGAGCTTGCATTACCTGGATCACTTACGCCAGCATTATTAGCTGAGCCGTTGTTTGCTCCAGCATCATTGCCATTACCACCATTGCCTGAACCTGCATTCTTGTTCGTAGCGTTATCAGCAGTATTAGGATCACCGTCTGAAGATGCACCATTGCCGTTGTTAGAACTACCATTATTGTTAGTTGATACAGGAGTTACAGGAGCAGCATGGTTGTTACCATTATTTGAATGTGATGAACCATTGCTTCTATTGCGGTTGCCACTATTACCATTAGTATCATTTTTATCATTTGATGTAGTTGATAATGAACTGCCATTAGTAGTCGTACCTGAACCGGCATTACCAGTATTGCTTAAGTTGTTGCTTAGCAAACTGGAATTTGAGTTATTATTATTTGAATTATTATTTGAGTTATTGTTGGAATTATTATTGTTATTATTGTTGTTATTATCTACTAATAACGAATCACCCCAACCGCCAAAACCATCCAATCCTTTAACAATGGTTTGACTATTTGATGATGAACTTGACTTATTATCACCTTTAGTGGAAGTTTGTGATGAACTTTGGTTATTCCCACTATGACTTGAAGTATTGTTTTCACCAACACCATTACCTGCACCGTTGCCAGCACCAGTATTAACCGCCATAAGATTAGTGGTCAAACCATTTAAGCCATTCAAACTGTTTAAACCATTATTGTTATTTGATGAATTGTTAGATGATGAATTGTTAGATGAATTATTGTTATTGTTGTTGTTATTGTTGTTATTATCTACAACTAAGGCACCGCCATCATCATAATAGCCATCCCATACAACAGGAACTCCATTAACATTGTAGTAAGGAACACCGTTTACGTAGTAAACGCCTGCTGGTCCTTCTACAGCATCTTCTTCACCATCGCCATCCTTATCGGCATTAGTCCATCCCATTGATGTCATCTTATTAGGGTCAGCATCACCAGGATTAAAACGACCTTCGGCTGAATCACCATAAACATCATCAGAAGTATCACTTGCTGACTTGCCATTAGTGTTTTCAGCAATATTCCAGTCGGTTTGAGTGTTATCAGTACCAGGTTCGATCTCATAATCAGGTTTATGTGTCCATGAATCTGCGGCCTGATCAGGACTCTGAAACTCCCAACCAATTGAACTATGTTGAGCTTGATTAGTGTCATGAGCAGTATCGCCAGCCACATCATTGTAAGCGTCTTTATCAGTTACAACGGTTTGAGTACCTGGTTGGTTATCACCAACACTTGGCTTCGTATTAATGTCTTGTGATTCCCCAGTATCAGCGTGAGCAACGACTGACATCAATGGACTAGCAGCAACGCCTAAT
This sequence comes from Lactobacillus kefiranofaciens, assembly GCF_900103655.1. GTDB lineage: Bacteria > Bacillota > Bacilli > Lactobacillales > Lactobacillaceae > Lactobacillus > Lactobacillus kefiranofaciens. The sequence continues at coordinate 30,679 of NZ_FMXC01000017.1, forward strand.
CCACCTGCAGCAGCAATCAGCGCAGTACCAGAATATTGTAAACTTTTAGAAATACTCACTGTGTAAATCCTCTTTCTTTCAAAAATTTGACTAAAAAACAATATGAGCTAGAAAGCTTTACTTTTTAGTACACATAATGAATTTAAGACAAAATCCTAAAATTAAGTTCCTACGTCAAATTAGATGAAAAAATTTAGAAAACGAAGTACTAAATTGATTACTACTGAAAGTACTAAAGATAAGCTCATTAGTAAGACAAAAGCTGTCATAATTTTCAAAAGCCAAGCGCTAACCACAGATCCAAAGCCTAAGAAAGTTAAAACTGACAATATTACTAGCACAATAAGATAAAGTGCAATAAATGCACCAAATGCATTATGCAAGTCTGCTGGACTTAAATCAAAACCACCAATAACGATATTAGCAATTATAATCAATCCGATTAGCATAGTAACTATTGAGGTCATATCCATGTTGGCAAACAAGTTAGGATTAGCTATAACTTGCTGAACTTTTAGCATGGAATATGACGTTGCTGCCTTTTCAAGGCTTAATACAAACTGGTACACATTAGGCATTGTGGTTTTCGAAACCCAATAAATTACCAACGTACATCCCCAAATTGGAGCAGTTCCAATAAATAAATTGCCCATATTTTGATACGTGGAGTTGGCATTCCATGTTTGTCTTACATAACCTAAAGCACTATCGTTTCTTGCAACATTTCTAGGAAGAATTAACGGTTTAAATTCAACAATATTGTGTCCAAAGATTAGTGCCATAATAGCGTGACTACACTCATGTATAAAAATCCCTACGCATCCTAACCATATTTGGGAACTAAAGCCATATTTACGTACTAGTAGCTCTTTAGAATCACGATTGATATAAGTTAGACCAAGTACAACTGCGGTTGGTATTAACATTGCAATAAGCAAATTAACAATAATTGAAATAAGTTCTGAATACATTTTTTACCTCTTTGGCCCAATATTACTAAAGGCAATGAACTAACATGATATCTGTAAAAATTACAAAAAAACCGAGTCTACATCAGTAGATTCGGATGAGAGTCGGTTCTTAATATTTGTTAGATTTCTAAATCTTCTTCATGGGTATCTGGATTAGTATATATGGGCATATCTTCATAAGAATAATCATCTAATGGATCAATATTATATTTAACTTTATCTCCCTCTATTGTGGTTTGCCCAAAAACACTATATGGGGCATTTAGAATAAATGGTATATATGGCATTTTTGGCGGAAGCATATCGCCAAAACGATTCTTTAAAATAGAGAGTTTAATTGCCTTTTCAGGGAGTAATTTAACGTATCGCATGGCAGAAGGAATAGTTACCCTATGATTTTTTATTGCTTCATCAATAGTAATTTGTTTACCTTCTTTTTCAGGAAAATCTCGATTTTGTTCAATAGCCTTCTCCTGTTCATAGTCAACTAAATTAAGATCTCGACCACTACTAATATCATTAATCCATACACGATTAAAATCATTCTCCATTATAAATACAACATCAGCTGTATATTCAATGTCTCCACTCTCTTTAAATGCTGTTTCATCAACGTCAATTGAGCTATAGCTGGAACGGTTAAATGAGCTAATTACAAAAACGGGAATTTTTAAAGATAATGATAATAATTTTAACTTATTAACTGCAGCTGTAACTGCTTGTTTATCAGTATATCCATGATTTCCTTCAACTGGCCTTAAAAGTTGTAAATAATCAACAAAAACTACTGGCTTATTCTTAGTAGTTTGTACATAATCGGTTACTTCTTTAACAATTTCATCTACTGATGGGCGCTTAGTTAATGGAGAACTAATAATCATATTCTCAGAAAAGCTATTATAATATGCCATAGCCGTACGCAATTTCTTTTTATTTTCTTCACTAAAATTTTCTTTAATGTGCCCTCTCATAATGTTACGTGCTGTCAACGGCAAATCACTATGTTGACCTTTTTTTGCAATATTCTGAATAGGATTATACGTATCATGATCTTCTGTAAGACTCCAAGCTATTCTACTAAGTGACTTGGCAATTAACTCGTTAGCAGACATTTCCAGCGCATAATAAATTACTTTTCGATTTTCATGAGATGCAATATGATTTGCAATTTGCAGTGCAAATGTAGTTTTACCTAATCCAGACGTTGCCCCTAAAACGTATAAACCATTATATAGTCCACTTCCCAATCCTACGTTATCGAGCAATAGAAATCCTGTAGAAATAGGCTTTGGAGTATCCTCTTCCCTAATGCTTTTTATGAAATCACCATAAACATTATTTGTCATTAAGTTAGTCATACTATTTTCCTTTCAATAAAATTTTGAACTAATTAATTAAAAAGATTACCAAATGCTGAATCTATCATGGAATGATCGGAAGTATGATCTTTAACAGTAGATTTATGATTTTTCTTTTCTCTATTGAAATTGCTATTTCTTTTTTTGCTATTGTCTTGCTTTTTTTCATCAGTTGATTTGACACTCGTAGATCTAACTTTCCTAAATTTCCCTTTTAAATTCGTTCGAGACTTTTTGTCCTCTAATTTTTGAGGATCAAAAGTAAAAATATAATCAGAAACAATTCTGCCGCCATTCGTACTTGCGGTCAGATATTTTTTAGTACATGAGAGATTAGTAACTAAACCTTTATCTTTTAATTCTTTTATAGCAGGTTGAATAATTCTATAGTCCACCATACTCGTTCTGTGTCTCTTCCTATAACTTGGTGGTATATCCATAACATTGTAAAAGTAATCTTTAGATAAAGTTACTTTGCCATACTTTTTCCACTGCATTAGTATCGTGTACAAGCGTAAAGAATATCTTGAATCCAAGGTCATTAATCGGGCTAGTTCAAATGAGGTATAGGTAGATCGTAGCCTGCGAAGAAAGGGAATCATTTCCTCATTTGCTTTTACCAAAACATCCTCATGCATCTTTTTTATTTTGATCATTTTCAAAGGAGTAAACATCGTTGTTTCTATTTCACGTGAAGTTTTGTCCTCTTTAATAAACAGGGTTTGTGCCAAATGCGTAAACATACTACGAATCAAGTTATAAAGTCTTGTTTTAGTTAAATGTTTAAATCCAGCTAATTCAGAAATTTCTTTGTAACTAAAATGAATGCCATGATTAACTATTTCATCGTCTGTTTGATTAGCCATTTGACTTATCACTGTCCAAAATAATTTGATCTCGTTTTTAGATAATTGATGAAGTTGAAAGTTATTAATTGCATTAGAAATTTTAGCAATATCATGATGTTCGAGTTTTTTGCCTCTGTCGTCATATGCCATTAGATATTCCCTCTTTCGGTTCTTCTTTAAAACAAATTATACACTAATTGGGTGGGTAAAAACACATTTTACCAAAGCAAATGTGCCAAACGAAGGCTAAATAATAGTGAAAGTGTGTCAATAGGATAAAAAGTAATAGGTAAAAGCACATTTTTAAAAAGGCAAATGTGTTTTTACCTACAAAAAAAGTAGAAAAACTGTGTACGGATTAGATTAAAATTGCACTACTATAAGGTAAAAAATGGTTTGTAAGCACTTTATAGTAAGTGTTTGAAACTAAACACACTCTCAACTTTGTAGAGAGACTCTTTTGAGTGTGTCAGCTTTACCAAAAAAAGTAGAAAAACCGTGTTTATACCTGAATGTAAAAGTAGAGAAAGTGTGTCTGAAAGTAGAAAAACTGTGTTTATACCTACTAAAATAGTAGAGAAAGTGTGCGTTTCGGTAGAAAAAGTGTGTCATTCAGCGCTTTAACTCTTACTGCTGCAAGAGGTCGTCATTCCCGAAAGAGCTTTAAGGGGACTCTTAAAGAGTCCCCCTTTAAAGTGATAAAACTAAATGTCGTCAAAAACTCCATTTAGTTTTCTGGTTGCTACTGAGATCAGCAAACCTAGGTTACAAAAAAGTCAATTAAGATTAAGCTAAGGGTTACACCCTTAGAACCTGTGCAACTCATTCGCTCCTATTAAACGCAGCAGAGCTGCTTATTAAAAGTCGTTAGAATGAGTTAATAATTACACTTATTCGATCGATATTAAATCCTATACCACTTAATTAAATCAAAATAAGAGAATCCAAAGTTTTTTTAAAATATTTTGCGATTGAATCACCAAATTCTACAAACCAGTTTGAAAAACTAAAGCTGTTAGAACTTGTTGAATTGCTTGATTTACTGTCATTAATAAGATGTGGTGCTTTTTTGTTAATTTGCTGAATTAATTGATTGGTCTGGAGCTTAAAGCTACTGTTGTGCAATGCACCTGAATCTCTAACATTTTTTAATAATTTAACGGTAGTATTTTTTTGATTATTGTTAATAACGTTCTCTAAATGATTAGCATTAAGTTGATTATTGATTATCGCTTTAATTTCATTATCTGAAATACTATGACTTTGATTGCTCATATCTTTTTTGGCTTCTGCAATAGCTTCATTTAATTGAGAATCAGAGAAATTAGTTTTTCCTTTATTTTGATTATTAACGCTACTAAGAGTATTAAGTTCATCCTGAGCAGCATCAATTTGTTTTTGACTTAAATTAGTACCTTGTTCTTTGCAATCTTTATATACCCCAGCTAAAGCACTTGAACCATCAATTGGAATTGCAGAAGTAATATAGATTTTACAATTTTGAATTCCAGCAGTTAAAGCAGCATTAGCATATTGATCTTCAGTAATGGTAGTTATGTTGTTTTTACCATGGTACGGAATACTTTGGACTTGTACTCCGTGATCTTTAGTTTTTTGAAGCATAGCACTTGACCAGACATTAGAGTTAATTGTGAAGTTGTTTCCAGTAGGATTTAGGTATTTAACTAAGTCTTTACCAGAAATATTAGTTTCTTGATAATTAGCTCCATGTAAAGATTGAGTAAGGATTTTGATAGTTTGTTGTCTTTGTTTGTTTTTTAAAGAATTACCTAGGGCAATTACAGGGATTGTCGATAGTTCATTAGTACCAGCTTTGACTGTAGTTGTATTTAAGTTCGTCAAGCTAGTAAGTACTGTAAATGCAGTAATTGAAAGAAATAAATGCTTAATAAATCTCATGTTTTTGACCTCGTTTATTTTAATCTGAACGTTCAATTTAATTTTAATTACGGGTTCAAAATTGGTTGATAATGTAAGTGACAATAAAAATCTACCTGTTAGTGATTTGAACCAACATGATAGATTTTTCTAATATTCAGTTGCTGAAATTTTTGAGTTGTTAAGTTATAGGTACCTGCGTAAAGAACAACTAGTTTTTTTGCTGATTGCGTTCCTGTCCAATGTTTTGAAGTAGATCTAATTAGAACATTGCATAGATTATTGTTAACAAAGTCAATCGAAGCAGTAGTATTTAAAAATTTGGAATGCAGTCGTTTAGCATTAATTAAGTGTGAACCATCTTTTTGCTTATCATTATCAAAAAAGTCTGGATTGGATAAAATTGATTGTTCAGCGTAGTTTTTTGCTTTTTCTTTTCTGATGTTATAGCTACTGGAATCATCATACGTTAGCATGATTTTTAATAGTTGATTAGCTGTGTAATCTGCGTCATGTTGAGCAGTGACTTGTAAGACGTTTGATCTAGTTTGCCAAGTTTGGTCTGTAAGTAGTTGTTGGGAAAGTATAGTAGTGTAATGTAGCTCTTTAATGGTCTTGGTTAAGTTATATTCTTCAGTAGTTTGATTGATTTGAAACTGGTTATAACCGGTTTTACCAACTAAAAAGCAGAATACGAAGGCAGACGCTAAAGCTAGAGATGCAGTAAAATATTTTAGAATTTTGTGGATCATTTTAGGTCACCTTTTTCATTTACTAGTTAATTGAACTTGGGTATTAGTAGCTTGTCTTTTATTTAAGTCGTATCTGACGGTTATATAAGCTATCCCTGTATTTTTATTTCGAATATGTTTTTTTAAGGTGAACTCTGTGTAAATTATCAGGTTAATGGACTTACTTCTAACATGATATTTAGAGAAGGTGACAATAGTTCTTATATTTTGCTTTATTAGGTTGCCTGACGTATTAATTTTACTTTTATGTATATCCCATAGCCTTATGGTAAAAATCTTCTCCAAAGTACTCTAAAAGCTGTTTACGATTATCAATAATATTTTCGTTATTTTGATTTTGGGAAAATATTAATTTAGTTAGATCAGTATATTTAGTTTTCAAGTGTTGTAGTTTTGAATTCAGATTGATTCTTGAGCCGTTTAGAGCATGTATAGTCGTAAGACATTGCTTTTTAGTGTGATTATACTTATTTGCTAATAAAACGCTTCTATCGGCTTGAATTTGACTCAGATCAAAAGATGAGCTAAATAAATAGCATCCCCAACATAGGATTAGGAATGCTAAGAAATGGAATAAAGATTTTTGCTTGTTGGTTGAATGTGCTGAACCTAGTTTTAAGTTGTTAATCTGCATTTTCCGCACCTTCAAAAATATTACCGAATCTATAAAGTTGGCTAAATCTCCCTGTAGCGTAGTTATAAGTACCTAAGTAAAGATCTTGGCTTGCTGATCTACGTTTGTTAGTGAACCAACTTACATAATTTACTTTAATAATTACTGGCAGATTGTTTTTAGAGATGTTGCCGGCAGAGAAGTCAAGATTACTTAGATGTGAGTGTAGTCCTGAGTAATCAATGTAAGTAGCTGCGCTTTTGTTTTGATTAAAAATTTGCTTGTCCTGGAGAATATTCTTGGTAACATACGTTGCGGCTTTATCACTGCGAGCGAGATATTCTTTGGCACTACTATAGTTGATTAGAATTGGAAATAACAAGTTAGCTTTTTGTTCAGCTTGTGTGCTTGCCGCAAGTTGTCTGGAGCTTCTTTTAATAATGGGATTTGTGTTGTTCAATGCTTCTTGCTGCATTTGTACGTCTAGGCTATGTTTTTTATCCGAAATATTAGATTTTAATGTTGAGTTAGTCTGTTTAAGGTTAGAAATTTGTCTAGCTTGTAATCCTTGGCCATGGTTAAAGTAGACAAGACTACCAATCAGCACAATTACTACAATTAGAGCTAAGGTTTGTAAATATCTTAAAGACATAGTCCATAACGTCTTATCTTGACGGTAGTTTCTCATGATTAATTTCCCTCTAATCTAAAGTTGAAAATTGCAGATCAGTATTAGATGCAGTATGGTCTCGATAGTTATATAAGCAAGTAAGGTAAACTACGCCACGACTTTGATGTCCCCTTTTGTTTGTTAGATAAAAGGTAGTATAGGCGGTAATTATTTCTGTCATATTAGCAATATCAAAGTCAGAAAAAGCAATTCTGGTAGCAATAGTTTGCTTGGCCAATGGGGAGCGATTGCTGTTAAAGCTATTATCTTTAATTTGACTGTAACCACTATTACCGAAGTATTTAACGAATAAATCGGAATGCTTAGTTAAGTCGCTAGGCTTCTTAGCCGTACCGTAAGCATATTTCAATAAAGTGACGTATGCCTTGCTGAGCTTTTGCTGATGCTGGGTTAAGTCAAATTTCCCTCTGGTAATTATGTTTTTCTTAGGCTTGATTTGGCCATATTTTGTTTTAAGCTTTTTATTTTCGTTTTGGAGAGTGGCAATTTGATGTTGCTGCTCATGATAAGCTTGGTAGCTTGTGTAACAGCTTAAAAGCAATATAAAAGCTAGAGCGCCAGTAATTCCGATATATACCCAAGGATTAATTTTGGACCAAAAACCAGTATCTTGTTTTCTCATGTTTCGATTAGGTCTTCTCAATTTTTATCTCCTTCGTTTTCAGTTTACTGATGTTTGTGTAATGCTACTTACTTTGCCACTGAAGCTGTCAACCACAAAGCTCATAGAAACCTTGATTTTATTAAAACCATGGGGTTGATACTGCAAATTAACGTTAAAACGATAGTTATCATCGTCAGTTCCTTTATCTCCTTGTTCAATTTCAGCATTATTTACTTTGTATTTAGTGCCAGGTTTTGGAACTGCTTCTCTTCGCATTCCACCATGATCACCGTGAACTACTGTCCCCTCATCTGAAGTAACGTTAACAATATTGTTAAAATCTTGTAGAGCTTCAGTATCCTTGTAGATACTATTTAAGTCAGATTTGAAGCTATCGGATAGATTATTTAAATCCATCGTATTGCTTCCAGCAGTTTGAGAAACTGTAACAGCTTTTAAACCAAGAGAGATAGCTTTGTTTACATTTCGTTGAGCTTGGGATGCAGGAACAGTATCCTTTGTTTTTTTCAAATCTTCATTAACTTGGTTGTGAAAATGAATTTCATCTCTTTTTTCTTTCTGAATCCTGGCAATCTTAGCCTGACGAATAGCTTCTTGTTGACGTTTATTCTGATACCAGCTTAGCCCCAAAATGAAAGCAATAACGAAAACTACACCAATAATTATCCAAGCAATTGTACTGCGCTTCATGATTAATCCCCCTTAGTTAATGATTATTTTTTGATTGCTCTTGCGAAGGTAACACTACCGCCATTCAGCAGACTACCAAAGGCTGGGCCGATTGTAGATTTATTGACACCACCATCACCGCCTGTACCACCTTCTTCGACAATTCTGGTACTATTGCCATGATATTTTTCAAGCAGAATAGCGGTATGTCCATCGTCTCCACTACCGCCGCCTTGGTTAACAATAATTATGTCTCCTCGGCGAGCTTTGCTCTTAGGTATAGCGTGCAGCCAGTGATGTGCGCCCTTGGCATCTTGCTCCATTGTTTTGGTATACCAACCCATATTTGCAGGTACTTTGTATCCTGCTTTTGCTAAAGCAAACCACACAAAGCCTGAGCAGTCTGTAACTCCATTCTTGTTTGGATGCTTGACTGAGCCAATATAGGATTCACCATGAGACTGTTCATAGTGGAACCAGCCAATGTAACGTAAGGCTGTCTTAGCAATATCACCATGGACTGCACCGCCATCGCCACCATTATCACAATCATCATCACCAGAACTGGCAGCATCAGAAGCACCTTTAGCGGCGCCACCGAGTAAGCTGTTTTTACCTTTGTATTTAGCACCACCGAACATACGGTAAGCTTTTTGGGCAGCACTTTGTCTTTGAACTTTAGTTGCAGCAACACTAGCTGGACGTTCATATATGGTTTCCCATAAGTAAGCACATTCTGCTGGTGATTTACCTTTAGACGCATGTAAGAATTGCTCATATGCTCCCTTATATCTGTGGTCAGTTCTAACGAAATCGCCCTCACCTTTGACTGTCCATTTACCAAATCTCTTGGTGTATCTTTGATTGACAGATTCGTCTCCAGAAGTAGGAGTAAATTGGTAAAAGCCTTGGCCACCGCCACCGCCAATTTCTTCTTGTCCTGGACTAAAGGTTGGATCTTCTGCACCGGCAACATTACCAATAATGCCAGCAGCTTGAGCGCCAGAAAGACCATGACTAACCCAATATTGGAAAATAGCCTTGGCGGTTTTGTAAGCTCTTGTGCCTTTAGTCGTCCAAGCACCTCCAGCACCTTTAATTACTTTGCCAGCATCGCTAGAATAGTCCTGACAATCGTCATCGTTTTGCTTTTGCTGTAAATCCCAGAGACCCACTCCGTTAAGTGATACGAAAAAGGCAGCAAAAATAATTATTCCGATACTAATGAATACTACTGCATGTTTCTTAACAAAAGGGAAAATCTTAGCCACCACCCAAAAATAAACTTAAAAATGAATTCTGCTCAAAGTTTAATTTGAATCGTGGAATCTTGGGGTATTCGTAAATCCTTGAAGCTTGTTAAAAATATGATACGTTGTATAATTAAAAGAAGCACAAGTCTATCAAGGCTTGTGCTATATAAAGAGTAAAACTTAATTCACAAATTTAAGCACTTGACTATTACCTCAACATCTTGACTTTGGGTCGCCAAGCGCTTTTATTTTGTTTTTTATCAAATACAAATGATTTATAAATTTTACATAAATTATTTACATAAATAGATTATAGCAAATTAAGCAAACAATTTAAATAAATTATTTGAATAATAACATAATATAAATAATTTATATTATATGTCGATTATCGCCTGCCCTACATGGGCTATATCAAGTATATTAAATACTGATTTCAATCATAAAAAGTATATAAAATTTTGCTTTTTTAATTTAAAACAAATTAAACTACTACTTCATTAAACAATTATATTTTTGAATAAATACTAAATAGTAGTAAAATCCTTAATAATTCACTTTCAAAGAGAGTAATTTTAAATAAAATCCAAATAAAATAAAATTAGACTCATCATAAACGACTGCCAATGCTTAAGATACAGTGTAAATAGGTACAGTAAAAAAATATAAATAATATATAAGTAAAATAAGACAGCATGGTTTGGATTAAATCATGCTGTCTTTTACATAAGAATAGTTTTTAGAGTTTATTTGGATTGTTTGGATTTTTGAAATGAAGAGTATTTCCTAATTAGTTTTTTTAACTGTCCCCACCTTTCATAGCGATAGAACGTTGCTGGTGGAATATGATAAAAATTCGCAGCGGCAAGTCTATTCTTGAAATATTTTCCATTTATTTTGACAGTTTTAGTGTTTAAGCGAGGATTCTTTTGTAATGCACGAAGTAAATGCTCATCACGGTAGCCCTTTTGGTAGTAGGATCTAACCGTTGAATAAGCAAAGCCGTAGTGTTTAGCAAATGTGCTTATGCAGTAGACCTCCGTTTTGATTCTTATGGGCTTCATGACGGTACACCATTAATCTTTATTGTTATCGTCTTGATAGAACTTATTTAGTAGATTGGTTGGCTTACCAGATTGTGGTTGAGTATCTTGTTCTTGTGGACGTTTAACTTGTGGAATTTGTGAGTTGGTTCTATTCATAAAGTCTTGTAATTCTTTTGCTCCTTTATTAGTTGGTTGTCCTGATTCTACTAAGTTTTGGATGTCATTATTGCCTTCATTGAAAGAGCCATTTGGATTACCGTCTACGCTAGGAGCAACGTCCTTGTGATGATTTAATTTTGCTTCAGCTGGTGACATATTGCTGGAGTTGGTATTGTTTGAATCTTCACTCTGGGTTGAACGCTGAGATTGATTATTGGTGATAACAGCTTTGTTTGGATTATTCTGTTGTTCTTGAACTTTCTGCTCCCCTAAAATGTCTTGCAAAGATGCGGTAGCAGCAGAGAACTCATCTGATCCTGCACGGTAAACAAATGCCGTATTTGGATTGTTAAGACCGAATACACCACGCTTAATTGCGGAATCAACTACGGAGTAGCCATCAATCTTAATTGCTTGAACAGTGTAAGATTCATTGTAATGACCTTTCTTAACGATAGGCTTATGAATTTCTTCACCCTGAACAGAAATAAAGCGAACAGTGATGCTTCTTTCTTCAGGAGCATATTTAATTGGGATGGTTTGATGAGTACCCTTAGCTAAGTCAAAACTTAGGTCAATCTTATTACCGTTAACAGGCTGGTAGCCGTCAACTTGTGGCACTTCGACAGTTTGTGGTTCTTTGAATTGCCCAATAATTTCACGACTCTTAGTAAGGCCTTGATTGTCTTCGGTTTGAGCAATAAGGGTAACAGTGATTGTCTTAGGAATTACGGTAATATCATAATGTCCTGATCCGTCTAAGCGTAATTTTGCATCGGTTTGTCCGGCAGGTAAGAAGTAACCGTTTGGAATTTGACTGTTAACATCAATACCTTCACCATAATATCCTTCATGAGCTGGAATTGAACCGACAATCTTTTTATTCTTATCAATAAAGTTAATAGTGTAGTTCTCCGTATCAACTGCATAAACAATTGTTAAGTCTTGAGTAGTTGCAGTGAATACGCCTTTAATTGTCTTATCTTTGGTATGATAACCGGTCTTAGGTTTAATACTGTATTCAAACTTTTCAGCAGTTACACCTTCTAAAATGTCGTCCTTATAAGGCTGTTGCCCATCTCGATTGCCACCTTTAATAACTGTATGAACGATGATTTTTTGTTTTTCCGGATCATAGTTGATTGGGAAAATCTTCTTATCGTATTTAGCATTGATATGACCATTAATTACATGCTTTGCTAATGAAAAGCCAGGAATATCGGGCATTCTAACACTAAAGGTTTGTTTTACTAATCCAGTTATGTGTTGATTGTAATAACTATCAATTTGATGACCGTATTGATTTGTTGGAATCAAATCGAATTCAACTTTTTGTGGCTGGTAAGTTAAATCAATATCTAATCTGCCTGCAGTAAATTTGCCTTTTAGTTTGCCGTTAGCTTCAAGAAACTTAAAACCGTCAAGTTGCTTTGGCTTAAAGTCATAATTTTGTCCAAAGTAGCCTGTAATTTTGTCATCAGGACAAAGTGTATTGAAAGTAGTGTCATTATAGTGAAAAACAATACTTGCTTTCATTGGCTCATAGTTAAAGTTAACAGTAATTGGCTTAGAACCTACTACCCCACTGGCATTTTTAGGTATTTCACGAAGTAAGAATCCATCAATGTTTAGTGGATCAGTTGAATAAGTGGAGCCTGACAGTTCCTTAGTTCTTTCAGTATCATAATGTGGAATTGGTTTGTGAGTTTGGGCATTTAAGTAGTTTACGGTTAATGAAACTTCTTTTGGCTGATAATGGATTTCTCTAGTCTCGTTAGGAATGTGAAATTTGCCAGTAATTTCTTTCTTGGGTTGTTGGAAGCCATTAACTGCTGGCAAAATAAATTTGTATGCATCCCCCCAGTTGTCAGTTTGGATTAGTGTAGCTTTAGTATTTTGTAGTAAACGCCCAGCTTCATCTTCTAGTAATAACTTAACGGTACATTTGATTTTATGATAAACCACATTAACAGTCGGATTCTTCATTGCATTGAATCTACCTTTGATACGTGCTTTATTTGGAATGTAGCCATCAATAATCGGGACAGCTTCATTATATAAATTACCAACTATCCCGCTGATTACCATATCTTCGCCAGCGCTTTGACCATGAATTTCATCGAACCAGCGCTTAACATGGAAAGTTTTAGTTGCACGTTTGAATCTTAAAGTTACTTTTTCATGTTCTTGGGTGTAAATACCATTTAAGATTTCTGGTGAACTAGCTAGCTCATAGCCGTCAATAGTAGGAAGTTTGATGTAATAGGATTCCTTAAAGTGGCCTTGATAAGTCAAAGGCTTATGAACTTGATTTCCGCTTTCATCAAAGTAGTTAACTTCAAGAGTAGTAGGGATTGGCTTATATACAAGAGTCAGATTATTAACATCTGGACTGTAATTACCTGAAAGCTTAGCTGATTTAGCTTTGTCTAACTCATAGCCTTTAAATTTATGTTGATTTGGTTTAATAGTGTAGGGCTCGCCAGTCTTACCGTGTAAGTAGAAATCATTAAGGCTTTCATGGTTAGTGTTGACACAAGTAACATGCACACTATTTTGACTAGCTCCATAGACAACTTTTACTTCGCCGCCATTTTGTGGTACTTGGTAATTTCTTGATTTGTATAAGTAGTAGCCTTTGATCTTAGGCATAACTAAGTGTTGAATATCTTCACCTACTACGCCCTTAAATTTCTTAGCCAGTTTAGGATTAATTACTTGGTTGCCTTCTGTTACAGGCATAATTGTGTAATCAACAGTATCAGGCAAGTAGTTTAAGTTAAGATGTTGCTCTTTTTCAGTTAATCTACGATTGATTTTTAAATCGTCTGGTAATTTGTAGCCAGGAATATCAGGCAACTTTTCTTTTGTTAGTGGCTCACCTACTTTGCCAGTAAAGACAAAGTCGTTGTTAATCTTCTTACCGTGACTAAGAAATTTAACGATGATAGGTTTACTTACTTTTTCAGGTTTAGGTAGATGTTTTTGATTCTTTTCAACTAACTTACCTTTCCCGTCATTATTATCTTCAAAGGTCATTGAGCCAAGCTTGATCTCTTTTTTGCCATTTTCTGAATTAGAAGCGTCTGATTCTTTATTAGGCTCTTCATCTTTAGAATTATTTTTAGTTTGATCAGCACTTTCGCTGGTTTCTTCAGCACCTTTATGATTAGTTTCTTCGACAGAATCTTCGGTATTAGTATCATTTTCTTCTGTTTCTGATTGTACTGGCTTGTCGTCAGTTTTATCCTCTTTGTCTTCTGCAACATTTGGCATAACAGTTTGATGATCAGCGTTTTGGAACTTATCAGTTACTGATTTATCCTCTTTTTTATCCTCTTTCTTTTTATTACCAAATAAATCTGAAAACATACTCATTTAGAGTTCCTCCTTAAAATGTTTTAAACTTTCAACAATGCTTATTTTCGCAGGCATGAAGGGTTAAAAGAGTTTAGCTAATTCAAACTAAAAATTGAGAAAAAGACTAAAAAAAGTAGATTTATCAGTAATACACGATTATTAAATTAGAATTGATACCATATGATTTAGTCACTATCAAACAATAAATACTAAAAAAGCAGGCTTTTTATGTGTTTTTGACTAATATTAACTAAGAAATTACGGATAACGATTAGCAACTTACTACTAAAAATACACACAAGCAGAGCAAAAGCGGGGTATAAGAACATCGAGAACTACTGTAAAAATGCCATTAAATTAGCTATAGGCCAGATTTAAATTTTAATTGCTACGATAGGCATGTAAACAACAATAAGATTAAAGGAAGAGTTGTATGAACTTAGGAATTACGATTATTCAGTCTCTAAATCAACTAAAATTTACTGTAATTGTAGTAGCGTTACTCATACTATTTATTATTTTTGATTTTCATGCTCATCTAAAAAAATCAAATGCTACAAAGTCTGAATCGGTTTATTTAAATTGGGATAATTCTTTAAATAAGGCTGTTTTAGTAATTTGCTTTGGAAAGAGTAAATCAATGACCATCGCACTTACGCATGAGCAATTTGCTACATTACATCATGATTTTGAAGAGATAAATGATGAGTTGCATAATACTCAGAAAACTTTTGCAGTGGATGTGTTAAACAAAGTTAAGCATTCAAGTAATAGTAATAAAAAGACAAAAGTTGAAATACCATTAGCTTTATTAAGGAAGTACCAAGCAGATGAACGAAAATTAACGCACTATGAACATAAAATTTTTTCAGAAAAGACAGGTACAAGAAAATCTTCAGGTAATTTAAAAAATAAAAAATAAGCATTAATGAAATAAAGCTACATTAATGCTTATTTTGTTTTAGTGCTTTGTACTGAATGGTTCTACGAGAAAGCCATTTAGAATAATTGCTTATTTTTAATTTCTTTAAATTGTAATGAATTCGATGAAATGTTTTATATTGGACAACCGGTAAATATCTTGCGACATGAATATCTCTAATACCAGTTAGTCCATAGTCAACTAATTTGATTTTCTTTTGTTGTTGACTAGCTATTGCGTTATTTGCCTTAATTTGAGCCTTAATACTTGCTAGTTTAATTGAATATTGCTCACCTTTGTATCTCTTACGCATCGCTCGCCAATTTTGAAAAATAGAATTATTAAGCTCTTGTGTTTTACTCCAAATAAAATTGCGTTTTTCCAGGACGTCTTCTCTATTAATTGGGTATTGCTCTACATCGGCTTTAAAGTAGATTTCGTCTCCATAAAGCAATTCTTGGGGGATGCTTTTAAAAAAGGAGTGATTAACATCTAGCCAAATATGATCTGCTACCCATGTTTTATCTTTCGTGTCATGCGGAGCATCAGTACGATGAAATTTAATTTCATGATCCTGTGCATCAACTAAATAAAGATTCAATAGTAGTATGACAGCCTGATAACGATCATTTTTTAAGTAATGGGAAAGATGATCGAATGTCGCATGATAATATACAGGTGGCTGTTGAAAATAGTCACTTAAGATAAATCTTTGGTTATTCATTTACATATAAATAATAAATAAAAAGTCATTTTAAAAGTCAAAAAAGCTAACTTTTATTATGCTTTTTTGACTATTTTTTAGGTTTGTTTTCAAAGGAAAAGTATCCAAGTAATTTTCCTTCAAAATCATAGTACTACGGCTTTCATTAAAAGTAAAGAGTAATATCAATATCACATTTATTGCTTTAAATATAAATAAAATATAAATAAAATATAAA
>NZ_FMXC01000002.1 GCF_900103655.1 Lactobacillus kefiranofaciens
AAATTAAGTTTGAATGATTGCTCATTCGATTATTTAAGATCTTTGTCTCAAATTTATTGCTTGCGAAATTGACTTCGCTTTTTGTTTGGGTTCTTACACCCGCACACTTTTAGCGAAACTTTGTTCAGTTTTCAAAGTACTACCTCTGTCCGGCTAGACCGGACAGCTTTTTCACTTTACCAAACTCTCAAAGCTCTGTCAAGAACTTTTTTGAATTTGTTTTCGTCGACCTGCTTGAGCTTTTCTGCTCTCGCCTGACGACATTTAAATATGTTACCAGCTTCTCAATGCTTTTGCAAGTACTTTTTTCATTTTCTTGTTTTTTCCTTGCTCAAGCTCTTTTATTGAAGCTCAGCCGCCTCTCTCGAAGCGACTTTATTAATATATAATACTTGAAACTCAATTGCAAGTACTTTTTTTATTAACAAAAGTCATTTCGCAAAAACGCGACTTCAATAATATACCTTACTTTCTAAATTTACACAAGACTAAATTTTAAATGATTATCTTCCTAAATCATGTTAAAGTTGTTACATCAACACTTAGAAAGGAGTTTTTAAAATTAAAAAATTCGATTTAGCAATTATTGGTGCAGGTCCAGTAGGGTTATTTACAACCCATTTTGCACATTTGCATGGTTTAAAAACAATACTTTTTGATTCCTTATCCGAAGTTGGAGGGCAACCACAACTACTTTATCCATTTAAACAAATCACTGACATCCCTACCTATGACTCAATCAAGGCATCTGAATTAATTAACAAGTTAAAACATAATTTAACTAATGAAACTAAAATCATTACTAACCATAAAGTTGAACAAGTAGAAAAAAAGTCAGATGGATTTATTATTGATAATGACTTCTTCACTCGAAGTATCATTATTGCTACTGGGGCCGGAGCTTTCAAACCCAAGGAATTACCGTTAAAGATGGATCAAAATATTTCCAAAAAAGTTCATTACTTCATCAAAAATCCACAGGATTTTGCAAACCAAACCGTTGGCATTTTTGGCGGAGGTGACTCGGCACTAGACCTAGCTTTAGAGCTAGCCAAGGTCGCTAACATAAAAGTGATCCACAGACGTGATCAATTTCGCGGCTTAGAATCAAGCGTTAATCAATTAAAATCATTAAAAAACGTTGAACTTTTGACCCCATATCTTCCTAAAACCATTGAATTAAGCGATAATCAATTACAGATCGGCCTTAAGCAAATGGGAACTACTCAAATGAGAACTGAGCACTTTGATCAAATCATTGTTGCCTACGGCTTCAGGGCTAACAACCGCTTTGTTAAAAAATGGGGTATCAATCTTAAAGGGACAAATGTTGCGGTTAATTCAACAATGGAGACTAATGTTGCAGGAATTTATGCCGTAGGTGATGTTGCAACTTATCCTGGACGCGTTCCTCTAATCGCACTTGGCTTTGGCGAAGCCCAAATTGCCATTACAACCATTATGCGGCGGCTTTTTCCTGAGAAAACTTTAACAATTCATTCAACTAGTATATAGGGGTTTTACATGACTTTAATCGATTTTATACTTCATATCGACGACCATTTAGTCACCATCGTTAATCAATTTGGCGGCTGGTCATATCTTATTTTGTTTGCAATTATTTTTATCGAAACTGGCTTAGTAGTTTTTCCATTTTTGCCAGGTGATTCGCTTATCTTTGCTGCGAGTGCAATGGCTGCCAATCCAAAATATGGTTTAAATATTTGGCTTATCTACGCAGTTGTTGCTTTTGCAGCCATAATCGGTGATACAGCTAATTACAAAATTGGCGCTTGGTCAACTAGGGCGGGAGAAAAACACAGCTGGTTCAATAAGTTAATTAATGAAAATAATCGGCTAGCTGCTGAAAAATTCTTTGAGCGCCATGGTCCAATCACGATTGTTATAGGGAGATTTATTCCATTCATTCGTACTTTTGTGCCATTCATTTCTGGCGGAAGCAAAATGCATTACGGTAAATTCATTACCTATAATATCTTAGGTGGCCTGCTTTGGACCGGTTTGTTCACCGTAATTGGCTTCTTCTTCGGCAATATTCCATTTGTTAAAGATCATTTTTCAATGATCGTGATTGCCATTATTTTAGTTTCAGTCGTGCCAATTGCTATCGTCGCCTTAAAGAAAAAAATGTCACTCAAAAAGGAGTTCCACTAAACGGAAACTCCTTTTTATTTACGTAATAATTTTTCTGCAAAATACAATTCATAGATAATCCCAGCTACTGCAAAACAAGAAGCAAAAAATCCTTCAGTCAAAACGTTGATAATAGGATCAGTACTAGGATTAAACAACCAATTGCTATTGTTGAACAGAATATGATGGAAAACTACAAAGAAACTATCAAAATTAGTCACTGCAAATGGAAAGATCACGATTGGCAACAATAAGAAAATTAATGCTACTGATTTGTCCAAATTAAGCAGTGCTTTTTTTCTTTGTTTTTTAAAAATAAAATACATTGCCAAACAAACAATGAAAACTATTACAGTGAAAACAAATAAATGCTTACACTCGGCAAAATGTTCCGCTGCATCTGGTGATGTAGGAAAATTATCCATTCTCAGGCGTTTTTTAAAGGGCCAGACAAGATAAAAAAGCAACTGGTTATAGTTATGCATAACTTTAAACAAAGACATGTGAACGGTCTCATACGTCTTCTGCACGAGCATAAAAATAAAGAGCAACGGCCAGCTTGCCACAATTGCCCCCACCACGCTGCTAGAAACAGCAAATAAAAAGTGATAAATAAGTGCAAAAATATTATTTTTAGTAATCATAACTCAAATTCATCCAGGTTATTAACCAAATAAGTTGGCTGCCGTTTTTCTGCAATATCTTCTCTTTGCGTAACCCCGGTCAGTGTCAATAACTGATCAACATTACTATTAAATCCAGCCTTGATGTCCGTATCATAGTTATCGCCAACTAAGAGGGCATCTTCTTTAGCATAGCCAGTCTTTTGCAAGGCCATATTTACAATAATCGACTCCGGTTTACCAATATACAAAGGCTCGACGCCACTTGCTGCCGCAACAAACACACACTGCGAGCCGTTACCTGGAATCAGTTCATCCCCTAGTGGCAGATTCATGTCAGCATTAGTTCCAATAAAAGTCGCACCATTGCGAATAGCTCGGGAAGCTACCCGAACCTTGTGATAAGTTAGATCCTTATCCATCCCTACAATGACATAATCTGGATGCTGCTCACTAATTTCAAACTCAGGATGCTGCAATAATTCCTTCCACAAGCCAATTTCACCAATGATATATAAGCCAACTTTCTTACGGTGATCCTGCTTTAGAATATAGCTTGCTGTTGCCATACTTGGCGTATAAACATGCGTTACATCTGTCTGTACGCCGTGTCCTTTTAATTTATCTACAACCATTTGCGGCGTCCTGGTTGTATTATTGGTTAAAAATAAATAGTCTTTTTTCTGCTCAACCAAGCGATGAACAAATCTTACTCCAGATTCCACGGTATCATCACCGCGATAGACTGTTCCATCTAAATCAATTAAAAATATCCGGTAATCTTTCACTATTTTCCCTTTCTCTTTTTAATTACAAAAGAATGATGCCGGCCCAATTTTTTCTTAACCGCGACTGATTGCTTTTTCTTAAATTTGGTCTGATGAACTCGGCGTTTTTTAAATGGATTGTTGTCATTTTTATGCCGTTTATTATAACGACGACGTTGGTGAAAGCGCTCATTTCTATTATGTTCTCTTGAATATTCACGCTTGCGTTTAGGCATTTGATGCTGATAATGATGCACTGGATCTGTCAATTCCAAAATAAAATAAGGTCCACCAGGATTACAGTATTCTGTTAGATAATCGACGATCGCCAATTCTTTTTTATCAATTGAAGTACGCACCACATCTTTATAAAAACCTTTTAACCGCAAATGGTCGCTAGAAACATCCCCTACCAAATAATCATATTGATCAAGATAAGGATCATATTTTTTGCGGAGCATTTTTAAATCCAGCGCATCCCGTTCATTCACCACAATCGTATATAGCTGATGATCAATCTTGATGCTTTTACCATCTTGGGCTACATCAGCAAGTGGATGACGTAAAGGCTGCTCTTTTTCAAATCTATTTTCTGATGATTGATTCTTGGAATTAGTCTCGTTTTTTTTAGTCATTTACTTCACTTCTTGTTGGTAATGGATATTTTTTAGCTAAATAATTGCCGACAACTTCACGCAAAAATTGTGGGAACAAAAATTCATTTTCACCGACAATAGCTAAAGTTGGGAAAAATGGCACTAAGACATAATGATCCAAACAGGCAATTTGATATTCTTTTTCAGGCTCAATTTCACGTCCCTTAACATAGACAATTCGCTTGCGCATATCAACTTGAATGCCTTTATAATACATTTGCCCAAAAATTTTACCGCGAAAACTCATTCCTTGCAGATGGAAATGATCCAAATAATGACGGTTCTTTTCAATTTCCATCACTAGCCGCCATAAATCGCTGCCTTTCAAAGTTGAACGAACGATATGCATCGGATGAGGCAAAGCATTTTGCAAATCATATTGCGTCAGAATTCCGCTCTTAAATGGTGTCAAAAATAAGCCTGAACTTAAAATTGCCAGATCAGTCTTAGCAAAATCAGCAATTGCATCAAGTGAAACCTGTACCGCTGCCACCTTATCATCAGCAAATTTTTCTGGCAATTCAGCTACATGATGTTCTGAAAGCAATCTTTTTCCTTTATCATAATAGCCTTGAATAATCGCCTCATCTTGCGGTTCTGTCTTCATTGAAACTGTAGGTATGGTATCGGGAACAATCTTGGTCACCTGATGATCATCATTAAGTTCAACATGGATATCGCCCACATAATTACCCCATTTACCTGTTTGAGTAATCCAAGTACCGTTTACTTTTTCGCCATGTTCGAGCAGATCATGACTATGACCACCAACTATTAGATCAATTTCTGGATAATTCTTAGCCAGCCAGCGATCCATCTTTAGTCCTACATGAGTAATCAAAATTAAAACATCATATTGTCCCTTAAGTCGATCTAATTCTTTATCCATGGTATTTCCTAGCATCTTCACGTGCCAGTGATTAGGTCCATATGTCATAGGATAAGCTGCAGTTAACCCAATTAAGGCAATGGGAGTCTTTTTCTTGGTAACTAAAATCTTATGCGTAACTGCCCACTTAGGCAAAGATTCATCCTCTTCACGTAAATTCGCCAAAACTACTGGGAAATTCGCGTGATCAAATAAATGCTCAAGCACCCAATGCGGATTAGAGATCCCTTCGTTATTGCCAATCGTAATTGCATCATAATGAAAACCGTTCATCAATTGAATATTGGCTTGCCCTTCTGTAGCATCAGTCAATGGATGAGAGCGATCCATAAAATCTCCCGCATCAAAAGTATAAATCTCATCAACAGAATCATCTGCTTGTGCCTTTTTTAAATAGCGTCCAATTTTAGGAAAATGTTCAAAATGTGAATGTAGATCATTTGTATGTAAAATTCGCCATGTTTCCATTTCTCATACCGCTTTCTATCCAATTCGATTGGCTTTCAAAATCATGTGATATGCATCCAATATTTTTCCCTTGGGTTTAGCCCATTCAACCCACTTAGGATTTTTCCAGTCATCTTCATTAGTCAAAGTCTGAAGATCATAAGTGTCATTGATATACTTTTCATATTCAATTAAGGCCTTAGTACGGGGAATATTCAGCTGCAATATTCTGACTTTTTTAATTTTGCCATGGTCTGCCGCTAATTCAGCAATCCCGTTCTGATCGATATTGGAAATTTCATAATATTGACTGCCATCATTTCTGGTAATTTCTTCGATTAAATCCAATTGTTCCATTAAATTCACCTTTACGGATTAAAAGAATAATACTATAAATAGAAAAAAATGTGTAACCATGCTATTGTAATATGCGATAGAGGTGTACACACATGAAACGTAAAAGCCAGCTCTTATGGGCTCTTTTTTTTAGCTTAGTCTTTGTAATAACTAGTGGTTTTACCGTAGTCGGACACCGCGGTGACCCAATCAAGTATCCTGAGGAAACGATTCAAGCAGACAATTCTGCTTTCAACTCTGGTGCCGATTACGTAGAACTCGATCTCCAGCTTTCTAAAGATGGGATTCTGGTCATCTCTCATGATGACGATCTTTATCGAGTTACTCATACACATGCAATTGTATCACAAAATAACTTTGAGACGCTGAAACAGCTAAGGTATGACAATGGTGAGCATGTTATGTCATTAAACGAATTATTTGAACACTACAAAAACAAGCCTAATGCTAAATTTGTTTTGGAAACTAAAATTGATCATAGCCTAAACCCATCTTATGAACTAGAAGATAAAATTGCCCAGATAGTTAAAAAATATCATATGCAAAAACGAATTATGATTCATTCTTTTTCTGCGGCCAGTCTATTTCATTTCAGAGAAATAATGCCTGATGCTTATTTAATTTTAATCGTCGGCAGCTTAAAGAGAATCAACTTCAGTATTTTACCCCAAGTAAATGCAATTAACGCATCTTCCGATATCGTCCAGGAACATCCCTTCCTGATTCATTGGCTGCATAAATTGCACAAACAACTGTATGTCTGGGCTGAAATGGATGAATCTCCTGCTCTCTGGCACTGGCTAATCAACCGTAATGTTGATGGTGTAGTGACTAATTATCCAGCAACCGGATTTAAATATAAGTTAGCTAAAAGTGGAACCAAGAAATATGCTATTGATCGCACCGGTATTTACTTTGGCAAGACTAAAACCGCCACGATGATGAATCCCTATATCCGAATTAAAGAGAAAAAATACATCTACCCCAATCAGCGAGTAGATGTTATGTATGGTGTCCGAGTTGACGATAAGCTTTATTACCAAATTGCAGAAAAAACTTTTATTTCAGCAGAATTTGTTAATCTAGATTTACGACGAAAAGACATTGCCCCTTATCAAAATAAAAAAATTATCGCCCAGCCTAAGCAAAAAGTTGCCATCTACAGCTATCCAGACAATCAGGCTAAAACAAGCAAAATTTTACCTGCTAATCAACTATTTAAAATCCGCAATTTTAACGGTACTCCTAAAAATATGTGGCTTTATACCAAATTAGGTTGGATTAAAGCCAAAGATATTTTGTTCTATGGCTTTTTTAATCAATCGGAGTTTAAACAATACCATCTTTTGCCTAGAGTCAGTCAGTATTCCAACTTAGTCTTACTAGCATACAATCCTAACCAATTAGTTTACAATCCTACTTTTGCGGAAGCACAAAGACAAATTCTCCAAATTATTCGATGAAAAAAGATCAGCCTTCGAAAAGCTGATCTTTTTTGTAACTATTGATTTAATGTACTTTGCTTTTTAACTAGTTCATATGGCAACTCAATGTGCGTCTCGTTTACTTCTTCGTTGTTCATCAATTTAGTAAGCATTCGCATTGCGACAGCCCCCATGTCATAGAGCGGCTGCTTAATCGTAGTCAACGCTGGACGAACAACTGAAGCAAGCTGAGTTGCACTAGCAGTGACAATTTCCAAATCATCAGGAATCTTCTTGCCAGCATCAATTGCAGAATTCAAAATACCTACTGATGAAACATCACGAGTAACAATTACGCCATCAACGCCATCTTTAATCAATTGTGGGAATAAATTATAGCCATCTGAGTAATCCTTAATACCCGTGTAAACGTGTGGCTCACCTAAATCATTATTTTTAATAAAATCAAGATAAGCAGGAATTCTATTTTCACCGTTAACTACGGCATCTTGATCGCCAACTACAATGGCTAAATTCTTCTTGCCATCATGCAACATCAAATTAAGAGCTTCAGTATCGGCCTTCTTATAATCGATTGTCACTGAAGCAAATTCTTCACAATTATCCTTTGTACCAGCCAAAACCACTGGCGTATCCGTCCGCTTAAAGGCTTCTGCAGCTTCTTCAGGCAAACGATTAGACATATAAATCACGCCATCAACTTGCTTATTAAGCAAACTTTGAATAACCTGATCTTCTTTCATTAAGCGATTCTCAATACTAGTCATGATAATGTTGTATTTGTATAACAATGCAATATCATCAATTCCTTTAGATAATTCCGCAAAATATAAATTAGTCAAATCTGGAATAATCAAACCTACTGTAGTAGTCCGCTTAGAAGCTAAACCTTGAGCTACTGCATTTGGTTGATAGTGTAATCTTTTAATTACTGCAAGTACACGATCGCGCGTTTCTTTTCTAACGTTATTATTTCCATTAACAACACGGGAAACTGTAGCCATTGAGACTTTGGCTTCTCGAGCAACATCATAAATTGTAACCTCTTGTTTATGCATCTCTAATCTCTCAGTCCTTCCAAAAAATCCTTCACTCTAATTTATCATTATGCTGTATAAAATGCAAACGTTTACAGCTTTTCTTTCATTTTTTCACAGTTAAACATGTTATACTGACAATAAACTAATGAAAAGAGGTTACATATGAACTCAGATAAATTACAACAATGGCTGCAAGATTCAAACAATGATATTGCATACATTTCTAATCCAATTACTATTTCTTACTTTACTGGCTATTCCATGGATCCTCATGAAAGGATTTTTGCTCTATTAGCCTTTAAAGATGCGGAACCTTTCATCTTCTGCCCTGCCCTAAACGTTGAAGAAGCAAAGAATTCTGAATGGAACGGCGATGTCTTTGGCTACCTTGATTCTGAAAATCCTTGGCGCTTGATTGCTGATAATGTTCGCAAGAGAACTAATGACACGCACAGTTGGGCAATTGAAAAAACTGATTTATCAGTTTCCCATTACCAACTTTTACGCAGCGAATTCCCTAGTGCTAGTTTTACAAATGACGTTTCGCCATTTATAGAAAGATTGCGTCTCTATAAGACTCCTGAAGAAATTAAGAAATTGCAAGGGGCTGGAGCTGAAGCTGATTTTGCCTTCAAGATTGGTTTTGATGCAATTAAAACTGGTGCAACTGAAAGAAGTATTGCCGGTCAAATTGACTACCAACTAAAAATCCAAAAAGGCGTCATGCACGAAAGCTTTGAAACTATCGTTCAAGCCGGTAAAAATGCTGCTAACCCGCACCTTGGCCCAACCATGAATACAGTTCAACCCAATGAATTAGTCTTATTCGATTTAGGAACTATGCATGATGGCTACGCATCCGATTCTAGTCGTACTGTTGCCTATGGTGAACCAAGTGCTAAGCAGCGTGAGATTTATGAAGTTGATCGCGAAGCACAACAAGCAGCTATTGAAGCAGCTAAGCCTGGTATTACCGCCGAAGAACTAGACAGCGTTGCTCGTGATATCATTACTAAGGCAGGATACGGCGAATACTTTATCCATCGTTTAGGTCACGGGATTGGCAAAAACGTACATGAATATCCATCAATTGTTCAAGGCAATGACTTAGTTCTTGAAGAAGGCATGTGCTTCTCCATTGAACCAGGTATTTATATTCCTGGCTTTGCTGGCGTCAGAATTGAAGACTGTGGTGTTGTAACTAAAGATGGCTTCAAGACCTTTACTCACACTGACAAGGACTTAAAAGTTTTACCATTGAAAGATTAATTATCGCTTTTACGTAAAAAAAAGCTAGAAAATTCTAGCTTTTTTTCTTACTTTTTAATTAAGCTTCTGGCTTGTCTGAACTAGTGTCATCTTTTTCGGCGTTGCTTAAATCATCTACTGATTGCTTAGCATTGTCTTCTTCAGTAACATCGTCATCCTTATCTGAATCATCGATTACAATATCATCGAAGTCCTTTAACTCTGAATCGTCTTCAACATTCTTAGGGAATGAAGCTAATTGATTCTTAACTACTTCAGTGCCATTATCGTATTTTTTCTTCAGATCTTGAAGCTTGTCGTTATCTTTAATCTTGTTCTTAACATCGTCAACTTGCTCATCACTAACTAGCAATGAACCGGCAATGAATCCAGCTGCGCAGCCAGCAACCGCGCCTAATACAAAACTTGCAAATTTTTTCATGGTGAATCCTCCTTTATTAATTGTCACCTCTGCGACGTCTTCTTCTTGCAAAAGCTGTCGCAGCTATTGAAGAAACTAGACCCGCATGCTTTAAATGATTGCTGCTAAAGCGTTTAGCCATTCTCTTAGAAGAATCATTCAATTCAGATACGCTCTCGCCTAAATCAGCAGCAGCCTTAACTACTGGATCTAACGTCTTCATTTTACCATTAACATCAGTCATTAGGTCATTGGTTTTATCTAATAAATCACTTGTTTGATCCATTAAGCCATCCACATTGTCAGATAGCTTTTTTAGTGATTGGTTCGTGGTCTCCATTGTCTTATTAGTTTCATTTAAAACTTTTGCAGTACGCATTAACATTGGAATTGTAAACAAAACCAGAATTAAAAATGCTACTGCTGCAATTAGCCCAGCCAAAGCACCATAAGAAATTGTCATCTTCTAACCTCCATATCTTCTAAAAAAAGTCTAGCATGAATATACTTTATTCTCAAACTATCTCTTGTTATCCTTAATTAAACCATATATTAGCAGAAAGGGCACCATTATTAGCAGAAAGGGCACCATATGAAGTTTTCTACACAATTTAAAATGCCAAAAATCCAAATAGATTGGGATAAAATTGGTCAAAATTTATTATCGATTATCTGGCAACTGGCAATCACTACTCTAATTTTTTATTTACTGTCACACTTCGGTCACAAGATCATCAATAACTATATATCTAGACACAACACCTTAAAAAATAAACGCTCTAAAACCATTACGGCTTTAATCAACAGCATTTTCCAATATACTTTAATCTTCTTTTATCTATTTGGCATCTTGTCCATTTTGGGCGCACCAGTAGGCACGTTATTAGCTAGTGCCGGGATTTTTTCGCTGGCTTTAGGAATGGGTGCTCAAGGATTTGTCAGTGATCTAGTCAATGGCTTTTTCATTTTAAGTGAAGATCAGTTTGACGTAGGCGACACCGTTTCCATCAATTCACAAATCGGGACAGTGGTGCAACTTGGTCTTCGAACGACTCGCCTCAAGGCCTCAGATGGCTCGATGATTTACATCCCTAACCGTAACATCACAATTGTGCAAAATCTGGCTCATAACGCAATCGGGTTGACCATTAACTTAGAGCTAGATGCAGATAATGACTTTGAAAAAATCGAACAAATTATCAAAGAAGTCAACGGTTCAATCAAGCCACCTAAAAAGTCCATCTCTTCTGGTCCGTCAATTATTGGCGTCACCGGACAAAATGGACAAACAATTACCTATGGCGTTTATTTTAAGGTCAAACCGGATCAGCAATCAGTCGTAAGAAATGCTTATTTGAGCCAATATATTCAGGCTTTTAAAAAAAATGACATTAAATTTGCGGCAACTGCCAGTACAATTAAAACCAGTGCATAAGAAAAGTGCTTAGGATATTAGTTCCTGAGCACTTTTTCATTAATCAAATTGTTTTAACCAATCTGGCAATTGTTTTAACAATTCACGAATTGCATTGCCGCGATGTGAGATTTCATTTTTCTCATCCGTTGTCATCTGCGCAAAGGTCTTGCCTTTATCTGGAATAAAGAACAACGGATCATAGCCAAAGCCATCCTCACCTTCTGGTGGTGCAGCCAAAATTCGACCTGCACAAGTACCAGAAACCACTAAGTCTTTATCAAATTCGCCTGGCATAGAAACAACAATCGTGGTCCAGAACTTGGCTGTTCTTTTTTCTTCCGGCACACCGCCTAAATTAGCCAACAACTTAGCATTATTTTTGGCGTCATTATGAGCCTCACCTGCATAGCGCGCACTTCTAACGCCAGGTTCACCGTCTAAGGCGTCAACCATTAAACCTGAATCATCCGCAATGGTAGGCAATTTACTAAAATCAGCTAACTCATGTGCCTTGATCTTGGCATTTGCTTCAAAAGTATGGCCACTCTCAATTGGATGCGGTGGATTGTCTAAATCCGCGTTAGTCTTGATCTCAACATCAACGCCGGCTACCTTAAAAGCCTCTTTTAATTCCTTAGCTTTGCCTTGATTACCCGTCGCAAATAAAATTTCTTTTACCATTATTCGTTCTCCGTATCCACGTGCTTGGAAGTTAAAGTATCGTTAGCCATAAATGAACGAGCTAACTTATCAAAATTATCGACATTGCCAGTAGTGTAATATTCATGGCTGGCTTGATGATCACTTGTGCTAAATAATCCATCACGGCTCATTACATTGAAAGTATATTGCGCTACTTGATCAGCTGGATCCAAAATAGTCACATTCGGATTATCAATTGCTTCTTCAAATTCTCTTTGAATCAATGGATAATGCGTACATCCCAAAACCAAAGTATCAAAATCTTTTTCTTTTAAAGGAGTCAAACTTTCTTTTACCACTTTCAAGTTAGTCGCATGGTCTTTTCGAGCTTCAACCAGCGGTGCTAACTTAGACGCAGCTAATTCAGTTACCTGAATCTCTGGATCTCTAAAGTGAATTTCCTTAGCATAAGCATGAGAATTAATGGTCACGTTAGTAGCTACTACCGCAACTTTTTTATTATTAGTTTTTCTAGCAGCATCAAGTGCACCCGATTGAATGACGCCAATAATTTGCGGTTCAACCTCTGTTTGAATGGTGCTCATTGCCGCAGCCGTCGCCGTATTGCAGGCAAAAATAATCAGTTTAACATTTTTACTAAGCAAAAACTTCACTGACTTACGCGTTAACTCAATTACTTCTTCCCTAGTACGATCACCATATGGCATATGGGCATTGTCCCCAATAAAAACAGTAGATTCGTTAGGCAATTTTTGAATTACTTTTTTAGCAACAGACAGGCCGCCAACACCTGAATCTAGTAGTCCAATCGGACGATTATCCATGATAAAAACCTCTTATTAAGAAAAAATTTATTTTCTACTCCTACTAGTTTACGGTAAAATAAAAAAGAATAAAAGGGATGAACAAGTTTATGACAGAAAACACAGAACACTCTAACGAACATGTATATTTTATTAATCAACTTTATCGCGATTTTCTTTTACCGACTATCTTAGGTGATGACAATGCTACTATCCTTTATTGGGCAGGTAAGCGGATTGCACGTCACTACGATTTGGCTGATTTGGATGATTTAGTAGAATTCTTCAATATGGCTCAATTTGGTCAACTAGAGAAGGTCAAAGAACGCCGCTCCTCTACTACCTTCGAGATCAGCGGACAAAACGTGGAAGATCGTTTAAATAGCGACAGTAAAGAATTCTCACTAGAAAGCGGCATGATTGCCGAAGCAGTACAAAAATCTACCGGCAGAACTACCGAAAGTGAAATTCATATTCTAGATAAAGCAAAAAAAGTACAAATTATCGCTCGTTTTGGCTAAAGCATAGTTTTTTAGATAGACTATAATTCTTTATCTATGTATACTTTGAATAAAACTGTTAATTTAAACTTAGATATAGGAGTAATAAAATGCTGAAAGAATTTAAACAATTTATTGCACGAGGAAACGTAATTGATTTAGCCGTTGGTGTAATTATCGGTGTGACTTTTACTGCAACCGTCCAATCCCTCGTTAAGAATTTAATCAATCCATTAATCGGACTTTTTGTGGGTAAAATTGATCTATCAGATCTTACGCTTAAAGTGGGTGACGCGAACTTTAAATATGGCAGTTTCTTAAATTCAGTGATTAATTTCTTAATTATTGCCTTTGTAGTTTTTCTAATCGTAAAGGTCGTTAACAAGTTCACTAGAAAAGAAAAAGCTCCAGCCGCACCAACTGAAGTAGAATATCTAAAAGAAATTCGTGACCTGCTTAAAGAAAAAGAAGCAAAGTAAAAGGCTTGAGACAAACGTCTCAGGCCCTTTTTATATTCCCAATAATTAATTAGCGTATTGATCCAAAATTTGGTTTAACTTCTCCTTAGGAGTGTAGCCAGTAATTCGATCAACAATGTTGCCATCTTTTTTAACAATCAAAGTTGGAATAGCCATAATACCTAAGTTCTTAGCTAGATCTTGGTTTTGGTCAACATCGATCTTGTAGAAGTTAACATCTTGACGCTCTTCTGACAATTGATCAATTACTGGTGATTGCATTTTGCATGGGCCACACCAAGTTGCCCAGAAGTCAATCAAAGCTACGCCATTATCTGTTTCTTCCGCAAAATTTTGTTCATTAATTGCATCAACCATATTTAAATACCTCTCAAAATTATTTTTATCAAACTTTGTATTATTAGTATATGTGGTTTACTTACTTTTTGCAAGTAGGTTGCTTACTTTAATTGGACAATTGTTGCACCATTACCGCCTTCATTAGCAGGAGCGTAATTAAAGGCCTTAACATGATTGCTGCTGCGTAAATATTGCCAAACACCTTTTCTAATGGCACCTGTTCCGATGCCATGAATGATCGTTACCGTATCTAATCCAGCTAATAAAACAGAGTCAATATAACGATCAAGGTTAGTCATTGCCTCATCATAACGCTGACCACGCAAATCTAGTTCACTATGAGCAGTGCTTCTTCTAATAGCACTAGTTGCTCTGACTGTATGCTTCTTAGGTTGCGTATTGCCTGAATCAACTCGTTCAATATCACGATCACTAACTTTAGCCTTAATAATACCCATTTGAACTTCATATTCATGCTCAGACAATTTCTTAGTAACCGTCCCTGTCTGTCCATATGAGAGGACTTTAACCTGATTGCCTACACTTACATGATGTCTACGTTTTTCACGTTGTAGGACCTTATTATGAGCTAAATTATCAGCCTGACGCTCTAAGCTATTAAGTTCACCCTTAGCATCAATAATCTCGTTTTCTTTTACGCCCTTTTGCTTTTCAAGCCGAGCAATAATTTCATCAGCTTTTTTACGACGCTTAGCTACAATTTCATTAGCTCGCTCTTGCGCAAAATCTAACTGCTTTTGTACTCGTTGATTATACCAATCAAGTGCTTGCTGCAATTTTTGCTCTAACTTTTGACTGCGATCTAAGCTAGTCTCCAAATGATTACGGTCAGTCGTAGCCGCCTTAGTCTGTGCATTCAGCTTCGCAATCATCTTATTAATATCGGAATCTTCATCTGACATTAAGTTCTGCGCGTTTTTAACGACATCTTCACGCATCCCTAACCGCCGCGCAATTGCAAAGGCATTACTGTGACCCGGAATACCAATTTGTAAACGGTAAGTCGGAGACAAAGTCTTTAAATCAAACTCCATCGAAGCATTGGTTGTTCGTGGTCGATTATAACCATATAATTTTAATTCAGGGTAGTGCGTAGTCACCATGATCTTAGCATCTTTTTTACGCAAAAAGTCTAGGATACTAATTGCCAAACTAGCACCCTCTTCAGGATCAGTACCAGCACCAATTTCATCAATCAAGACCAGAGTTTCCTGGTTTACATTTTTCATAATGGCAATAATATCATTAATGTGCGACGAGAAAGTACTCAAAGATTGTTCAATTGATTGTTCATCCCCGATATCAGCATAAACCTGTTTAAACACGCCTACTTGACTACCTTCTTCAGCTGGAATGAACAAACCTGACTGTGCCATTAGTTGAATAATTCCCGCAGTCTTTAACGTAATTGTCTTACCACCAGTATTAGGACCAGTAATCAGCATGGTATCAAAATCGCCGCCTAAGCGAATATCATTCGGCACCACTTTTTCTGGATCAATTAATGGATGACGTGCATTACGCAAATTCAAAGAATGATCTTTCGTTAGCCTTGGTTCGCTAGCCTTCATCGCCTTAGCTAACTTAGCTTTAGCTTGCAAAAAGTCTAACTCAGTTAAACTAGCAGCAATCTTATTTAAGCCAGTAATATCCTCTCTAGCTAAATTAGACAAGTGTTTTAACACATTGCGAATTTCTTGCTTTTCTTGAGCAATTAAATTTTGCTGTCGGTTGTTTAAATTTAAAACCGCTTCAGGTTCAACGAACAGCGTTTGTCCACTCGCACTTTGATCATGAACTACCCCGCCAAATTTGCCTCGGTATTCCTGCTTAACTGGAATAACGTAGCGATCATCACGAATCGTTACGATTTGTTCAGACAAGTATTTGCTGCTATTTCCTTTAGTATAAGCAGCCATACGGTTTTTTATATCTTCTTCATTGCTGCGAATATCATGCCGCAAACGAGCCAAAGTATTGGAAGCTGTATCTAACACTTCACCATCGTAATCAAGTGATTTCTCTAATTCTTTAAACAGAATATCAGGTACATCCAACTGGTCTAAAATTGGTTCAATTGCCGTTAAATCAATTTTCTCATCATCAAGATCTTCTAAAAATTCATTAATTTCATTGGCTAAGCTTAAAACTAAAAGCAAATTACCTAATTCTTGAGCATTTAAATTAGCCTTAACGCTTAACCGCTTAGTACTTGGCTTAACATCTTGAAAGTCAGTTAAAGGAAGCTGTCCTTTAATTCTCATTAAATTAGCCAAGGCTAGAGTTTGCCTTAATGCCGTTTGAACCTGATCAAAATCCCCACTAGGAATTAATTGTTCTGCTCTTTGTTTAGCTGGAGCAGTAATGGCTAAACTACTTAATCGCTTAGTAATCTCGCCAAATTCTAAGATTTTTAAGATTTTATTATTCATAACTTTTTTGTTTCTAAAACTAACAAAAAGGACCAGCCACAGCCAGTCCCTTTTTTATTTACCACTTAAACGGTCATCGTTCAAAAATGTATTAAGCACTCCTTGAACCATGTCCCACTCATCATCAGATTCAATCTCATGCAAGTCGCTACTAGTTACATCTCCTGCATCATCTGCATCGTAATTAAAAGCTTGTACTTCAATATCTTCATCATCGCCAACAGCTGCTGGATAAAGAAGCACGTAAGATTTGTCATAATCTTCTGAATGAAAAGT
Source organism: Lactobacillus kefiranofaciens (assembly GCF_900103655.1). Lineage (GTDB taxonomy): Bacteria > Bacillota > Bacilli > Lactobacillales > Lactobacillaceae > Lactobacillus > Lactobacillus kefiranofaciens. The sequence goes on from NZ_FMXC01000002.1 coordinate 16,978, forward strand.
AAATAATACTTCATACAGTTCTTCATTGCCTTGATCATCGATCAAGGTAATTTGACGATCTTCATCGTCACCATTAACTTGTGCTGCCATTTTAATCCTTTCGGTGTAAATCTAAATAATTTTGCAAGATGAGCACCGCCGCCATTTGATCGATTACTTGCTTACGCTTTTTACGGTCATGAATACCCGCGTCCTCTACGAGCACGCGTTGTGATTCAACCGTGGTTAATCTTTCATCAGAATAATACACCGGTAACCCAAATTTTTCTTCAAGCCTCTTGCCATAAGCTTTGCTACGGGCAACCGAACCACCTGAGCTGCCATCCATATTTTTAGGTAAGCCTAATACAAAGCCATCAATATCGTATTTTCTAACCAAGTTCTTTAATGGACGCATACCAAAATTATATTTGGTTTCATCGATCTTAATAGTTTCTAATTTTTGCGCAGTAATCCCCAGCTCATCGCTAACGGCTACTCCCACAGTTTTAGAACCTACATCTAAACCTAATAAGCGCATTATTTATTCTTACCAAGATAACTCTTAACAAGTTCTTCGATAATTTCATCACGTTCGTGCTTAAGAATCAAATTACGGGCATCATTATGCCGTGGAATATAAGCAGGATCGCCAGAAAGTAAGTAACCTACAATCTGGTTGACAGGATTATAGCCCTTTTCTTCAAGCGCATTGTAAACATCTTGCAGAGTATCATAAACATTTTTTCCTTTATTCTGGTTAAAGTCAAAATGCATCGTCTTATCTAGCGAACTCATAATTATTCCTCCTGTCAACAATTTTACTTGAAAAAAAGCTTAAACACAATTAATTAATTTTAGTTCTTAGAAATTTCGTCAATTACGGCTTTAATGGCATCGTTCAAACCTTCTGGTTTCTTACCACCGGCTTGAGCCATGTTAGGACGACCACCGCCGCCACCGCCAAAGATTGGGGCAGCCTTCTTGATCAAGTCGCCAGCCTTAAGACCTTTATCCAAGGCCTTCTTATTCAAGCTAATGATCATGTTGGCCTTGCCATCGTTATTAGCAGCTAATACCAAAACATCTGACTTGTTGCCGCTCTTCCAGTTATCAGCAAGTTCACGCAAGTCATTCATGTTGTTAACGTCAGCAATCGTAGCAATGACAGTTAAGTCACCAACTGATTTGACATCATCAAAGATCTTGCCAGCCTTAGCTTGGTTGATTTGCTTGTTCAAAGCTTCAACTTGCTTTTGACTGTCATGAAGATCGCTTTCGATTGAATCGATCTTTTCGATAATGTTGTCTGGCTTAGTTGCCTTAACGTCTTCTTGAATATCATCAAGCAAGCTTGAACGTTCTGCTAAGTATTCGTAAGCCTTCTTTGAAGTTACGGCTTCGATTCTACGCATGCCGGCACCAACAGCTGATTCTGAAGTAATCTTGAAGATACCGATTTGGTTAGTGTTGGAACAGTGAGTACCACCACAGAATTCACTGGAGAAGTCGCCCATTTGAACAACACGAACCTTGTCGCCATACTTGCCATCAAATAATGCCAAGGCACCCATCTTTTCACCCTCTTCAGGGGTAGTGATAGTAGTCTTAACTTGAATAGCTTCCCAAATCTTTTGGTTGACTAATTCTTCAACTGACTTAATTTCACGTGGAGTCATTGGTTCCATGGCAGTGAAGTCAAATCTCAAGTAATCAGGATCAACTAATGAACCAGCTTGGTGAGTATGTTCACCTAATACTTGACGAAGTGCTGCGTGAAGAAGGTGAGTAGCAGAATGAGAGTGACGTAAGCCTTCCCGACGTTCCTTGTCGATCTTTAATACGTATTCTTGACCCTTTTCTACTGGCAAAATCAGGTCAACAAAGTGTAAGTTTTGATCGTTTGGTGCGTGTTGAACATCAGTAACCTTAGCTACCAAATCGCCATCTTGGTTGTAAATATTACCGTGATCGGCAACTTGACCACCACGTTCTGCGTAAAATGGGGTCTTGTCAAAGACTAAGGTTGCGTGTTCACCGTCAGCCTTGTCAACTAACTTATCATCAACAACGATGTCAACTAACTTAGCATGAGGTCCTTCGTAAACGCCATATTCAAATTCTGACTTGTCTCTAATGTTCATCAAGGTTACGTCTTGACGACCCATTGATTGCAAATCGCCACGAGCTTTACGTGCACGTTCCTTTTGGGCCTTCATTTCAGCGTCAAAGCCCTTCTTGTCAACCTTAAGACCAGCATCTTGAGCTGATTCAAAGGTTAATTCATACGGGAAGCCATAGGTATCAAACATCTTGAAGGCATCTTTACCTGAAATAGTCTTGTCAGGTGACTTCTTAGCCTTGTCGATTAAGTCATCAAGCAAAGTCAAACCAGTAGCCAAAGTTGATTGGAATCTTTCTTCTTCGTTCTTGATTACCTTTTCGATAAAGCTGCGTTGGTCCATTACCTCTGGGTAGTGGCTTTGCATAATCTTACCAACAACTGGTACCAACTTGTAAAGGAATGCTCCCTTGATGCCTAAACGTTGACCATTCAAATCAGCACGACGGATCAAACGACGCAATACGTATCCACGACCGGAGTTTGAAGGAAAGGCACCGTCAGCAATCGCAAAACTTACGGCACGAACGTGGTCGGCAATAATCTTAAAGGCAGTAGTGTCTTCCTTGTTAACGCCGTACTTCTTGCCTGGAGTCATTTCTTCAGTAGCATGAATGATTGGCAAGAACAAGTCAGTTTCGAAGTTGGTTGGTGCATCTTGCAAAATTGAAAGCACACGTTCAAGCCCCATACCAGTATCGATGTTCTTGTGTGGTTGATCAACATACTTACCATTTGGCAAGTGGTTGAATTGTGATAAAACGATGTTCCAAATTTCAAGGTAACGAGCGTTTTCACCACCAGGGAAGTTTTCTGGGTCGTCTTCAGCAACGTCGTTGTTTTCTTGACCACGGTCATAGAAGATTTCAGTATCAGGACCACATGGACCTTCACCAATATCCCAGAAGTTGTCTTCCAATTTAACAATGTGGTCTGCTGGCATCCCTGCCTTTACCCAAACGTTAAATGAATCAGTATCCTTTGGATAAACGGTACAGTAAAGCTTGTCTTTAGGTAAATCGAGCCACTTAGGACTGGTTAAGAATTCCCAAGCCCAAGGAATAGCTTGATCTCTGAAGTAATCACCTACTGAGAAGTTACCCAGCATTTCAAAGAAAGTTTGGTGACGAGCAGTCTTACCAACATTTTCGATATCGTTAGTTCTGATTGACTTTTGTGAAGAAGTAATTCTGTGATTCTTTGGTACAACTGAACCATCGAAGTATTTCTTCATTGTTGCAACACCGGAGTTAATCCACAAAAGAGTTGGGTCATCTTGTGGAATCAGTGATGCACTTGGTAAAACCATGTGGCCATGTTCTTTGAAGAAGTCTAAGAACATTTGGCGAAACTCTGAACTATTTAGTTTCTTCATTAAAATTTCTCCCTAAAAACAAATAAAAAACACCATTGCTTACTCAAGGACGCTCCGCGCGCGGTACCACCTTGATTGCAACAGTGTTTGTTACCTCTTGATATTCTTAATTTAAAAACTTAAAGGAGCATTCCTTAATCATTATTAAGCCTTCTCATCTAACTGGCTCTCTCTTGGAAATAATTAATCAAGCAACATATCTTAAGCTGAGAATAATTGTACTACAAAATTAACGTGTGTCAACGTCCTTGTTCACGCTTGCGTTTTCTTAAACGCTTAGCTTTTCTAATTTCATGACATTGTTCAAGCTTACGTTTCTGACGATTATCTTCTTGAATTGCTCGCTTAATCTTCTTCTTGTAGCCAGGCTTACGTTTTCTCTTTTCCTTTTTAACGTAACCAACTAACTTAGTATCAAGCTTGCGATTCTTACCTTGACGATTCTCACGACTGCGGTAATGCTTACGCGGTACTAATTCACCATTCTTCATTTCAACAAAGTCGAAATGAACACCCATCTTTTCCAAGTCTTCAATCCGGTTCATTTCTTCTTCACGAATTAAAGTAATTGCATGACCTGATAAGCCATTACGGCCAGTACGACCAATCCGATGAATGACAAACTCGATATCACGTGGAATTTCATAGTTAATAACTAAACTAACGCCATCAATATCAAGACCACGTGCTGCTAAGTCGGAGGCAACAACATATTGAAATTGTCCTTGTTCAACTTGACGCAAAGTACGTTTTCTTTCTCGTTCAGTTACCCCGCCATGAATCTTAGCTACCTTTAATCCTTGATCTTGCAAGTATCTGGTCAATTCATCGACAGTTTGCTTAGTATTGGCAAAAACCAAAGCTAAATATGGTTGTCCCATCGTTAACAGCTTATACAAAACGCTCTTACGATTCTTAGAACCAATATCAAGCAAGTCATTTTTAATCGTAGGTGCAATCACAGTCGGATTATCAATGACGATTTGATCCGAATGAGTCATGTACTTACGCAGGAAGTTAGACAACTTCACTGGGATGGTTGCTGAAAAGGCAGCAATTTGCACGTCTTTAGGCAACTTAGCAGCGACCTTGTCAATATCTGCCAAAAAGCCCATATCTAAGGTCATATCAGCTTCATCGATGATCAAAGTCTTCACTTGGTCAACAGCGAAAACTTTTTTCTCCACAAAATCGAGCAAACGACCTGGAGTGGCAATTACTAATTGCGGCGTATTATTTTCATACTTTTCAAGTTGACGTTCGCGGTCAGTCCCACCAGCAAGGTGCGCAATTGAAAAATGCATCCCTGAAGCGTCTCTCAACTGACGAGCTACTTGGTACAATTGATCTGCCAATTCACGACTAGGCAAAGTGACGATAGCTTGCACATAATGTGCGTCTTCTTCAATTTCATTAAAAATTGGCACTAAGTAAGCATGCGTCTTGCCTGATCCAGTTGCGGCTTGAACAATTACGCTTAAGTCAGATAGCATCGCAGGGATAACTTTTTCCTGCACCTTAGTCGGCTTTTCAAAATGAATCTTCTTTAAGCCAATTTGAATAGCTGGTTTAATTTTAGAATCTTCAAAAATATTATTCATGATCTTCCTTATATTTCTTAGTTACTTCGACAACTTCGGCAAAGACTTGCTTTACTTCGCCCATGTCCTTAGCGTTGGCACCACTAGCTAAAGCGTGGCCACCACCATCATGCTTAGCAGCTAATTCGTTAATAACTGGACCCTTTGAACGGTAATGTACCCGGAAAGTGCCATCCGGCTTTTCTACAAAGACGTTCCAAGCAAGAACATCTTCAATGCGGCCTGGTGTTGAAACGGCCACATTAGCTTGATCATCAGTTAAACCAAGCTTCTTTAAATCGCTTTGCATCAAAATAGTGTAAGCTGCACCAACTGGGTTAATTTCCATCTTATCCATGGCCATTGCTTGCAACTTAGCTTCATCAAAGGTTACATCGGCAATGTTTCTCGCAATTTCGGTAATATCGATTCCAGTTGCGGCAAGTTGGGCTGCTACCTTAAAGGTGTGTTCTGAAGTTTCTGGATACATGAAACGACCAGTATCACCCACGATACCTGCATAAAGTGGATAGGCAATTTCTTTGGTAATCTTGAAGCCTTCTTCATTCAAGAAGTCGACAATAATTTGACTAGCTGCAGGAGCATCTGGATCGACATAGCTCATGTCTGCGTATGGATCAACATCTGGGTGGTGGTCGATCTTAATTAAAAAGTCGCCTTGGTCATAAAGCTTGTTGGAAATTCTTGGCGTATTAGCTGTATCAGTAGTGATTACCAATGCGCCCTTGTAATCTTCCGCCTTAACTTGGTCCATATGATTAATCCAAGCTAAGTCCCCTTCGTCATTTTCACCAGCACAAAGAACACGCTTGTCTGGGAATTTTTCCATCAATGCACGAGCCAAGCCCGCTTGTGAACCAATTGCATCTGGGTCTGGACTAGTGTGACGGTGCAAGATAATTGTTGGGTATTGTAAGATTTTTTCATAAATGTCGTCAAAACTACTCATTTTTTATTCCTCGTCTTCTAAAAATATCTGTATCTAGTTTAACAGAAAAACATTTTATTTTTTACTCGAACAATTTGATCGGTTGATAATTATTTTTTTCAAAATCAGTTACGGTCACGCCTAATAAACGAATACCATCTTCTAAAAAGCCATGGACGCTGTCAAACAAATCCTTGGCAACATCAAAAAATTCAAAGCAACTATCAGAAGGATGCTTTAGTTTTCTGCGTTTGGTTACCGTCTCAAAATTGTTGTTGCGCACTTTAATAACTACCGTCCCAGCGTGAAAACCGCGCTTCTTTAGTTCTTTTTCTAAATATTCACAGTAGTTGCGCATCTTGGTCAATGCTTCATCGCGATTATAGATGGCCGGCTCATAGGTACGCTCCATTCCGATCGATTTACGATTAGCATCGGAATCTGCCACTACCGGCCGCAAGTCAATCCCATGCGCATGTTGAGCAATAATGTAGCCCATTTTCTTAAATTTTTTAAGCAAAACAAACACTGGAACCTGCCGTAAATCCCCGCCAGTATAAACATCCATCTTGTGCAATTCTTCCTGCGTTTTTGGTCCAATCCCAGGAAACTTGGCAATCTTTTGCATCCCTAAAAAATTCAAGGCTTCATCAGGTAAAATCACAGTTCTACCAAACGGCTTGGCATATTCTGAGCCCATTTTGGCCAAGAATTTATTATATGAAACCCCAAATGAAGAATTCAAGCCTAATTTGCTTTTAATTTTCTTTTGCAAATCTAAGGCTAGCTGAACCGACGATTCCTGTCCTATTTTATTATGAGTGACATCCAAATAAGCTTCGTCTAAAGCAACAGATTCTACTAAATCCGTAATCTCATGCATAAAACTGTGAACTTGCGCAGATACCCGATGATATTTTTCAAAATTAGGGCGAATAAAAACTAATTCTTCTTCCGGCACCAAGTGAACTGCCTGAATTGCTGGCATCGCTGAATGAACGCCATATTTTCTAGCATGATAATTACAAGTTGCTACTACGCCGTGGCCACCATTATGCCGTGGATCTTGCCCTACTACTAATGCTTTATTTTTTAATTCCGGATGATCTCGCGTTTCTACAGAAGCGTAAAAAGCATCCATGTCTAGATGAATAATCCGACGATGGATGTCATTTTGCGGTAATAGATTTTCTTTACTCATAAATCCAATGTTCAGTTAGGGATTCAAAGATGTTATTAGCCTCTTTTGGTCCCATTCTGTATGGCAGATATTGGACAACCTTTGGCTTGCCCACTTCATTTTCTTTTTGCCATGCATCTTCAATGGCATCAATGAATTCCCAGTAGCGCTTCAATTCGCTCCAATGAGTGAAGTTGGTCGAATCATTGACAAAAACATCATGCAATAATCTCTCGTAGCCATCTGGCACTTTAACCATTTCTGCTTTAGAAAAAGCATAGGTTAAATTTTCACGGCGAATCCCCGGTTGATCAATTCTCTTGCCATTGATGGTAATGTAGATCTTACTCTCTGGATCAATTTCGATAGTAATATTGTTGGAATGAGCTTGACCATATAGATTGTTGATATGCTTGAGCACAATATCGATCCGATTCTTTTTTTCTCTAAGCTCTTTACCAGTTCTGAAGTAAATTGGTACACCAGCTACTGGTCCCTTAGCAAATTTAACTTTACCGGCCACAAAAGTTTCGGTATTCGAATTTGGATCAACATTCGGTTCTTGCTTGTAAGCAAAAGTGGTGTCACTACCCAAATATTTGCCACGCACAAAGTCCTTTTTGACATCTTCGGGCGTTGGAATAATCATGCTGGCTAGCAAATCTTGCTTAGCTTGGTGCACGCTAGCAGAATCTAAATCTTTAGGTTCCGGCATCGCAAGCAAAGTAATAATCTGGAAGATATGGTTTTGGACCATGTCGCGCAAAGCACCAGAAGTATCATAGTAGCCGCCGCGGGCTTCTACACCTAAACGTTCAGCCAAAGTTACCTGAATATTTTTAATGTAGTCACCTGACCAAATATTCTTGATGAGTGGGTTGGTAAAGCGCATTGGCATGATGTTTTGCACCATTTCTTTACCTAAGTAGTGATCAATTCTGAAGATATCGTCTTCATCAAAGGATGCAGTAATTTCCTTATTAAGTTTTTCAGCTGAAGCCAGATCATGACCAAATGGCTTTTCCACTACAATTCTATTAAAGCCGCTGCCAGTCAAATGCTGATCATTAATGTGTGTAGCAATCGTGCCGAAAAATCTTGGAGCCATTGCCATGTAGAATAACCGATTGCCACGAGCACAATAACGATCATCTAAATCTTGAGCCAACTTTTTAAGAGTTTCATAGTGTTCAACGTTAGTAACATCGTGAGATTGGTAATAAAAATGACTAGCGAATTCTTTTAAATCATTTTCGTCAACTGTATCATGCGTCTCATGAACTGCATCACTGACCTGTTCACGCAAATATTCATGTGACCATGGCCTGCGCGCAGTACCAATAACGGCAAAATTATCATGAATCAAACCTTGTTCATAAAGATTAAACAAAGCCGGATAGAGTTTGCGGTGAGCTAAGTCACCACTACCACCAAAAATAATCATCACAACAGGAATATTTTTCATAGCTAAATCCTTTTCTGTAACTTGTTAACTTAATCATTTCTATTTTACAACAAGCAGTTTTAAGGCAAAACAAAAGCGTCACATTTGCCGCTTTTGTTAATTTCGAAGTTTTAATTACTTATCTTCTTTGTTTTCTTCAGTAGAAGTTGACTTAAGTTCATCAGCTGGAGCTGGCTTAATTTTTTCCTTTTCATCTGACTTATCAGTCTTAGCATCTTCTGCCTTGTCAGCTGGCTTTTCTTCAGTCTTTGCAGGCTCTGCAGGAGCAGCAGCTGGAATAATACGACGGACAGCCATTCTTTCGAAGGTTAAGTAAATGCCATCAGCGTCAACCACGATAGTATGATCTCCGTTAATCTTATCAACCTTGGCGTGCAAACCATCAACTAAGACTACTTCGTCACCCTTCTTCAACTTGTCCATCATTTGCATTCTCTTTTGTTGCTGCTTCTTTTGCGGACGAATCATACCAAAGTAAGTAAAACCGATCAAAATAATAAATAAAATGATCATCATCATATTGCCGCCAGCAGCGCCACCAGCATTTGCTAAAAATAAAGTATTCAAATTTTTCACCTCATAAAATTATTGTGTAATTAATATTACTATTATACAGAAAAATATACTATTTATCACCTGGAATAGGCAAACCAAGTCGTAAATATGCCTTATCAGTCACCATGCGACCGCGCGGCGTCAATAAAATAAAACCATGCTGCAATAAATATGGCTCATATAGAGATTCAATCGTTTCTCGATCTTCCCCAATATTAGCAGCTAAGGTCCGAATGCCAACTGGACCACCATTATAGCCTTCAATCATTGTCCGCAGCAGCTTACGGTCAGTCTGATCCAGTCCTTCATCGTCAACTTGCAACTGCTTTAAAGCATGTTCCGTCGTCGCCCAAGAAATCGTTTGTTCACCCTTAACTTCAGCAAAGTCACGCACCCGTTTTAGTAAACGGTTAGCAACCCGCGGCGTCCCCCGCGATCTACGAGCTAATTCGTGGGCCGCTTCCGGTGCAATCGAAGTATGGAACACATCACTGGAACGAAGCACAATCTTTTCTAGCTCATCAACCGTGTAATATTGCATGTGCTCCACAATGCCAAATCGATCACGCAAAGGAGCAGATAATTGTCCCGCTAAAGTCGTTGCACCAATCAAAGTAAACGGTGGAAGTGGCACGTGCACAGCATGCGTCGTCTGTCCTTCACCAATTACGATATCAATATAGTAGTCTTCCATTGCCGAATAAAGCACTTCTTCAACTGGTTTAGCCAAGCGATGAATTTCATCGATAAATAGCACATCACCGGGATCAAGGTCTGATAAAAGGGCAACCAAGTCCCCTGTCTTTTCGATTGCCGGACCACTCGTACTCTTTAAGTGCACGCCCAGCTCATTAGCAATTACAAAAGCCAAGGTCGTCTTACCTAATCCAGGCGGACCATATAAAAGTACGTGGTCTAACGCTTCATCACGCTGCTTAGCCGCTTTAATATAGATCGACATTTCCTTTTTAACTCGCTCTTGCCCTAAATACTGATTTAAGGTTTGCGGACGTAAAGAAAGCTCCATCTCTTCTTCTTCAGGATTTTCAATATTGCCTGAAGTTACTGCATCTTCATTTTCTGCCACTACTTTCACTTCCTTATGTTAATCAAGCCTTACCATTATACCAAGTTCTACTTTTTAAGCAGTAATGCCAAGCCTTTTTTAATATATTGATCAGCCGTATCTGCATCAAATTTTTCTAATTTTGGCGTAATCCGGTCGACCTCTTTTTGGGTATAACCTAGCGCAATTAGGGCTAATAACGCATCATTTAAGGCTGGTGGCACATCTTCGCCATCATCTGTTCTATCCAGCCGCGCAACATAATCGCCTAGCTTGCCTTTGAGATCGAGTACAATCTGAGAAGCTGTTTTTTTGCCCACGCCAGGAAAACGGGTTAAGTACTTTACTTCACCTTGTTCAATTGCCTCAGCTAACGAATCACTGTCTTCCGCTGCCATAATCGCCAACGCGCTTTTAGGTCCAATGCCGCTGACACTAAGCAATTTAAGAAACAAGCCTTTATCATCTTGGCTTTGAAAACCATATAGCGTAATTCCAGTATCACGTACAACTTGCTCAATAAAAACCTTGGCCTTTTGTCCTTGCGTATAAGCAAATGGCGTCGGGCTGTAAACTTTATAGCCAACACCACCTACATCAACCACGACATAACTTGGCGCAACTACAGTAATTATGCCATCAAAATATTCATACATTTATTCATTCCTCTTAAACATTTTTCTTAATTCATTTTGACTCATTCGAATCAAAACAATACGTCCATCAGCATCGTGATATGGATCCGTTGTTTTACGCAAATCAAGCAAAATCTGCTTACCCTCAGCGGCAGATAACTTAATTTTACCTTTAATTTCACGCTTAGCTTGCAATGCAGCAACCCGTTTAAATAGGCTATTTGACTTTCCTTTATCAAGATTTAAGTAACTATCTAAAATCTGCCGAATTGATTCTTCAATATTATTATGAATCCAAGTAGGATATGACCGCACAATAAAACTATTTTGACCAAACTCCTCTAAGTGAATTCCTAATGTCTTAATTTGCTCAATTCTATCTTTAATCTGTAAAAAATCAAGATTACCAAACTCTAAAACAATTGGTGTCAGTAATCCCTGCTGAACAATCTTTTTAGCCGCAATCATTTTAAAAATTTGCTCAAATTTCAATCTTCTGCGTGCAGCCACCTGATCAACTAGAAAAAGATCGCCATTATTTTCTGAAATCAGGTAAGTATCGGTCTGCCCTATATAAGCCAGACGTGGTAAATTATTGGCTAGAGTTTCATCCCCACTAGAGATGACTTCCTGATTATTCTGATTTGAACTAAATGGCGTTAAGGTCTGCTGGAGCGCAACATTTTTATCCCAGGTTTTGGTGATGATATATTTATCATCTTCACGTGGAATATTTAAATTAACGTAACCAGAACTAGTTTGTTTTTCTTCAGTCGCATCCTTTTTAGGAGCAGAAAAAACCGATTCTTCTTCATGTACTTCTGGCTCTTTTGAACGCGTAGTATTCACCACATCTTGGTTTAAATTAAATTCCAATTGATCCACAAGCGTATCACGCTGATTGTGTAAATTAGAGAAAGCACTAGTTTGCTCGACTTTTTCCACAAGTGCATTACTAATTGCACTTGTGATTAAGCGGCTTAATTCTTTTTCCTTAGATAAACGTACTTCTTGCTTAGTGGGATGCACATTAACATCAACAAGCAAAGGATCGACATGTATTGCCAAAACAACAATTGGATAATGGCGCGCAGCTAATTTTGAACCATATCCATCCATGATTGCGGTATTCAACTGGAAGTTTTTAATGTAGCGGCCATTAAGCAAAATCGAAATAAAGTTACGCGTCGATCTAGTCAAGCTTGGCTTAGACATTAAACCATTGATTTTAAAATCACTATCTTTAGCTTGAAATTCTTCCATGCCTTCCGCGATATGGCGACCATAAACGTTAGCCACGGTTTGTTTCAAGTTGCCATTGCCCGTCGTTCTCAAAATTACTTTACCAGTATTCGACAAGGTGAAAGACACATGTGGATAACCCAAAGACAGCCGGTTAATAATATCCACAATTTTCATTGTTTCCGTCCGTGGACTGCGCAAATATTTTAATCGCGCTGGCGTATTGAAAAACAAATCCTTAACCGTAATCTTAGTTCCTTGACGCGCAGCAGAATCTTCTTGCCCCTTTTTATTGCCACCGCTAAAAGTAGCGCGAACGCCGATGGCGCCTTCGGTTGCAGTTATGATCTCAACGTGACTAACCGCAGAAATTGAAGCTAAAGCTTCACCACGGAAACCCAGGGTTGCTACTTTAAACAGATCATGCTCATTATTAATTTTACTAGTCGCATGCCGTGTAAAAGCCAGATCAACTTGATCACGGGCAATCCCAGTTCCGTTATCCTGCACAACAATTTGTTTTAAACCAGCATCTATAAAATCAACTCTAATTCGTGTGGCACCTGCATCCAGCGAGTTTTCTACCAATTCTTTGACTACGCTAGCAGGACGCTCGATTACCTCACCCGCTGCGATTTGATTGGTAAGGTTTTCCGACAACTCATGAATTTTAGGCATTAGTGATCATCCTTTAAGTCTTTCTGCCAATCGGCTACCATCTGCATAATCTGCAGCGGTGTTTTATCAGCTAAATAAAGATTAGAAATATCATCTAAAACGTCTTGCTCAGCATCGGTTATTGCAGGTTTGTCATTTTGTACTTGTTCTTCATCATTAGTGTTTTCCACAGGTTCTGCAAACAAGTCTAATTGTTGACTAACTGGAGCAAGTTCACTACCTTGAGCTTCTAATCGCTTGAGCAATTTTGTTGCTTCACGTAAAACTGCCCGTGGCAAACCAGCAAGTTGGGCAACGTGGATACCATAACTTTGATCGGCTGGTCCTGGCAAAATTTTATGCAAAAAGATCAACTTGCCATTCTCTTCGGTTGCACCAACGTGAATATTCTTCAAATGATCTAACGTTTCATCAAGAGCAGTCAATTCATGATAGTGAGTCGCAAACAAGGCCTTGGCGCCAACCTTATCGTGCAAATATTTAACAATCGCACCGGCTAAAGCCATCCCATCATAAGTTGCTGTGCCTCGACCAATTTCATCAAATAAAACTAAGCTGCGTTTTGTCGCGTACTGCAAAGCATCGTTAGCTTCACTCATTTCCACCATAAAGGTACTTTGACCAGAAATAAGGTCATCAGCAGCTCCAATTCTAGTAAAGATCTGATCAAAAATTGGTAAATCAGCACTGTCTGCTGGAACAAATGAACCTACCTGCGCCATAATCGCAATTAATGCCATCTGCCTCATATAGGTACTCTTACCAGACATGTTAGGTCCAGTAATTAGGAAAATGTCAGTGGCAGAATCCATTTTGACGTCATTAGGAATATAGGAGCCAGCAGTCATGACTTTTTCCACAACGGGGTGACGACCATTAACCACATTAATATCTTGATTATCAGTATGGAAAGTTGGCCGGCAGTAATTATTTTGTTCAGCCACAGTCGCAAAGCCGCAGTAAACATCCAGAGCGGCTAATTGATTGCCTAGTTTTTGCAAAGCTGGAATATACTTTTTAACTTCTTCACGCAATTTGACAAATAGATCATATTCCAAATCTGTCGAACGAGTTTGAGCTTCAAGAATGAGGTTCTCGTGTTCCTTTAATTCTGGCGTGATATACCGCTCGGCATTAGTCAAGGTTTGTTTACGAGTATAACGATCAAGTGGCACTTTGCTCTTATTGCCATTAGAAACTTGAATGTAATAACCAAAAACTTTGTTATAGCCAACTTTTAGATTTTCAATGCCGGTCTTTTGCCGCTCATCTGCTTCCATCTGAGCTAGCCACTGCTTACCATTATTCATAGCATCACGATAGCGGTCCAACTGCTTATCCACACCCGGTTGAATTAATCCACCTTCAGTTGTTAACAGCGGTGGATCCTTAACTAAAGTAGTAGAGATCATTTCTGCAACGCCTTTAAGTGGATCAATGTCTTTAGCATAATCCTCCAAAACTTCACTATCTGATTGATTTAAGGCATCCAAAATCACAGGGACGGCTTGCAGCGAACGCGACAATTGTAATAGTTCACGCGCATTCACATTGCCAAAAGCAATCCGACCAGTTAATCGTTCCAAGTCATAAACGCCTTTTAACGCATCAATCGTATTTTCTCGAGTAAAATAGCCCTCAAACAAAGCTTGAACCATTTCTTCACGATGATTGATTTGATCGACATTTAAAAGCGGACGCGCCAGCCATTGTTTGAGTAGTCGTCCACCCATCGCGGTATGAGTTTTGTCCAAAACCCAGAAAAGCGAACCCATCTTTTTGCCAGTTTTTGCAGAGGCGATCAATTCCAAGTTGTTCTGCACCACATGCGACATCTGCAAATATTGGTTGACTTCGTAGCTTTTAGCAATCTGCAAGTGAGCCAGGCTTCTCTTTTGCGTAGACAATAAATAGCCCACTAATTGTCTAGTTGCTTCTTTTTCCGCATGATTGGTTAAATTTTGTTCAACATAAGAAATTTCCGCATGTTCACCTTCAATTGGCGTAGGACTGGAGACTGTAATATTAGCCTTGTGCATAAAGTCTTTTTTTTGCTCAGTTAACGGACCATTATACACAACTTCTCTTGTTCTTAAAGACAAAAGCTCATTAGAAACCGCGTCAAAACTCTTCAAATGCGTAGCATAAATTTCACCCGTGGATAAATCACTATAAGCTAAGCCAAAACCGCTTTTAGTAGTCACTACAGAAGTTAAATAATTAGAATCCTTGGCATCATTAGGGCCTTCATTCATCATGGTTCCGGGCGTAACCAGTTGAATAATGCCACGTTTTACCATGCCCTTAGCTTTTTTAGGATCTTCCAGCTGCTCGCAAAGTGCAACTTTATAGCCTTTTTCTACCAAAGTATTCACATAAGTATCCACAGCTAAATGAGGAACCCCAGCCATAGGAATAGGATTCTTAGTTTTATTAGAACGATGCGTTAAAGTTAATTCAAGAATTTGTGCACCCTTTACCGCATCATCTTCAAACAATTCATAAAAATCTCCGACGCGATAAAAAAGAAAAGCATCAGGATATTGCTTTTTAATTTCATAATATTGTTCCATCATCGGAGTCTTTTTTTCAGCCATTTAAGTCTCTTTTCTATTTTCATCTAGAGTTACTGTAAAATATTATACACTATAAAGGAAGATAAAAGAAAAACTTCGAAGCTGAACTTTTTTCAACTTCGAAGTTTTTACGTCTAGAGAAGGATGGATTTAATTATTTTGATCTATATTTTATTTTTTCTGTACCAATTGGATTTTGGTTAATCTTTTTGATCTTTGCTAGTTTATCTTCATAGTCTTTGATGACTAGATCGACATTCTTTCGTCCTCGCCAAGAGGCGTAGCCAAATGTCAGCATTCCTAATACACCAACGACCATCAGAATAATCCCAATGATAAAGAGGAATAAGATTGAAGAGTGGAAATAATAGATTAATACTAAACCTACTGCACTAATAGTTAGAAAGAGTTGAAACCAGTAGCTTAAGTTTCTAAGCATATGTTTTTGATAGTCTACTTCTTTTTTATAGCCATTTTGCATTTCCTCAATTGTCATTCGGGATCTTCCTTTCTACAAATTAGTACTTCAAACCTGGGTTGAAGAAACCAACTAATACACCGAGAAGTGCTACACCAATTAAGATAATCATGGTCCAAATAGCTGATACATGTTTCTTAGCCATTAACCACCAGCAAAGCAAAGTTACAACAACAGTTAATAAACCTGGGAAGATACTATCTAACTGCTTTTGTAAGTTTAAGAAGACCTTACCTGTAGCATCTTTTAATTCAAGTGAAGTAGTAACGTTTACCCAACTTGCCAAGACACCACCAACAACCATACCACCGATAATTGAGATGGCGTGACGGATAGCCTTACCTTGCTTACCAATTAAGATAGAAACGGCCTTGTCACCCAACTTGTAACCACGGAAGTAAAGGAAACGTTGACCGAAGTATGCGATGAGGTCCCAAACAACAATGTAGAAGATCGCACCGACTGGTGAACCATTTTGTGACATCCCTAATGCCAAACCAAGCAAAATAGGAATTAAGGTACCATCGATTAATGAGTCACCGATACCGGCGATAGGTCCCATCAAACCGGCACGCATATCGTTAATAGTTTCGCCATCAATACCCTTGCCATTAGCACGTGCCTCTTCCATTGAAGCGGTCGTACCAATAATGACAGAACCAAGCATTGGGTTAGTATTGAAGAATGCTGTATAAGCATGAATATTCTTTTGTTGTTCGTCTTTATCTGGATAAAGCTCCTTGATAATTGGCAACATTGAAGCTAAATATCCAAATGTCTGCATGTGTTCTTGTGAGAAACAGGTTAATGCTCCCCAGAACCATAAGTTAAAAGATTTGTTTAATGTCTTTTTGCTAATCTTTTTTTCGTTACTTGCATCCATAATTAGATGTCCTCCTCTTCTTCATCGTCATCATCTGAACTTGAAGCTGAAACAGTTGAAGCAGATGAACCATTATCACTCTTAGCACCAAACATTTCAATTTCGTAGAAGATCATAGCGAAAAGCAATGAAATAATAGTAATTGAAACTAAGTTCAAGTGTAATGAAGCAGCTAAAGTAAAACCAACTAAAAATGGAATAAAGTCAACTGAAGTATTAACGATCTGACGAAGCAAGATAGCAATACCGACACATGGAAGCATAGCACCAACAGTGAACAACGTCTTCATTGGGATACCATCCATTGGTAAGGCGTTACGTAAAGCAGTAACAGCTTGAGCACCAAAGTGAGTCATTAACATAGTTGGCAAGAATGAGAAGCAAAGGTGTGAAAGCCATGGCCAACCAAAATCAACACCATAAAGTCTATTCAATTTGTTGTTTTCAATATCTTTCCAACCAAAGGCCTGCCAAATCAAGTTCATAAAGGCAACTGCGTAGAACAATACTGAACCCACAGTACCTACTAAAGTACCTAATGACTTAGCCATGTTAGCAGCATCACTACTAAATGGATTCAAACCACGTGAACTAATAGCAACCATAGCTAAAGGAATACCGATGTAAGAAATAGCACGAACATCGGCTGCTACAGTACCACCTGGGGTTACTAAAGCGATGTAAACCAACTGAGTAGCAACACCACAAGCAATACCCAAAGGAACATTGCCCAAAATAATACCACAAACTAAGCCACCGACAAGTGGACGTCCAATTGTATAGTTACCAACAGCCTGACCTGCCATACATGAGTTAGAACAAAGACATGCAAACAAGCCAAGGATTGCAGCTTGTAACCAACTTATTGTCATTTTTATTCCCTCTTTTTTATTTCAAGTTAACTAAGTTTTTAGAAACCAAACTTACTCTTGTATTTATCCCAGTAACCAATTTGTTTATCTGGAAGAAGAGCAAAGTGAACCTTGTAGCCTTTTTCAGCTATGGCTTCAAAAGCTACACCTTCTTCTTTAGTAAATGATTGGTTATCGCCTAACTTAATTGCACCTGGACGATCATTGCCCGGTCCTACGATAACTTCTTTAACATCGCTAGGAACAAAGCCCCAATCAACTAAAATTGTCTTCATGTCAAGTGGATTCTTAGTAATCAAGAAGTAACGGGTGTTGGAAGCTAAGACCTTATCCTTAACTTTGTTAAAGTGATCCATCGTCCAAACAAAGCACTTTTTACCTTGACCTTCAGCAGCTGACTTATAAGCCTCTTTCAAGATTGGATTGTCATGAGCTTTATCGTTAACTGCGATAATCCCATCACAAGGAACTTCCTTGGCCCAACGAGTAGTGATCAAGCCGTGAATCATACGGTCATCAATTCTAACAAGTGATACTGACATAATTTTCCCTCCTAAAAATTAAATATCATTGTCATCATCATTATCAGTAGATGATGGAATTTCATATTGTTGTACAGCTGTTTTAGCTTCATTCAATGCAGTTTGAGCAATAGTTTCTTTGTCCATATTGTCTAAAGAAACAGTTGCAGTTAATGCCATGGTGAAATTCATTCCACCTAAAACTACTGCTCTATCCATATATCCCCGTGCTGAGAAAACATTCAAAAAAGTAGTTAATGGGCTGCCGCCGATAATGTCGGCCAAAACAATAAACTCATCACTTTCCTTAAAATCGTGTTGATCAAGAAAAGTTTCTACTTCTTTTTTAAAATCATCAGCAGATTTACCATTATGCAAACATAAGGCAAATACACGATCATTTGCATCCCCTGCAAACATTTCCAAAGATGTCTTCACGCCTTCAGCAAAGCGACCGTGAGAAACCATGATCAAATATTTCATATTTCTACTCCTCTCGTTTGTTTACAGTGTAAATTTACCATGTAATTAAACGCTTACATAGTGTCAAATGTAACTTGTTTTCCCTCTACTCTGATGACATTTGTCACATTTATGGCATTTATAACAATTATTATTTAGCTTATAATTGTTTTATGCAGTTTTAACATTATTAAGGAAGGTCCCATGAGCAAAAGACGGTTAAACAAATACTTAGCAGTTGAATTGATCATTGCCATCGTGCTAGTAGCCCTAACATTAATCTTTTATTTCTGTCATGCAGGACAACGAAGAATTGTCAAAATTGGCAGTAGCTATATGACAATGAATAATGAATTCATCCCATTATCAACGAACAGATTGCTAACCAAATTAATAATCGTAATGATCACCTTTATAATCGTGATCCAGCTTTAAATCAACAAAAGCAAATAGAAGAAGTGCATTCTTTTATTAAAAAACGCGTTAATGCCATTATCATTAATCCGGTTAATGGTAATTCTCACAAGTTAAATCAAGCGCTTAAAGAAGCTAAAAAACAAGGTATCAAAATTGTAGTAATCGACAGTCCACTAAAAAACAGCAAAATTGCTGATTGCACAATCGAGTCTGCCAACTATCACGCGGGGCAATTAGATGCTAAATATATGTTAAGCAGGCAAAAAAGCGGCAGAATTTTACTATTAGAACATAAATCTGCCATATCGGGTGTTGAACGAATTCAGGGCTTCCTCGACACAATTAAACAAAGCAAGAAAGGTAAACATTTTAAGATCGTCAAACGTCTCAATACCTATGGCCAATCAGAAATTTCACTGCCCTTAGTTAAAAAAGCCATTAAGCAAGGGACAAAATTTGACACAATTATGGGCCTAAACGATCGAGCCTCCATCGGTGCACTAGCAGCTATTGATTCAACTAATTATCCTTATCATGTATCTGTTTACAGTGTTGATGGATCCGAGAATATGAAAAAGATGTTTTCACTTAATTCGAATGTAACAGCTACCGTAGCTCAATCTCCAATTAAAATGGCTAAAATTACTGTCAACACAACCTATTGGTTAATTAATCACCAAAAGGTTCCTAAGAAAATCACTATTCCGGTTTATTTAATCAATCAACATAATCTGGACCAACATAATATAAGTGGGTGGCAATAATGAAATTTCATCAGATCGTTAAATTGAAAAATCTATTGCTGGGAGTCAACTTTTTGGCTGTTTTATTCAATGCTGCTCTATATATTTTCATCAGTCGCTATATCAATGAAAATCAACTAGATTACCAGTTGCTAACTAAGTTGAATTCTATCCCAACTAGTCCAATGGTTATCTTTTTAAGAAGTATTATTCTCTTCTTTATTCTCTCTGCAATCATTCTTTTTAGGCAAAACACGACTTTAACCAAAGCCCAAAATAATTTCATTCTTTTGCTTGAATTGATTCTTGCCTTAACTATTTTCTTTTCTCTCAACATGGCATATAACGGCATTTTTCTATTAGTTTTCATCAATCTCTTCTTAAAAAATAAGGATGAAACCCAATTTAACAAATTTCGTTTATGGCTATTAATCGGTTTTATTCTACTGATCCTTTTTTCTCTCTCTGATCAAAATTTAATTAATGAAGCAATCAAGGCGCCAAGTCTATCTGCATATATTGACTTTCTGCCCCAATCAACGAGATCCATTATTTCTTTTACTCGTAATTTACTATCTCTAACCAATTTAATGCTATTTATTATTATTCTGGTTTTATACGCTCACTATTCTATTACCCGTGAACAAGAATTAAAAAATAAAATGGCTATCAGTGAAGAATTTAAATCGATGGCTGACATTACTGAGCACGTCTCACATGATAAAGACCGTGAAAGATTAGCACGTGATATTCACGATACGATTGGTCATACTTTAACTGGTTTTGCAGTAGGCTTAGATGCCGCAATTGTTCTAATTGATGTTGATCCGGCAACTGCTAAAAAACAATTGGGTAAGGTCTCTACTTCTGTTAAAGAAGGACTGATTAATATCCGTCAGTCGTTAAATCGAATTCGACCAGGAGCTTTAGATAATTACACCTTTAAAGCAGCACTCGAGGAACTACTGAACAAGTTTAAAAACATCTCTCATCTTAATATCACTTTAGAATATAACTGGGATGCAGAAAATCTAGAAAAATTAACGGAAAACGTGATTTTTCACATCATCGAAGAAACTTTTACTAATTCTCTAAAACATGGACATGCTACTAAAGTATTAGTCATGTGTAATATGAAAGATAATAATTATCAACTGATTATTCACAACAATGGTCAGAGTGCACCCCATTTCATCCCTGGCGTTGGTTTAAATTACTTAAAAGATCTAGTATCTAGTTTAGGTGGTCAAATTAAATTTAATGGCAAGGTTGGATTTACTACTATCGTAACGATCCCCAAGGAGGAAAATAATCATGATTAAAATTCTTATCGCTGATGACCAAGAATTAATTAAAGACTCTATCAAAATTATTCTTGAGGTTAATCCTAAATACACCATCACTGACACTGTCAAAAATGGTCAAGAAGCTCTAGAAAGCATTAAGAAGAATAAACCTGATGTAGTCCTCATGGACATCCGAATGCCAGTAATGGATGGCACGGTTTGCACCAAGTACATCAAAGAAAAATATCCTGAGATTAAAGTTATTATTTTAACTACGTTCGATGATGATGATTTTATTTTTAGCGCCTTAAAATATGGTGCATCAGGCTATTTGCTTAAAGGCGTTTCTCCCGATGAATTATATAAAGCAATCGATACGGTTTATTCAGGTGGTGCGATGATTAATCCCGATATTGCTGGTAAGGTTTTTCGCCTATTTTCTAAAATGGCTCAATCCAACTATTCAATTGCTGTAGATTGCGACGAAGCTAAAAATTTAAGTAAAAGCGAATGGCAAGTCATTCAACAAGTCGGCTTAGGACGCACCAACAAAGAAATTGCTCAAAAACTATTTTTATCAGAAGGAACTGTGAGAAATTATATTTCTAAAAATTCTGAGCTGCCTAGATCTTCGTGACAGAACGCAATTAGCTATTTGGGCTGTGCAAAAAGGAATTATTAACAAGGACTTTAACTAATGACCAAGGTAAAGAAAAATATTTTATTCCTTAGTATCTTGCTTCTTATAAGCATTTTAACCGCTATCATTAAATACAATTCTTGGCAAGCAAAACATATTCTGACTGTTGGCATCTATACCGGTAGCCCCTGGGACGTACCTAACAACAACCAATATCGCGTCTTCGACTATGCCATCAAAGAATTCAAGAAAAAACATCCCAATGTACAAATTAGATATGAAAATGGTATTCAAAAATCTGATTATCGTAACTGGTTAAGCGAAAAAATGGTACAAGGAAAATCACCGGATTTAATGATCGTACCTAATAATTCATTTAATTTATTGGCTAGCAATGGTGCCTTTAAAGATTTATCTGGTCTAATGAGCACTAATAATGTATCCACTCAAAGTTTTTATCCAGTTGCACTTAAAGCTGGTGAACTAAAAGGGAAACAATATGCTCTGCCCTTTCAAGCCAATCCTAGATTTATGGTGATGAACAAAGATCTGCTTATAAAAAACAAAATATTCGCCCCATCATTTAACTGGACCCCAGCTGAATTAAAAAGGATTTGTCGGCAATTAGCTATTACTAAATATCAAGGATCAAAACTTGGCATTACTTCAGAATATAATTGTAGCGATGCTCTAATGGCATATAATTATCGGCTTAGCAAAACTAAAGATAATCCAATTCAATTAACCACCGCTGCCGCAATTAAGGGTTTTAACCTGATTGAGTATTTAAGAAATATTGGTCAATCTAAAATAGCTAACAGAGATTTATTTGATCAAGGCAAAGTAGCTTTTACTCCCATTAGTTTAGCAAAATATCAGACTTATACTTCCTATCCTTACTATGTGACTAATGCCAATAACTTTACTTGGAACTGCTTGCAAATGCCACATATTAAAAATGCAAAAGCAACTCAAGTAGATATTTCTATGTTTGCAATTTCCTCTAAGGCACGCAATCCTAAGCTAGCTTGGCAGTTTCTTAAGACTTTGTGCATCAACAAGAGAGTACAAGAAAAAGCAATGGAAATTAACAAGGGCTGCTCTGTCTTGCCTAAAGTAGTTTTAGATAAAAAAGTACAACAGGCTTTAAGTCATAATAGCCAGGGAAGCTTAACTTCCACCAAACTAAATGCCATTATGAATAATGGTTATACAGAACCAAAATTTAGAAACTTTGGCGAAATCTATAGCGTATTAGACCATTCAATTACTAAAGCATTAGATACTAATACCTTAGACGATCAGATCTTTTATATTCAACAGCAAGCTAATACCGAGCTAAAAAATTAAGCTAAAAGAAAAACTTCGAAGCTGAACTTTTTTCAACTTCGAAGTTTTTGGATATATATTTATTTTTCTTTTCAAAATAGATTGCCAGTCCCAAAATCAATCCGACTAAACTGAAAATAATCCAGCTAAATCCCATTGAAAACAACGGGAAATATTCTTGCCCAAAATTAATTATGCTCTGCGCAAAAGCAGTATTTTTCAATTCAACTGGCAAGGCATTAATTAAGTCAAAAAATGCTGGGATCAAAGTTAGGTAGCAGGTAACTTTATACACAAGTGGATTATTTTTAAAAATTGGGGGATAGCAAACCTAAAAGAATGACACTAATAGCAACTGGGTAAATAAACATCAATACCGGTGTCGACCAAGCAACGATCCGATCTAGGCCCAAGTTAGCAAAAATAAATGAAAGCAGACAGTTGCCTAGTAAAAATGTCTTGTAAGAAATCTTGGGAAAGCGCTTATGAAAATCTTCCGCAAAGGCAATTACCAAACCCATCGCTGTAGTTAAACAAGTAATTGTCGTCAGCGTTGCCAGCAAGACATTGCCGAAGACGCCCATATAGTAGTGGGAAATCTGTGATAAGGTTATTCCGCCATTAGAAGCCAGCTTGAATTGATGCAGACTGCTTGCGCCGAGCCAGATTAAACAAACATAGATGACGCCGATTGCCAGCATCCCCCAAAGACCGCTTTTGGCTAAAGTCAATGAAACATCCTTTTGTTTAGTAATACCTAATTCCTTAATTGCGGTAATTACGGCCACGCCGAAGATCAACGCAGCTAAAGCATCCATCGTGTTATATCCTTGCAAAAATCCGTTGGTAAAACCAGCGCTTCGATAAACTGCAGTAACAGCTGTAGTGCCAGCTTTTCCTAAGGGATTTATAAACGCCATTAAAAAAATGACAAACAGCAACACAATAAAGAGCGGATTTAATACTTTACCGATCAAATCGGTGATATTGCCTTCGGTAATCGATAAGGCAAAAACCAGGATAAAGAAGATTCCCGTGAAAATTAATAACCCCCACTTTTGCATGCCAGCCGGTAAATATGGCGCAAAACCAATCTCATACGGAACCGTGGCAGTTCTTGGCGTGGCCGCAAATGGTCCAATCGTCAAATGGATCAGCACTAACAAAATCGAAGCAAAGCTCATCCCCACTGGTCTCGCTAGTTCATAAAGACCATTTGAGCGCGTGATACTTAAAGCCATTAAAGCTAAAAGCGGCAATAAAACACCAGAGGCCAAAAAGCCAAGCCCAGAAACCAGCCAGTTGCTCCCCGCCATTTGACCTAAATGAACAGGGAAAATTAAGTTTCCCGCCCCAAAAATCATGCCAAAGAACAAAGAAGCAATAACCAGAATTTTCTTAAATGATAAATTGTCTTTTTCCAATAACATCAATCCTTTACAAAATAACTGCTTTTTAATATACCGAAATCCAAAATTCTGGTCAATAAAAAAGTCGAATCATCAACGATTCGGCTTTTTGAATATATTCTATATTTGAAATGGTAAGCGCTAATCAAATGAACAAAAACGCTAAAGCGTTTTTGAATTGAAACAGTAAGTGCTAAAGCACTAACGACTACATTCCCATTCCTGGAGCGCCGGCACCTGCGCCACCTTGTGGAGCAGCTGGCTTTGGTTCAGGAATTTCTGCAACAACAGCTTCAGTGGTCAAAAGCAATGCGGCAATTGAAGCAGCGTTTTGCAAAGCAGTTCTAGTTACCTTGGTTGGGTCAATAATACCTACGTCAACCATGTTCTCCCACTTATCAGTAGCAGCGTTGTAACCAACTTCATTTTCTTGGTGTTCAAGCTTGTTCAAAATTACTGAACCATCTTTACCAGCGTTTTCAGCAATTTGACGAACTGGTGCGTTCAAAGCTCTTAAGACAATGTTGATACCAGTTTGTTCATCAGCGGTTTCACCCTTAAGGTCCTTAACAGCCTTTTCAACGTTTACTAAGGCAGTACCACCACCAGCAACGTAGCCTTCGTCAACAGCGGCACGAGTTGAGTTCAAAGCGTCTTCAATTCTGTAACGACGTTCCTTAAGTTCAGTTTCAGTAGCAGCACCAACGTGGATAACAGCTACACCGCCAGTTAACTTAGCAAGACGTTCTTGCAACTTCTTCTTGTCGAAGTCTGAAGTTGATTCTTCAATTTGCTTTCTAATTGAATCTTCACGTTCTTGAATAGCGTCCTTTGAACCAGCACCATCAACAATAGTAGTTGAGTCCTTGGTTACAGTTACACGACGAGCTTGACCTAATTGATCAATCTTAGTGTCCTTAAGTTCAAGGCCCAAGTCGCTACTGATTACAGTACCACCAGTTAAAGCAGCGATATCTTGTAATTGAGCCTTGCGACGGTCACCAAAGCCAGGAGCCTTAACAGCAACAACGTTGAAGGTACCACGGATCTTGTTCAATACAAGAGTTGGAAGAGCTTCACCAGAAACATCGTCAGCGATGATTAACAAAGCCTTGCCTTGTTGAACAATTTCTTGAAGAAGTGGCAAAATGTCTTGAATGTTTGAGATCTTCTTGTCAGTGATCAAGATGTATGGATTATCAAGGTCTGCTTCCATCTTGTCGTTGTCAGTTACCATGTATTGTGATAAGTAACCACGATCGAATTGCATACCTTCAACTACTGACAATTCAGTGTTGATACCACGTGAATCTTCAATAGTAATAACACCATCGTGACCAACCTTTTCCATAGCGTCAGCAATTAAATTACCAACTTCTTTGGATGATGATGAAACAGAAGCAACGTTAGCAATTTGTTCCTTAGAATCAACTTGGTGGCTGATCTTGTGTAATTCATCAACGGCAGCCTTAGTAGCCTTTTCAATACCACGACGAATGCCAACTGGGTTAGCACCGGCAGTAACATTCTTCATGCCTTCGCGAGTAATAGCTTGAGTTAAAACAGTTGCAGTAGTAGTACCGTCACCAGCAATATCATTGGTCTTTTGAGCAGCTTCAGCAACCAACTTAGCACCCATGTTTTCGTAGTGGTCTTTTAATTCAATCGACTTAGCAATAGTAACACCATCGTTAGTGATGTCTGGGTTGCCATAACTTTGTTCCAAAACAACATTTCTACCCTTAGGACCAATAGTAGTCTTAACAGTATCTGCTAACTTATCAACACCCTTTAAAAGTGAACGTCTTGCATTTTCTGAGAACTTAATATCTTTTGCCATAGATTATCTATGCTCCTTTATTTTGTATTTGATCTAACTTAACTAAAAGCTAATTACTTAGCGATTGCTAAAATGTCCTTTTCGCGAAGAACTAAGTACTTTTCGCCTTCGTATTCAACGTTGGTGCCTGAGTATCTATCGTAAATAACTACGTCGCCCTTCTTAACTGACATAGGAATCTTCTCACCGTTTGAAGCGTAAGCACCGTCACCGACAGCAACAACTTCACCTTCAGTTGGCTTCTTCTTAGCATTTGATGCTAAAACGATGCCACCAACAGTCTTTTCTTCCTCTTCTTTAACCTTTACGATTACGCGATCACCAATTGGTTCTAACACGTTAAGTACCTCCTATGTTTTTATTTTTCTTTTTAGAAATTTAAAATCATTATTAATCATTAGCACTCTTATTTACTAAGTGCTAACTTACAAATATGATAATAACCTCTTTTGTGAAAAAAAGCAAGAAAAAATTAGCACTTTTTAGAAAAGAGTGCTAATTTTGCTTTTTCTTAACTTTTTAACTAAATGGCCGAAAGTAGCCCATCAATAATGCCATAGGTTAATCCCATCACATAGTATTGCTTATAGGCATCCCAAAAACTTTTACATTCTTCCTTATCTTCATCATCAATGAAATAGTACTTACCATCTTTTCTATTCCTAAAGGTTTTAACTAATGCATAGAAGATTGCCAAGATCGCCATCAAAATGAAGAGAAGGATTGGGAAGAAGTAACCAATAATGTTTTGAAAATTATAGGCCATCCCTGCTGCAATGACGACTAGCAAGTAAATTACGGTAACTAATGGATTGCAAATTAGACGTGACGGCTTTACCTTTAAAGACAATAAGATTGAAAAAAGCAGCGGCAAAATCAAAATGATCAATAAAGTTAGTGCATACACATTATTAATTTCTTTTAGCTTAAAGACCACATTATGCTCCAGCTTACCCCAGAACAGACTTAAGAGACCCACTACCCAATAGATAGCGGTCATGATCCAGACAGTTTTAGTCGTTTCTTTGTTTTTCATTCTTATCATCCCCTTATTTAATTAGCAAAATTATAGCATAAAAAACACCATGCTAATAACCAATCTATTACATTCTTTTACTCAATATTTGAATTTAAAAATCTAATTAGTTGAAAAGATCTATTTAATTTAACAAAAGTATAAAGTTAATTAGATTTATAATTCTTCATATTCCAAAAAATTACTCCTCGACGTTGTGAATATCTATAATAGATTTTGTTGTTTTTGTGTTATAACATATTATAATTTAATTAATTTAAACAACAAGAGGTGGCTATCATGAAAGAACTTAAAGTTAGAAAAATTGGTAATTCTCTAGGAAGTATCTTCCCTAAAGAGTGGGGCGTCGAAGATGGAGCTAAATTAGAATACAGGGTGGACCATCAACACCACAAAGTCATCATTGATTTAAGATCTACCGCTGTTAAACATGATCGTGAACTTATTGAAAAAAGCTTTGCTGAATTCGACAAAAATTCATTGACGGAACAAGATATGCAAGCCAAATTTGGAAAGTATGGCTGGGATAATGTATCAAATTAAATATAGCAAGAGCTTTGCTTCCTCATTATCTCAGACCATTACTTATTGGCAGCATGATTTAGAATTCTCAGATGAACAAATTAAAAATTATGTTTCATTGATTTCTAAAAATATTCACTTACTCAGTGATTTTCCTTTTATCAGCAAAGATGTAAGTTCAATTTACCATTTTTCGGTTCCAACCTATCGGATTACTATTGGCAAGAAATATGCTATTTTTTACCGCGTAGATGAGAAAAAGAAAACTATCATGATTGATAGTCTCTTTAGCAATAAGCAAATGAAAATAGAATTCTAATTACAAAAAGACACCAAGAAATAATCTTTCTTAGTGTCTTTCTTTATCTGATTTAATTGTTTTGGACTTCTACTGAAACTATCACAAATTAATTTATTTTTCTACTATGACTTTTCAGCCAATCCGCTACAAATTTCATAACTTCTTCCGTATCATCACTATTAGTCACAAATAGAATGAACTTTAAGCCTTCATCTTTTGTAAAATTAACTTGATAACCATTTTTAGTAAGAAAAAATGTAGTAGCAACCAGTGCAGTACGCTTATTTCCATCAGCAAAAATATGCTTTTTAGTAATCTTTTGCAAAATGAAAGCTGCTTTAAGCCAAATAGTTGGATAAAGCTCATGTCCAAAAAGCACTTGCTTAGGTTGCTTTACAATTATATCTATTCCTTCTGTATATTGAATTCCAATAGAACCTTTTCCGGCACGTTCAATCACACTTTTATTAATAGCAATAAGGGTTAGCTTGTTAAGATAATACATTACTTATCTTCTAACTCCTTCATTAAATCCCCGTGCTTTTGATAAAAATCATCCATAAATGAATCTAATGATGGATCAACGGCATCTAGTTTTTTAAAAGTAATTTTATCGCCATTAGGATCGATAATCTTTTCAAAGATAGTATCTTCGCTGGCACCTAGTGCTTTTTTATCTTTGCTTGTAACTCTAAATCCCCAGGAATTACCAGCTTTAAACATTTTAGTTTCATCTTTTAAGGCTTTAGTAGAACTCATAATTTTCAACTTCCTCTCTCAATCGTCATAACATAATGATAGCATGTAATTACAGAAAGACACCAAGAAATAATCTTTCTTAGTGTCTTTCTTTAATTATCTAATTGTTTTGATTTTCTGGATTCTAGAGGATAATCAGAGATTAATTGTGAGCTGTCAAAGCAATCAGCTTATCACCATGCTTGTCGCCAGCATCAGTAATGCGTTGAACATTTGCATAGTTAGCAGTGTTGGTAATGACAACCATTACAGTAGTGTCATAGCCTGCCTTCTTGGCAGCATCAAGATCAACTGTGCCAAGCTTGTCGCCCTTGTTTACTCTTTGACCTTGCTTTACAAAACTTTCAAAGTGCTCACCCTTAAGGTTTACCGTATCAAGCCCGATGTGGATCAAAACTTCAGCACCATCATCTGACTTAATACCATAAGCGTGCTTAGTCTCATAGGCAATCGTCACTGTACCAGTAACTGGAGCATAGATTATGCCATCACTTGGAATAACTTCAGCACCATCGCCCATCAACTTAGCAGAGAATACTTGGTCATTAACCTTGGTTAAACTTTCTGGAGTACCGTCAACTGGTGAAGCAACAACTTCATCCTTCAAGCTTAATTGTTCTTTAGAAACCTTTTCTGCTTTTTGATTGTCTTCTGCTTGAGTAGTTGCATCGTTAACTGGAACATCTTGTCCTGCAACTTCTTCCTTCAAGTGCTTCTTACCATAAACATAAGTAAGCGTGAAGGCAACAACGAAACTAATTAACACTGAGACAACCCACATTGGAATCGTCTTAGGATAAATTGACAAGAAGCCAAGGAAACCAGCTGAACCAAGAGCAGCAGCGGTTACGTGCATGAAGCCGGCAAATGCGGCAGCAACACCTGAACCAATCAAGGCACAGAAGAATGGAAACTTGTACTTCAAGTTAACACCGAAAAGTGCTGGTTCAGTAATCCCAAGAAGTGCTGATACACCTGATGAACTTGCCAAGCCCTTCATCTTTTCGTTCTTAGTCAAGAAGTAAACTGCGAAGGTTGCGGCACCTTGAGCAACATTAGCCATACATGCGGTAACGAAGATAAAGTCACCGGAACTTGCTGGATTCTTAGCAAAAGCTGCTAAAAGCTGAGTTTCAACAGCTGGGAAGCTTTGGTGAAGTCCAGTAGTAACAATTGCTGAATAAGTAAGACCAAAGATACCCATACCAAAGGCACCAGTAGTATTGTAAAGCCAAACAATACCATTAGTAATCGCATCAGAAACGCCCTTGAAGACTGGCCCGATAATTACAAAAGTAAGGAAACCAGTGATCATGATTGAAAGAAGTGGCGTAAAGGTAAAGTCAACTGCAGATGGCAAGTGCTTGTGAAAGTACTTTTCCAAAATTGACAATACCCAAACGGCTACTAAAACCGGAATAACTTGGTATTGATAGTTGGTTTGAGCAACATGCAAGCCAAAGATATCCCAGAATTTAGCGGCACCACCTAAGTTAGGCGTGGTCATAATCATACCGATTGTGGCACCCAAGAATTGGTTAGCACCAAACCGTTTAGCCGCCGACATACCAACTAGAATTGGCATGAAGATAAATGGAGCGGCTGACATGACTTGAATCATTGCTGATAAGCCGGCAATGTTAGGAGCCATTTGAACAACTGATTTAGAACCAAATAGTCCTGGTGAAGTCAAGAAGTTGTTCAAAGCCATTAACAAACCACCAGCAACTAAGGCTGGAATGATTGGAACGAAGATGTCAGACAAAAGCTTGATGAAGTCCATTACTGGATTCTTCTTTTGGCCTTCAGCTGCGACCTTCTTCAAGTCATCAGTCGATAATTCCTTTAAGCCAGTAATCTTAATGAATTCATCGTAAACATCATTAACATCCCCTGGTCCAATAATTACTTGATATTGACCATTGGTCTTAAAAGTACCTTTAACATCTGGATCGTTGTCCAATGCTTTTTGGTCAACTTTTGAGTCATCTTTTAATACTAAACGCAGACGAGTAGCACAGTGAGCACCCGCAATAATATTATCGCGGCCCACGTCCTTAATTACTCGTTCCGCCACCTTTCTATGGTCCATGTTAAATCCTCCTGTAAACGCTTTATTCTCATTTCACTAACTATGATAACGCATTCAGATAATATGTCAATCGTTTGACATAAAATTCTTGATTTATTTTGCTTACTTATGCCCAATAAGTTATTATATTGGTAAAAGATCATATGTTAAACGTTTGACACAATTTTTATTATCTACTAAAATAGATCTAAAAGATACCGCTTACATGGAGGCCGAATTATGGAATGTACAAGAGAAAAACGTTACTTACCTTATAATAAATGGGATGCCGACACTTTGCTTCATTTACAAGCACAAGCTGCTAATTCCCCATATCAGTTGCATTATCATTTACACCCTATTTCCGGACTGGTAAACGACCCAAATGGATTTTCCTATTTTAATGGTGCATATCACCTGTTTTATCAATCATATCCATTTGGCGCAGTGCACGGTTTAAAGTCATGGGTTCACTTTAAATCTCAAGATTTGGTTAATTGGACTAATTTGGGCTTAGCTGTTGAGCCTGATACAATGGCTGATTCTCACGGAGCATATTCTGGCTCAGCACGTGAAATTGACGGCAGACTTTTCTTAATGTATACCGGCAATCACCGTGATGAAAATTGGGTCCGTACCCCTTATCAAATCGGTGCTTGGATGACTAAAGATGGCAAAGTTTCAGATAAAACTATCCTATTTAAAAATCCGGATCACATTACTGAACACTTCCGTGATCCACAGATTTTAAAACAAAATGATACTTACTATGCAATTTTAGGAGCACAAGACAAAGCCGAAAAGCATGGCCACATTGATATTTGGAAATCTCAAGACCTTAAAAATTGGGAAGAACTTGGCTTTTTAGACATGGGCACAGAGCCCATGGGCTATATGATCGAATGTCCTAATATTGTTAGAGTCGACGGCAAAGTGGTCGTCATCTTCTGTCCACAAGGATTAGATAAGAAGATCGCCGACTACGACAATGTCTACCCTGACATGTACATCATTGCCGATGACATTGATTTTGAAAATCATAAATTGATCAATCCAGGCAAATTGCACAACTTGGATAAAGGCTTTGATGTTTACGCTACCCAAGCCTTTAACGCACCAGATGGTCATGCTTACGAAGTCAGCTGGGTTGGTTTGCCTGATACTACCTACCCAACTGATGATGAAAACTGGGCTAACTGCTTGAGTCAGGTCAAGGAACTGGTAATCAAGGATGACAAATTGATCCAAAAACCAGTTAAAGCAATGAGGGCGCTGCGTCAAGATGAAGAACAAGTCAGCGACCCAATAATTAGTGAAAAGGCTGGACAGCAATACGAATTAAAATTAAAAATTGCCCAAGGTCAAACCGGCAATTTACATTTAGCAGCTAATGAAGATTTAACTAACAGTCTACAAATCAAATTTGATACCCAAAACGGTAAATTAGTACTAGATCGTGCTCAAGCTGGACAAGCAGTGGCAGTTGATCATGGCACAAGTAGAGAAACTAGTTTAGTAGCTAACAAAGATTTAGAACTTGATATCTTTGTCGACCACTCATTAATCGAAGTTTTCGTCAATGGCGGCGAAGAAGTCTTAACCGGTCGCTACTTTGCTGATCAAGCTAACCCAAAGATTGCTTTTGAGCAAAATACTGCTTACACAGGCCAACTTTGGCAGATGAAGACAATTCTTTAAATAAGGTGATATAAATGGCAGCTAAATTAAGCGACGTTGCCAAAGAAGCAGGCTGTTCTGTGACAACTGTTTCGCGAGTGATTAATAATCATGGCTATTTAAGTCAAAAAACCAAGGACAAAGTTTTTGCGGCAATGCGAAAATTAAATTATCAGCCTAATTCCCTTGCTCGTTCCTTGCAAGGTAAAAAAATGAAATTAATTGGGTTGATCTTTCCTGGTATTACCAATCCGTTTTTTGCGGAATTAGTACAAGATGTTGAAACGACGCTCTTTAAACGGGGTTATAAAGTAATTCTTTGCAACGCAGGACAGAACAAAAAGAAAGAGCATGAATATTTACGCATGCTCCAGGCCAACCAGGTTGATGCATTATTGCAGGGGCTCACAATCTAGGGATTGAAGAATATAAGCAATTAGGTTTGCCGATTGTTTCTTTTGATCGTAAACTAGCCGAAAACGTCCCGATTGTCAGTTGCGACAACTATCAGGGGATTAAACTTGCCGTACGTGATTTAATTCAAGGCGGCTGCAAAAAGATCTACTTCTTAGGCAACAAACATAAAAAGGGCAATCCTACCGATGAACGTCTAGATGCCTATCTCGATGAAGCTAAAAATTATGGCTTTACACCCCATATTCGCTCCGTGGCTTTTTCGGATTCGACTAACATTAAAA
The DNA here is from genome assembly GCF_900103655.1 of Lactobacillus kefiranofaciens. GTDB lineage: Bacteria > Bacillota > Bacilli > Lactobacillales > Lactobacillaceae > Lactobacillus > Lactobacillus kefiranofaciens. Next base: position 50,324 of record NZ_FMXC01000002.1, read on the forward strand.
ATATGGAAGTCCATAATATGTTGACAAACGATCAACCTGATGGGGTTGTCTGCACTGATGATTTAACCGCTATTTTGGTTTTACAGGAGGCTAAAAAGCTAGGTATCTCGATTCCCAGTGAATTAAAAGTTATTGGCTTTGATGGAACGCAACTGATGCAAACTTATCATTCGGAGCTATCTACAATTGCTCAACCTATCGAGGATATTGCAACTTTATTGGTTAATTTATTACTCAAGCGAATTGCGCATCCTGAGCAAGAATTAAAACAAAAAAATTATGTTTTGCCAGTTAAGTTGATTAAGGGTGAAACGACAGCATAAAAAATAACCAGGATTTTGTCCCTGGTTATTTTTTTAGCTTTAATTTTCTTTATCACTATCTAGGAAATAAATCAAAGTCTGCAATTCCGTTGCTAAGTCAACGTTTTGTACACGCACACTAGCTGGAGCAGATAATCTAATCGGCGTAAAGTTCATGATCCCCTTCACACCAGCATCGACCATGACGTCTGTCGTTTTTTGAGCAGCCGTAGAAGGAACCGTTAAAATAGCAATCGTAATCTGCTGATCATTCAACTGCTGCTTCATGTCTTCCAAATCATAAACAGGAACGCCACTTAAGATACGACCCGTAATCTTCTTATTGATATCAAATGCACAGGAAATGCGAATATTATTGCTTCTCTTAAAGTTATAATTAAGCAGTGCTCGCCCTAAGTTACCAACACCAACTAGGGCAACATTAGTCAAAGTATCTTGATTTAAAATCTTCTTGAAAAAGGACAGCAAGCTCTTAACGTCATAGCCATAGCCACGTTTGCCCAACGCGCCAAAGTATGAAAAGTCTCTTCTAATTGAAGCACTATCAACTTGTACTGCTTCAGACAATTCAGTTGATGATACCTTTTCCTTACCTTCTTCATTCAAAATAATCAAATAGCGATAGTATAATGGTAATCTTTTTGCTGTTGCCTTTGGAATTTTTATTTTTTCCATAATGGAAGCCCCCCAAATGTATTTTTGTTTGTGAATGCACAATCAAGCATTACTATCATAACTATAAACATGCTACTTGTGCAAGTATCTTATTCACAAGGATGCTATTTTTCACATATATAAACATAGTATTCCTCTCCAAAACCCGTTGCATCATATGGTAGAATAATGATTAGGTGAAAAATTATGATTATTGCACAAGGACACGATTTAGAACAACAATTTGGGGCCAATACACTATTTAAAAATGTAACTTTTTCAATTGATTCTAATGCCAGAATCGGTTTAGTTGGTCCTAACGGAGTTGGTAAGACCACTCTGTTAAAAATTATGACAGGTGAACAGGAACCCACCCATGGTGAGTTTACCGTTAATAAAGGCATTGATGTCGGCTATATTGCACAGGAAAATGCCTTAGACAAAAACCAAACCATTTGGGATGAAATAGAATCCGTTTTTGCCCCATTAATTAAAGAAGGCAAAAGTTTAACCGCGATGCAAGAAAGAATTGCCGATCATCCTGAAGATCAAGAACTGCTTAAGCAATATGATCAAAAGCAATTTAATTTCGAACAAAAAGGCGGTTACACTTATCAGTCTGACATTAAGAGCATTCTGAACGGCTTTAAGTTTCCAGAAGATACTTGGCAAAAAAAGATTGGCAGTCTCTCTGGCGGTGAAAAGACGCGGTTAGCTTTTGTTAAACTGCTTTTACGTAAGCCGGCCCTACTTCTTTTAGACGAACCAACCAACTATCTTGATCTAGATACATTGGATTGGCTGGAAGGCTTTTTAAGAAACTACAGTGGCGCGATTTTGGTTGTATCCCACGACCAATACTTTTTGGATCACCTGGCTACCCAAATCTTCGAATTAGAATTCGGCAAATTGACGCCATTCAAGGGCAACTATTCTGCCTATGTCATGCAGCGCGAACAACGCGACAAGGATCAAGAAGCCGCTTATGAAAAGCAACAGGCTGAAATCAAAAAAGACGAAGAGTTCATCCAAAAGAACTTGGTTCGAGCTACGACTACCAAAAGAGCACAGAGCCGGCGTAAAAAGCTAGAAAAAATCGACCGGATTAAACCACCAAAACATAAAAATAAGGTACGTATTCACTTCAACAGCGAACGTCCTTCTGGTAAAGAAGTGCTAATTTTCAAGGATTTAACCATTGGCTATCCTGAAAAAACAATGGTCAAAGATATCTCTTTCCAAATTAATAAAGGCGATCGCGTAGCCATCATCGGTCCAAACGGGATTGGCAAATCTACCCTGCTCAAAACAATCATGAAGCAGCTAACTCCTAAAGGCGGTTCAATCAAGTGTGGTGCCTCTTTAGATATTGGCTACTACGATCAAGAACTCCAAGGCCTTGATCCTTCTAAGACGGTTTTAGATACTGTTTGGGATCGGCATAAGACCATGCCAGAGCGTGATGTTCGCTCGATTCTTGCTAGTTTTCTGTTCACGGCTAAGGACATCGACAAGACTGTCGGGCAATTATCTGGTGGACAAAAAGCTCGTCTGACTTTAACCGTTTTATCACTTGAACACGATAATTTCTTGCTAATGGACGAACCGACCAACCACTTGGACATTGAAGCTAAGGAAGTCTTAGAAGAAGCTTTGAAAGACTTCGACGGTACTTTGCTCTTTGTTTCTCACGACCGTTACTTCATCAACCAACTAGCTAACAAGATTGTTTCCGTTCGCGATGGTCACGCCAAGATATATAATGGTAACTATTCTTATTATCTTGATGAAAAGGCCAAGCAAAATGCGGCAGCTGAGAGTATTGAAGAAACTACTCCGGTAAAGGAAGTCAGTGAGCAAAAACTGTCTTATCAAGAACAAAAGCAACGCAACTCACAGAAGAGAAAACTGCAACGCGCTATTGATCAAGCTGAAAAGAAAATTGAAGAACTTGAAGAGCAAGAAAAAAACGTCCAAACTGAGATGGCTAACCCAGACATTGCCTCGAACTTTGACAAGCTCGGACCACTACAAGAAAAATTATCTAATATTCAAAAACAATTAGACGATGCAAATAACGCCTGGGAAAAAGCCATCGAAGAAATGGATAATTTTGAATAACTTATAAAGAAATATATGAAACACTTCCTAATATAGTGAAGTGTTTTTTGTTTTTACTTTATAAATAACTATATATTTTTTTATAAATTTTAACTTGTATCTTAATTTTAAGTGGTGTTTCTTTAACTTGAAATGCATGTCTTGTTTGCATTTTTGGGGATTATTGAAAGAAGGTATTTTCGTGGCTAATAATACAGAACTTACTGGTGCCGCACTTTTAGTTGATGCTTTACAAGCAAACGGCTTAAATAACATGTACGGTGTTGTCGGTATTCCAGTAACAGACTTTGCTCGTTTGGCAGAGTTAAAAGGCATGAAATTTTATGGATTTAGACGTGAAGATGCAGCTGCTGCTGCAGGTTTTATCACTGGTAAACCTGGCGTAGCTTTAACCGTATCTGCACCTGGTTTCTTAAATGGTTTAACAGCTTTAGCACAAGCTACTAAGAACTGTTTCCCATTAATCATGATCTCAGGATCATCAGACCGTCACGTCATCGATCTAGATCGTGGAGACTACGAAGGAATTGATCAATACAACGTAGCTAAGCCTTTCTGTAAGGCAGCTTACCGTGTTGATCGCGCACAAGACATGGGCTTAGCTGTAGCTCGTGCAGTTAGAACTGCTGTTAGTGGCCGTCCAGGCGGTGTTTACTTGGACCTTCCTGCAGCAACTGTTGCTGACACTGTTGAACAAAAGTCAGACGCCAACATTTACAAGGTAGTTGACCCTGCTCCTAAGCAATTGCCATCAGATGACGCAATTGACCGTGCAGTAGAATTATTGAAGAATGCTAAGCACCCAGTTATTTTACTTGGTAAGGGTGCTGCCTACTCAAGAAGCGAAGAGGAAATTAGAGAATTAGTCGACAAGACTAAGATTCCATTCTTACCAATGTCAATGGCCAAGGGTGTTGTACCAGACGATTCTCCATCATCCGCCGCTTCTGCTCGTTCACTTTCACTTGGTCAAGCAGATGCTGTTCTCTTGATCGGTGCACGTCTTAACTGGATGCTTTCTAATGGTCAAGCTCCATTGTTCCGTGAAGACGCTAAGTTTATCCAAGTTGAAATTGACGCAACTGAATTTGACTCAAACAGAAAGATTGATGCTCCATTACAAGGTGACATCAAGTCTGTATTGCAAAAGTTAGTTCCAGCAATCGAAAAGGCTGGCATTAAGGCTCCAGCAGATTGGCTTGAAGCTATTAAGAATCATTGCGATGAAAATAACGCTAAATTTGCTAAGAGAATTTCAGCTTCTGAAGCTAAATCAACTTTAGGCTACTACAGCGCAATCGAACCAATTAACGACTTAATGCAAAAGCACCCTGACGCTTACATCGTAAGTGAAGGTGCCAACACTTTGGATATTGGCCGTAACTTAATCGGTATGCAAAAGCCTCGTCACCGTCTTGACACTGGTACTTGGGGCATTATGGGTGTCGGCCTTGGCTACGCTATCGCCGCTGCTGTAGAAACTGGTAAGAAGGTTATCGCCCTTGAAGGTGACTCAGCCTTTGGTTTTGATGGTATGGAAATGGAAACCATCTGCCATTACCACTTACCTGTAACTGTAGTCATCGTTAACAACGGTGGTATCTACAATGGTGACCGTAACGTTGTTAAGGATCAATTAGGCCCTAGTATTTTGGACGCTAACGCTCACTACAGCGATATTTCTAAGGCATTCGGCGGTGACAGCTACCGTGTAAACAACTACGCTGAAATGAAAGATGCCCTTGAAAAGGCCTACGAATCAGGCAACCCTACTATTATTGATGCACAGATTCCTGTATCAATGGGTAAGGAATCTGGTCACATTGGTAACTTAAACCCAGAATTGGATTTATCACAACTTGAAGATAAGGAAGATAAATAATGACTGAAGAAAATAAATATACACCTTTAAAGGGCATTAAGGTTATCGACTGGACTCAAGTCCAATCTGGTCCATCATGTACACAACTTTTAGCATGGCTTGGTGCCGACGTTATTAAGATTGAACGTACTGGTACTGGTACTGGTGACCCAACTAGAAATGAATTGCTTGATATTAAAGATTCATGGAGTCTTTATTACTTACAATTAAACGCCAACAAGAAGTCTTTAACTGTTAACATTAAGACTGACGAAGGTAAGAAGATCATGTACGACTTAATCAAGAAGGCTGATGTTTTCGTTGAAAACATCGCTCCTGGTTCAGCTGAACGTAATGGCCTCGGCTGGGAAAAGCTGCATGAAATGAATCCTAAGTTTATTTACGCTTCATTAAAGGGCTTTAACGAAGGCTCACGTTTTGAAAACGTTAAGGCCTTTTAACCAGTTGCTCAATCTGCTGGTGGTGCTGCTTCTGCTACTGGTTGGAACGAAGGCAAGGCTAACGTTCCTACTCAATCAGCTGCTGCTTTAGGTGACTCAAACTCAGGGATGCATCTGACTATCGGTATCTTAGCTGCCCTTCTTCAACGTGAACACACTGGTGAAGGTACTTTTGTTTACCAATCAATGCAAGACGCTGTATTGAACCTCTGCCGGATCAAGTTGCGTGACCAAATCATGTTAGACAACTTAGGTGCCCTTCCTCACTACGCTGTTTACCCTAACTACAAGTGGGGCAAGGCAGTTCCTCGTGCTGAGAACACTGAAGGTGGCCAAGTTATTGGTTGGACTTACAAAGCTAAGGGCTGGGAAACTGATCCTAATGCTTACGTATACATTGTTATCCAAAACAGTGACAAGAGCTGGGAAGCTATTGCCAACACCATGGGTCACCCAGAATGGGCTACTGATCCTCGCTTCGATGGCTGGCACAACCGTCAATTACACAAGGAAGAAATTTACCCATTAATCGAAAGCTACACTAAGCAATACGACAAGTATGAATTAACTAAGAAACTTGGTGCTGCTGGTATTCCTGTAGGTCCTGTTCTTGACTGGCACGAAATTGAAAATGACCCAGACTTGAACAAAGATGGCACTATCGTAACTATTGACCAAGGTGGCAACCGTGGTAAGTTCAAGACTATTGGTTTGCCATTCTCACTTTCTAATTACAAGCTTGATTACAAGCGTGCTCCAGACCTTGGTGAAAACAACAAGGAAATTTTAGCTTCACTTGGTTATGATCCAGATCAAATCGAAAAATTAACTGAAGAAGGCGTAATTTCTAAGGCTCAAGGTCCTAAGAACCCACGTACTGAAGTTATCAAGGGTGAATAATTAATTTATTCTCAATCAAAAAGCTGTTCACTTCGAACGGCTTTTTCTTTTTAATAGAAAGCGTACAACTATGACAGAACCTAATTATGCGGAATTAGAAGCAAAAAAACAGTCATTTAGATAAAAATAAGCCCTATCCTTTAAGCGGGATGCTGGTTATTGACTTTACTCACGTCCTTTCAGGCCCTACTTGCACCAGAATGCTGGCAGATAGCGGTGCCCGGGTAATTCATATTGAAAGAAAAACAGGCGATGATACGCGTCATATGGGACCATACATCGCAGATGGTTCTAGCGAATACTTCAGAATTTGTAACGCAGGCAAGGAATCAATCGCCTTAGATTTGAAAGATCCTAAGGACCATGCCTTAGTAGAAAAAATGATCTCTAAAGCAGACGTAGTAGTAGAAAACTTCCGCCCTGGCGTTATGACACGTTTAGGTTTCGACCCTAAAGAAATGGTTAAAAAATATCCTAAGCTGATTTTCGCTTCCATTTCTGGTTTCGGTCAATATGGCCCATGGTCTAAACAAGCTGCTTATGACACCATTGTTCAAGCACTTTCAGGTTTAATGGATTCCACTGGAACACCCGATGGCAAACCAACCAGAGTCGGTACATCAGTATCTGACGTCGTAGCAGGAATTATCGGCTACAGTGCTATCACTACTGCATTGGTTGCACGTGAGCGCACCGGTAAAGGCACCACGGTTGATGTTTCCATGCTTGATTCTACCTTCTCACTCATGGTACAGAATTTAATGCTCGCTCTCGGGCCACACAAGGTGCCACATCGCATTGGCAATCGTCACCCTGATATGTACCCATTTGATACGTTTGACTGCCAGGATCAGCCAATTGCAATCTGCTGTGGCAATGATCATCTCTGGAATCTTTTATTAAATGCCCTAGGTCATCCAGAATGGATCGAGCAAGCTAACTTTAAGACCAATGACTTGCGTGAGCAAAACTGGCGCGACGTCAAGGATGCCATGCAAGCTGTCCTAAAGACTAAGAAGGCAGCCGAATGGGATGATATTTTGCATGAAGCAGGCGTTCCTGCTGGCCTTGTTCTCAACGTTGATAAGACACGTCGCCTTGATCAAATTATTGACCGCGGCATGGTTAAAACCTTAGATGACGGCAATGAAGTTTTGGGTACGCCAATGAAATATGGTACTTGGAACTCATATGGCTTGCAAAAAGATTCGCCAAAACTTGATGAAGATGGCGACAAGATTCGTAAGGAATTTGAATAAATCTAAACAAAAAATGTCTGGAATTTACTCCCAGGCATTTTTATTTTATCTTCCAAATTATTACTTTTCAGTAGCGTAGTCTTTAACATCCAAGATTTGATTCTTGTGACCCGATCTAGTCAACATAAAAACGGATTTCTTACTGCTTACCCAATTATATGAAGGATAATAACCATCTTTATGAGCCCAATGTTGATAAATACTTACAGTATCAGAAGTGTCTAACTTTCCATTAGCATTACGCATTACCTGCAGTACCTGATTAGCTTCATTCACGGTTAAATTATCAACATCTTTAACTTTAACCTTAGCTCCATCAAGTGCAGATTGTGCCTGATCAAGATTCCAAAGAAGAACGCTAGCCTCAAAAGCAGTTGTCTTACTATCTTTAAGTGCATTTTCTGCATCACTAACTACGCCATCATAGTTAGCTCGCTTATTGGCATTAGCAAGGCGATACTTGTCACTATTTTTGATGTTCGAAGCATCACTGATTTTACTTTCCAATTCATTCTTTTGACTAGCAGTCAACGTTTGCTTAGCTTGTGCTTCAGCTTCACTGGCAGTGTTAAGTGTCTTCACGCTTAATCCATGAGTATCAACATCACTTGCCTTAACAAAACTATCACCAAGATGAATTGTTTTTCTTGAATATTGATACTTTCCAGCTGCTTTACCGGCTACCGGTTGCCATTGATTAGTCAAATGGTAATAGAGCTCTGCTTTATTTTCCTTAGCATTCCAGATATACCAGGCACCATTAATGTCAAAATTCTGTTCAGCTGATTGATTGCCATCTTCAGCTACATATAAATAGCCATCTAAATTGCGTTGCTGACCATTTGCCATATAGAGCGGCGTGGTCTTTTCATAATCTTTCTTAAAAGTGATGTAAGAGTTATAGAGATCATTGTAATTACTCTCATCACCGATCAGGAAGCGAATCTTAAAGAAGCCCTCGGTTTGAGCATCTTCTGGATATTCACTATCATCGCCCCACCAGAGATATTCATCTTTACCTGCTAAACGGTAGTATAACTCCGCGTTATCGCCTTGACCGTTGACAGTAGCTCCATCAACTTTCACTTTTTTACCAGCACGAACTACTTTATCCGTTGTTTGTAAATCTTTATTAAGCACGTGCATGTCGGAATTAGGTACTACATAAGTTGGCTTACTGGTGTACATTATTTCACCATTAATATGACTGACATTATAAGCCTTAATATATTGGCCCTTGCCAATGCTGTAATACCACTCACCCTTAATTACCTTATGACTTAAGGAGTAATAGCTGCGCTTATTTTGATCGTATTTAATGTAATAAAAATCAGCCTTGTTATCACTGACTTCAATTTTGCCAGAGTAATTAATTGGCATCCCCTTCTTGAGAGTCTTTTTGCCCTTAATTCTCTTACCGTATTTATTATAAATAGCACTATTGTAATTCAAGATCATTACGCCTTTGCCATTTACTTCAGCAACATCGCTAACACGAACGTAATTGCCATTCCCTACATTATAGTAATAATGAGGGTTATACCTATAGGCTTGGCCTTTGACCTGAACACTAGTATTTCTCTTAATTAATGCACTACCACCACGATAGCTCTTAAGACGCTTGCCATTCTTATCGTAAATATAAGAATTAAACATTGCCTTTAGCTTGCCATCGCGAGTGCTGGAACCAATATTATGTGTTCTAATGTAGCCATTGTCGCCTAGCCAGTAATAAGACGTACCCTTGATAATCCGAATCTGAGGGAAAGTATTAGTTGAACTGACATCGTAAAGCTTAGGACCATTGAGCAAAACAGGAGTGCCGTAAATTTTTAATGTTGCACCTGATTTAGCAGTTTTGTTACGAGCAGTACCCTGAGCACTATAAAGTTGCACACCGCCATATTCCTTTTTCACTAACTTGATTGTATTCTTTTGTGAAGTCTTAGCTGCCTGCACGACTGGAGTAGAACTACTAATTGTGCCTAAAGCAGGAGTCAGTGTCATCAAGGCAGCCACTGATACTAAAGTGATTTTTTGATTTAGTTTCATAAAAATTCTCCTTTATTCATTTATCCTAATTATATCAGATATTAGCGTAATTACCGTTGTGGCTGATCTGAGCAACAAAAAAATGCTTGTCTTTCAAGACGAGCATTTATTTTATTAATTCAACATATTTTTAGCATATGGCAATTCCAATGATGGATCAGCATTCAAAGTTAAATCTGCAAATTGACCATCATTATACAAGTTATATGCGGCAGCACCAATCATTGCTGCGTTATCACCACAAAGCTTGATGTCTGGCAAAATTACCTTCGGTTGATCTGCCTTAGGCAGTTTGGCAATTTCTGCACTCATGCGATCACGCAAGCCATGGTTAGCAGCAACCCCACCACCCATGATAAAGGTCTTCGGCTTATATTGCTTAATTGCACGAATCGTCTTATGTGCCAAAACATCAATCACGGCAGCTTGGAAGCTGGCAGCTAAATCATACTTGTTCAGCTTTTCATGGATTTGATCAGCATGGTGACAAGTATTGATAAAGGCTGACTTAAGTCCTGAGAATGAGAAGTCATAGTCATCATCTTCCAGCATAGCCCGTGGGAAGTTGAAAGTATCCTTGCCTTGGTGAGCCCAAGAATCGATGGTCTTACCGGCAGGATAATTTACCCCAAGCACACGACCGATCTTGTCATAGGCTTCACCAGCAGCATCATCACGCGTATCTCCAATGATCTCAAAGTGAACCGGATCCTTTAACAAAACGATTTCGGTATGACCACCTGAAACTTGCAAAGCCAAAGCTGGGTACTCAATTTCATCCTTTAATTGAGCAGCCATAATGTGGCCCATGATGTGATCAACGCCAATCAACGGAATTCCTGTAGCCATTGAGGCAGCCTTAGCAGCACTAACGCCAATTAAAAGTGCCCCGACTAAACCTGGACCATAGGTTACGGCAATAGCATCAATATTTTGCCAATCACAGTTAGCTTCATTTAAAGCTTCCTTAGTGATTTGACTAATTACTTCGATGTGATGACGGCTAGCGACTTCGGGGACGACACCGCCAAAACGCTGGTGACTCTTAATCTGCGTTGCCACAATCAAACTTTCAATTTCTCGACCATTTTTAATTACCGCGGTAGAAGTTTCATCACATGAACTTTCATAAGCTAAAATACGGACATCTTTCTTTTCACTCAAAATGTAGAATTCTTTCTGTTAATTCGATGCGGTTTTAACCATAAAACCATATTCATTGCATCAGTATGGATGGCACTATAATAATTTTTACGAATATAATTACCCTTAAATCCCAACGAATGATATAAATTCTGGGCGATCTCATTATCTACCCGTACTTCTAGGCTAACGCAATTACTATCATTTTCACGTGCAAGATCAATCATTAATTCCATCAAATAACGACCAATATTCTGCCCTTGAAAAGACGACGAGACCGCAATATTAGTAATATGCGTTTCCTCTGGATTAAATCTAGCACCAATAAATGCAACTAAAGTTGAAGTATGATAGACCACCAGGTAAAGCGAATTATGTCTTTTTCTTAATTCACTGGCAAAAGAGAATTTACTTCAAGGCGTGTGACCTGAATAAACTTGCTCTTCTAGAACTAACAAATCTGGAATATTATCATCTGTTGCTTGCATAACTTGCAATATCTTACCATTCACATTAGCTATGAATGGCGTAAAATCCATATCGATTCGATTAATAGGTAAATGGAAAAATTGATTAAACTTCTTCAACATAGTGACTATCTGGTTCGAATGGCTTTCCTGTCTTCTTGTGCCAGTCCACTTCTGCTTGAGTTCTGCGCAAGTAGCGTGGCAATAACTTATCTGGATCAACTGGAATAGCATTTTCTGCTAATTGTCCAATTAAACCTGCGTGAATAACATTTTGCTCATCAGTTCCATACTCATATGGAATGCCTAATGACTTAATCTTCTCATCTTGTTTTTTAAGACCTGAACCAACAAAAACGATCTTTTTCACTTCATTTTTAGCCACATATTCTTGAATCGCCTTGATTAAAACATCAATATTATAATGTCCATCTGGGATTACGTTTTGCTGTACATCCCTACTTAAATAGCCAGCTGCAAAGTAATTATTATTGCGCGCATCCAAGCCCGTGATCACCAAGGCCTCTTCTTTAACACCTTTAGCTAAAGCTTGCAGAGTTGAAATGCCAACTACTTCTTTGCTCAAAATGCTGGCAAACATCTTCACAGTCGTAATGCCAATCCGCAGACCAGTATATGAACCAGGTCCAATAGCTACGGCAAAACGATCGATATCTTTTAAGGTTAAATTATTATCTTTTAAAATTTCATCAATTAATGGATCAAGGTGTTCACTATGATTGCGTTCATCTTGTTCGTTTTTTTCCACAATAACTTGTTGACCATCATTTAAGGCAACGCTCAAATGATTAGTAGCTGTAGAAACACTTAAGATTTTCATTATCAATTCTCTTTCCGCTTTAAATTACTTTTTTATTTTAACACGAGAAACAGCTTGCAATACAAAGTAGATCACAATCATTTGAATCCAAGGCATGATCATCTCTTTCGGTAGACGCTGCACTAGAGCCGCATTAAAATTCAGCCCATACATGATATGCAGCCAAAGCGTATTCATCCCGATATTTACAATGATTGTAACTAAAATCGTTGAAGCAATAATTCGCCATATCTTGACCGGCTTATTATACAAAAACAGGGCATAAATTAGTGGCCCAGCCATTGCAGTCAATGTAAAACCAATAAAAAAACCACCTTGATCGCCAAAAATAGCTGAGGCAATTAGATCACTAATGCCGCCTCCAATTGTCCCCCATAACGGACCAAATAAGTAGCCTAACAAGACGCTCCCTACAAAACCTAGTCCTATTTTTACAATAGTCGGTCCAAATGAAATCTGTCCTAAAATAATCTTCATTGCGACAACCATACCCAAAAAGACCATTTGTTGCAAATCCGTTTGCAAAATCTTCCTTGTATTCATTCCGCCATCCCCCTATAAAAAAAGTATAACTAACGTCATGTCTTTATGCCTTACGCCAACCTAGTTCACAGACAGCTTTTACGGTTCCATCCTGTGCCTTAATAACATGATATGATTTAATATTATCATCTTCTACTAAGTTAATGCAAGAATTAATTTTCTCGCCATAATGTACTTCTTTATCAAACTTAAGATCAATCGTATCTACTACATGGCTTTTTAAGAAATCGCGTTCAAGCAAATCAATAAACCAACTAAAATAATGACTATTAGTCACATGATGATTAGTATCTAAATCATCATAGCGAGTGCGATAGCTTCGCTGGGCTTGATAATTATCTAATGGACGCAGACGCGGAAAACGAGGCATCTTCTTAAGTAGCGGTACGCCCCAGTCTGCCATCATTTTTTGATCAGCGGGAACCATATGACGCTTTTTCAAATCAAGCATTACCCACTGACTCTTTACCGTAACCAATGGATTGCCAGCTTGATCTGCAACACCGAAATCACGATACTCAAAAAAGCGATTATAGCCACTAGCATTAGTACTTAAAACTACTTGATCACCTGGCTGAGGCAAAGCCTTAATATTAAAATGATATTGCGTAACGACCCAACCTAACCCTCGCTTAACTAAATCATCAGTTCCAGCGCCGCCTTCATCTAATTGATGCTCAGAAACCTGCATCATTAGATCAACTAAAGAAGTTAACTTCAGTCGACGATTCTCATCACAATCTTTAAATTCAATTTGATAGTTTTCAGTGTATTTCATGTTTATCCTTGGTGATATTCATCATACAATTCATTTTTAGAAACATGATGCTCCTTAGCTACTTGCTTAATTGCATCTTTCTTAGACTCGCCTTTTTTGACTAGAGTATTGACTAAATCAATTAATTCTGCCCAAGACAGTTGCTTAGGAGCTTCCGTATTTGGTGAAATCAAGATTACAAATTCACCCCGCGGTGCATTTTTAGCAAAATAATCCGTTACTTCCTGCACCGTGCCGCGAATAAATTCTTCATGAATTTTAGTTAATTCACGTGCAGCCACAATTTGCCGATCGGCAGGCAAAACCGTGGCTAAGTTTTTCAAGGTCTTAGCTAAACGATGTGGTGCTTCATAAAAAATCGAAGTAGCTTTGGCTTTTTCCATTTGTTCAAAATATGTTTTCTGCTCCGACGACTTTCGTTGCAAAAAACCATAATAAGTAAACGGCTGATTAAAGCCTGATGCAATCAAAGCAGTTGAAAAAGCATTAGGGCCAGGAAGCGGCACAACGGGAATATCATGCTTAATGCACTCTTGCACTAGAATATAGCCCGGATCAGAAATTACCGGCATCCCCGCATCACTGATCTCCGCAATCACGTTGCCTTCCTGCATCAACTTGATCAATTCAGGCGCGCGTTCTTTAGAATTATATTTATGAAAAGAAATCATGTGATTATGAACACCAATTTTTTCTAGCAGAATCCCACTTGTTCTCGTATCTTCTGCCGCAACATAATCTGCATTGGTCAAAACTTTCTTAGCCCGAATGGTAATATCTTCTAAATTGCCAATCGGCGTAGGAACCAAATAAAGCTTGCCTTCATCTTTAGCATAGCTACTCTGACGTTTCATTATCTACCGTCCTTTTTTCTGCCCTTTTTTTCACCAAAATTGTCTAAAATATCAAGACAAAACATGCAATCTGCACTTGGATCACGATGTGAACCATAATACATATTACAAATATGGTAACCAGAATCATAAATCTTCTTCAATGACTCCAATCCACTTTGTGTCTTGGTTTCTGGAGCAGGCTGATTCTCCGTTAACTTATCCAGCTTTTCATGGAGTAACTGATTTTCCACTTTTAATTCAGTATTCTCCTTCAAAGTTTCTAAAATATCATTTTCAAGACTAGCAATCGTTTTAGTCATATTTTCGGTTGTTTCTTGTAATCGTTGTAGTTTTGAATATGGATCCAATTAAAAAACACCTACTTCCATCTTAAGGCAAGATAATCTAGTGCATTACGTAAGCTCACATTGCTTAGTCGCATCTTGTCAACTTCAATCAAATCTTTTAACATTTGCGCCGCATTTAACATTTTTCGCGTATCTGTCAAATCATGCTCAGCTAGCAACTTTAATCTAACTAAAATATAGCGTTGCTCAGACATTAACTTAGCACCTTCAGATAATTTATGGACACTGACCAATGCTAAACTATTATGTTCTAACATTTCTTGATAAAAATACTTGATCTCTTGATCCCATTTATCTAAGTTGCCTAATTCATCAATCTCGCTTTTGGTAAAACCATTTTCAAGCAAAATTGCAGTTTTACCGCTAGGCTTTTCACCATTATCAAAATTGATAATCTGAGTTCTAGAACGAACCGTCGGCAAAATTTGATCACTATTATTAGTAATTAAAATTGTGACTACTGGCGCCACCGGTTCTTCCAATAGATTAAGCAGACCGTTGGCTGCAGCTAAAGTCATCTTCTGAGCTTCATTGATAAAGAAGAAGCGCCGCTTGCTTTCTACTGGGCTTTTAGCTAGTTCTTCTTTTAAAGGACGAACTTGATCGATTCCTAAAGTCTGCTTGCCTTGTGGCTCAACTAATAAAACATCCGGATGATTGCCTGATAGAATCTGTCTGCAATTTTGGCAGCTACCATCTGGCTTAGTTTCACCAGTACAATTAAACAAACAGGCTAGCCAATAGGCCGTATTGAGTGCTCGATGCTCATCACTATCCACGAAAAGATAACTATGAGCCAACTTTTTTTGTTCGTATGCCCTCTGTAGAAATTCAGCTTGTCTTGTTCCTATGTTTTTAATATCAATCATTAGAAGCGTTTAAACTCATCAACTGGAACGACGAAACAAGTAGCACCGCCTACGGTAACCTTAAGCGGCTGCGTAATTTCATATCCGGTCGAAATCATGTGCGGTGTTGCTATCTCTTCTCTTGCACGTGATTCCTCTTTAATAATTTTCAAGACATCTTTTACTTTTTCATCTGCACATCCTACTAAAAATGTAGTATTTCCTTGACTTAAAAAGCCACCTGAAGTTGCTAATTTAGTAGCACGCACATTGTTTTTGACAAACGCCCTTTGCAAATTATTGGAATCTTCTTTTTGTACAATAGCAATTACTAATTTCATCTAATCAGTCCTTAAAATATCTCTGGCATTCGCTGTTTTAGAGTAATGATTACCTGCTTAACTACCTGTTCAATTGGCTGAGTCGCATCAATAGTAACGAAGCGCTCAGGGTACATCTGCTTAATTTTTTGAAAGCCAGCGTAAACTTTTTTATGAAAAGCAAGATTTTCTTGTTCTAAACGATCTTCCTGATCTGGACGCAGTTTTTTTATTCGACTAAGTCCTACTTCGGGAGCAACATCTAAGAAGAAAGTCAAATCCGGATCAAGCTTACCAGTAGCGAAATCGTTAATCTGCTTAACCTCCGCAATTCCTAGATCTCGACCTTCCCCTTGATAAGCTAAAGAGCTATCCACAAAACGATCAGAAAAGACAAGTTTTCCCGTCTTCAGTGCAGGGCGAATAATCTCTTCAACATGCTGACTTCTTGAAGCTGCATATAGAAGTGCTTCTGTTTTCGCATTCATTTCGTCATTAGCTGGATCCAAAATAATATCTCGAATCTTTTCCGCAATCTTTGACCCACCGGGCTCACGCGTCACAAGATATTGTGGTCTAAGTTCTGGGCCAATTTCAGCTAATACTTCTTTTAAAACGGTACTTTTTCCCGCACCATCAGGGCCTTCGAAACTAACAAAATAACCTTTCATAAAATCCTCCATAGGTCTATTTTACAGAAGTTTCACAAATATTAACAGTCCTAGAAATTTTTAATTAGACAAATAAAAAAAGCCCCTTAATAGGACTTAATTTTATTGCGTAATCGCATTAGTGATACCACTAAATCTTGTGCCTCGATGACGAGCCTCATTATACAAAAAAGTATACTTAGCCTTTAAAATTCTACCTTGAATATAGTTATCATCTGACAGGTCTAATGTGTTTTGGTCTAAATCTTGTTCCCGGGCAATCTGGTTTTGCAGTTTTTCAATTTCTGCTACCAATTTTCGATCGCCAAGCTCTTGAATTTTTTCTTTGTTTCTAGCCATTATAATGCCGTTCTTCCTTGTACTGCTCGCTTCAAGGTAATCGAATTAGCGTATTCAATATCACTACCCACAGATAATCCAGCTGCTAAGCGAGTTACCTTTATACCTGCAGGTTTAATTAATTTACTGATATACATCGCCGTTGATTCGCCTTCCGGAGTGGAATTCAGGGCTAAAATTATTTCTTTAACCTCGTCGTGTTTTTGCAAACGGGTAATCAAAGATTTAATATTGATCTCTTCTGGTCCAATTCCATCCATCGGTGAAAGCACGCCATGAAGCACATGATAGAGCCCATCATATTCGCCCATTTCTTCAAACGCCATTAAATCTTTAGGCTGTTCAACCACCATAATCGTTGTCTGATCTCGATTAGGATTAGAGCAAATATCACAGATATCCTTTTCAGTAATATTACCGCAAATTGGACATTGGTGAATATCTTTTTTCACTTGAATTAAGGCTTTCGCAAAATCCTCAACATCTTCCTGCGGCATATCCATCGTATAAAAAGCTAACCGAGTAGCGGTTTTTTCACCGATGCCTGGCAACTTCATATAAGCATCAATTAAATGCGCAATTGGTAATGGATATTGCAATTACATCAAACCTTTCGTATATTTACCTAAACTAGCTTGAGTTGCTTCATCGATTTGAGCTAAACCCTTGTTAACCGCATCGATTACCAAATCTTGCAACATATCTGGATCATCTGGATCGATTGCTTCTTTATTAATCTTGATGTCTTTTAACTTACGATCGCCAGTAAAGGTAGCAACCACCAAATCATCGGCTGACTTACCAGTAAACTCTTGGGCAGTAATATTTTCTTGCTCTTCTGCCATTTGTGCTTGTAATTTCTTTGCTTGCTTCATCATCTGTTGCATGTTCATGCCGCCAATGCCCATACCGCCAAAATTAGGTCTTCTACTCATAATTCATATCTTCTTAATCTTTAATAGTTACAGTATCGCCAAAGAGTTCCTTTGCTTTATTAATTACTTGTAAATCATCTTTGGTTTCTGCTTCTTCTTTTACTTCAATTTGTTGCTTTTTCTTAGCTAGCAACTCATCCTTGTGACTTTGAACAAATTCCTTTCTCACAGCTAGCCAATCTTCATCTGGAACTAAAACAATTCTATAAGAACGTTTGGCGAACTTTTCAATCAAATCTGTCAATTTATCCAAGAAATCGCTATTAGTAGCATTTTCAAACCATAAAGTGTATTTGCACTTCATCACTACTTGATCTGGACTAGCAGCCACCGGCTCAAGCACATCAAGCAAAGCTTTCTCCGATACTGCTAATACAGATTGCAAGTCAGGCCAGACATTTTTAACCGTAGTTAAATCTGCACGCGTGGCGTTTTCAAGAACATGATAAACCTCTTTACGGTTAATTGCCGCACTTTTTTTGATTCTTTTTTTAGTTTGCTTAACCGGCTGCTGCTCCGTCTTAACCAATGGTTTGCTTGGTGTTTTAGGCAGTGCCGTATCCAAATGAAACACTTGATTTTGCGCTACCGGTTGTTTAGCTAATTGAGCAACTTTTTGCGTTAAATCTACGATCTGTTTCTTTAAAGCCGCTAATTCCGCAGACATATCAGCATTGCCTTGAACTGGAGCCTTAGCTACTGTAGAAGCTACAGCCTTATCAGTTTTCTCAGCTTGAGGGCTGCTTGCTTCAACTAAAAATACTTCCAGTGGAATCTGTTGTTGATTAGTATAGCGTAAATCATTTAGAGCCTTGTTAGCCAAAGTGATCAAACGATAATAAGTTGCTGTAGGGATATGTTTTATTTTGGTAATAAAATCTGCAGATAAAAAAGTATCCTTCGTCTCGTCACCAGTCTTAATCAGCATTAAGCTCTTAGTTGCCAAGTCAATCAATTCATCTAAGATATTCTTAGAGCTAGCTCCTTGATCTAATTCCTTCTGTGCTAACTTCAACGCGCTGCCGGCATCCTGGTTAAGCAAAGCTAACAAGATCTGTTCAATATTCTCTCTGGCTGCAAAACCGGTAATCTGCAAAGCATCGTTATAATTGACACTTTCTTTTTCATAGCTAAGCAGCTGATCTAGAATGCTAAGTGCATCCCGCATCCCACCATCAGCAACTTGCGCGATTACAGCCAAAGCTTTATCTTCATACTTAATATTTTCTTGTTCGAGAATATACTTCATTCTCTTTTCAAGGTCGCTTTTTGAAATTCGTTTAAAATTATACCGCTGCGTTCTCGAGATAATGGTAGCTGGCACCTTCTGCAGTTCAGTCGTTGCTAAAATGAAAACAACATACTCTGGCGGCTCTTCCAAAGTCTTAAGCAAGGCATTAAAAGCTCCCATTGAGAGCATATGAACTTCGTCGATAATATAAACTTTATACTTACCTTCAGTAGGAGCGTATTTTACCTTATCACGAATCTCTCGAATTTCATCAACCCCGTTGTTGGAGGCTGCGTCGATTTCCATAATATCCGGCATTGAACCTTTATCCGCTGCAATACAATTGGCGCATTTATTACAAGGCTCGCCGTCTTGAAGATTAGTACAGTTTAACGCTTTAGCAAAAATTTTGGCACAGGAGGTCTTACCCGTTCCACGAGGTCCCGCAAATAAAAATGCATGGGAAACTTTGCCTCGCTTGATCGCGTTCTTAAGAGTATCGGTAATTGCCTCTTGACCAATCACACTGTCAAAAGTACGTGGCCGCCATTTACGATATAGCGCTTGATAAGCCATAGATTCTCTTCCCTAGTAAAAAAACTCCTAACCCTAAAAGAGCTAAGAGCTTGTTAATTGTCTAATAAAGGGCACATGCCCGAGCAACCTTAGTGCTGCTACCTTCCGGTCCTGACACAATTCAGAGGTCAAACATTGCCCACAAAATATAATACCGTATTTTGCTGGTGTTTTCTAGTTTCTTGCATGAAAAATTAATTATTTTCTGTTTTTTTAGCTAACTTCTGCGCCTTTTGCTTTTCACGAATCGCTCTAAAAAAATCCTTTAACATTTGCGCACACTGATCATGGAACAATCCTCGAATTGCATGGGGATGATGGTTAAATTTTTCTACCGTAAATAAATCAATTACCGAACCACAGGCTCCAGCCTTAGGATCAAGCGCGCCAAAATAGACATCTTTGATTCTAGAATTGATAATCGCTCCTGCACACATGGGACAAGGTTCTAAAGTAACAAATAAACTACAGTCGATTAAACGCCACATGCCTAAATTCTTACAAGCCTCTTTAATAGCAATCATTTCAGCATGTTGTGTTGCATCTTCATCGAGTTCTCGTCGATTATAACCGGTGCCAATTACTTTCCCCTCCGGATCAACAATAATCGCACCAATTGGGACTTCTCCTTGTTTTTCAGCCTTTCGGGCTTCTTTAATGGCTAATTGCATGTATTTCTTTTTATCATCGCTAGAAAGCATTATTTCACCTCTCACTGACTGTTACGATCTCATTGTATCAAAAAAGAGCCGATCTTTTTGACCAGCTCTTGAACTTATTCTTAGTGCTTATTATAAAGTACCAATATTGCGATTTCTGAAGTTGTGGTAGAAAAAGATGCCTGACAAAATAAGGTAAACTGCGGCAATACCTGCTGGAGCAGCAGTCTCATTATCACCAGAGATCATGCCTAACATAAATACGCCAATGATTACGATTAAAACAGCAACAATATATTTCCAAGCTTTCTTCATAGTTAATATCCTCTTCACATATTCACATACTATTCTTTATTCAATGTATATTATATGCAGTTCTTCCTATAAAAGAAAGTCTTTTTATAAACTCTAGTGCTACTCTCATAAGGATTTTAAGCATCTTTTATTTATTTAATTTTTAGTAGATTTTAAGATATAATACCCTTTATCTCTTGTTAAAATTTCACAATTTCCATATAAATTGGCCATTAGCTTACGTGCACTAGGCTCGCCTTGCTTTTTCTGAATCACGACTAACAAAACGCCACCATTCACTAAATGCTCATTTGCGCCCAGTAAAATCTCATTTACAACTTTTTTACCTGCACGAATTGGTGGATTTGTTAATATTAAGCCAAACTTTTTATCATCATCTATTTGCGTATAACAATCCGAGGAATAGATATTAACATTATTAATGTGATTACTTTTCGCATTCGCTTTAGCTAAATTAAGACCACGTTCATTGACATCAACCATGTCTACAGTTTGTTTGGGCCAGAACTTGGCCGCAAACAGGCCTAAAGGTCCATAACCTGTTCCCACATCCAAAATATTCTTTTCGGGGAAAGCAACATCTTTCATTGCTTTAATCAACACGCCGCTGCCATAATCTATCCGCATCTTGGAAAAAACACCAGCATCTGTGGTAAACTTCAAATCAACATTATCCACATGATAATCCACCACATGTTCATCATGCTTAGCCGTCGGATCAACCGCAAAATACATTTGATTTTTTTCTGCACTCATTTATTATCCCGCTCTTTTCTTTTTTCAAACCATTCTTTAAGCTTCTGGGTTTCAGATTCCTCACGTTTATTTTTTAACTCCTGAATCTCATTATGCATCTGCTTATTTTGTTCAGCCAAATTTTTATTCTGTTCTTCAAGTTCATCCAACTTTTTTAAAATTAACTCAATATTATTATGCGTTCTTGAAGTAGTCGGCCCATTAGTCCGCCGCATAAAGTATGAAGTAATTGATGACGTCAACATTCCTACAACTCCAATCCCTAAAAGCATCATAATCATCGTTACGAATTTACCTACAATGCTATGCGGTGGAATCGTTTTGCCAAAAATTGCATCATAACCTACAGTTGAAGCAGTAGACAAAGCCCACCAGAATGCGGTATCTAGCGATACGTGTTCAGTAATGCCAAATGCTTCAGCCCCAACTAACAAAAATGCAATTGTAAAGAAAATTACATAAAGCAAGCCATTAGTATGAAAAATATCCTTTAATTTTCCCATCAATCCGGCTAATCGAATTAAACGTAATAAACGCAGATCAGAAACTAGACCAGATAAATTAAAAACATTGAGTCCCACAAACAAAAAGCCAATTGGAATAATACAATTGGAATAATACTTAGCAAATCGTAAATATGAGTTTTAAAAAATTGCTTTTTATTCTTAGCTTCATAAAGTTGATGAAAATAGTCAATTGCAAAAAAGACTACGATCACAGAATTGACCCAAAACCATTTGCTCGACGGCTGATCAATACTGATTACTGCCGCAAAATCCAAAATGATTAAAAAGATGGATACAATGGATAATCCTGCCATTAACCATTGATATGGCGTTAACTTATTTTTTATATTAATCATCATAAAATTAATTATACAAAAAAATAAGCTCTCCGCACATAGCAAAGAGCTTATTCTTAATGCCCAGTTGGGCTGTAATTATTTAAGGGTTACAGTTGCGCCAACTTCTTCAAGCTTAGACTTGATGTCGTTAGCTTCGTCTTCTGAAACGCCTTCCTTAACGTTCTTAGGAGCGCCGTCAACAAGGTCCTTTGAGTCCTTAAGGCCAAGACCAGTGATGTCACGTACAGCCTTGATAACCTTAACCTTTTCTTGACCTGCTTCAGTCAATTCAACATCAAATGTTGACTTAGCAGCAGCAGCGTCACCAGCACCTGCAGCAGCAACTGGTGCAGCAGCTGAAACGTCAAATTCGTCTTCGATAGCCTTTACAAGGTCGTTCAATTCAAGGATTGAAGCGCCCTTTAAATCTTCAATAATCTTATCCTTATCTAAAGCCATTATAAGTATCCTCCGAAATTTAGAATTTAGATATTTATCTTCAATAATTATTCAGCTGAACCTTCATCGTCAGGTTTAGCATCTGCAACAGCCTTAACAGCATATGCAACTTTGCGGATTGGGTCTTGTAAGCAAGAAACAAGCATTGAAAGCAAACCTTCGCGACCTGGAATAGCAGCGAGTTCTTTGATTTCGTCCTTTGAAGTTAACTTACCTTCAAGCATACCACCCTTGATTTCGATAACGTCGAAGTCATCTTCGTACTTAGAAACGATACGTGCAGGTTCAGTAACGTCATCAGCATTATCGGTGTAGATAACAGCAGTAGGACCTACGAAAGTATCATCAAGACCTTCGATACCAGCCTTAACAGCAGCACGTCTTAAGTAAGTGTTCTTGATAACCTTCATCTTAACGTCGTTATCACGAAGTTCCTTACGCATGTTAGTAACTTCTTCAACAGTTAAACCTAAGTAGTTAATAACTAAGATAGCCTTAGCAGACTTAAGTTCTTCTGCAAATGCATCAACGATCTTTTCCTTTGCAGCAATATCAGTTTTACTCAAATTGTTTCACCTCCATAATTACATTAATAAATTCTATAAGGCCTTTTAAAGCGAAAACTCCATGCCGAAAGACATGGAGCATTGAAATCTTCATTATCTTCTGGCCTCGGCGGGATTTTAAGGCGTCATGCCACCCGAGTCTTAGGTAGAATTTACAGTTATTTAGTATAGCAGGGAAAACTAGAAATAACAAGAGGAAATTTACAAATTAACCCAACTTCTGTAAGATAATTAGAAAAGATTGGAGAAAATCATGACTAATCAAGAACGAAAAAATCGAATTTTAACTAAGTTACGCAATATTCTATTTTTATTGCTGGGAATTACAGTAATTTTTATAAGTATTCGCGACATTATTAATGCTGGCGGCAAAATGAGTGCACTCGCCTCCAATTTACTGTGGATCATTTTAGCTATCGTAGTAGTTGCTCAATCTATCCTAAGCATTATTCAAAGCTTCAGTCCATTATCAACAAAAGCTAAAAGTTTTTTATTGATAGATTGGTTAATTATTGTTCTAGGAATTCTAATCGCTAATTTTGCTTATTTACTGCAAAATAATCTCTGGTTAATCATTGGTGGGGCTATCTTTATTGCCGGTTGCATCCCTATCAAAGACAAAAAATAAAACCAAAATAAAAAAATCGACTTTTTAGGTCGATTTTTTGTTTATTTTAAACTTGTTAACTAATGGAATACGCCAGCAATAATTGGTAATAACCAAATCCAGAAGATACAACTTACTGCAAAGAAAACGGTTGAAACGGCAACTGAACTTGCCCCTTCCTTAACATAAA
The DNA here is from genome assembly GCF_900103655.1 of Lactobacillus kefiranofaciens. GTDB lineage: Bacteria > Bacillota > Bacilli > Lactobacillales > Lactobacillaceae > Lactobacillus > Lactobacillus kefiranofaciens. The sequence goes on from NZ_FMXC01000002.1 coordinate 74,247, forward strand.
TGTTGTAACGACTTGAAATGATAATACCTGAAAATGCAGGTGGCAAACCGGTTGCAAGGCAAAGCATTGAGATCTTAGTTGGATCTGAGCCCATGCCGCAAAGGTATGCAGCAAGAACAATGATTGCTGGAGTCAAGAACAAACGGAAGAAAGTGTTCCAAATAACTTCCTTATCAATTGAGAACTTAACAGTTGATAATGCCAAACCAGCGGCCAAAACAGCTACACCGGCATTTGCCTTAGCAATTAAATCAAAGGTTGGTGCCCATGAAGTTGGGATTCTAATGCCAATTAAAACCAAGATTACAGCAATTAATGGAGCTGCAGCAACTGGCTTTTTAATAGCATCAACAATTGAACTCCAAGTTGAGTTCTTAGCAGCAGCCTTGCCCTTGCCAGCGCGGTTTTCAAATTCTGAATGAACTAAATCAATTTCACGTTGGATACCAACTTCCTTAAGTGCCTTAGCTTCTTCATCGCTAACTGGTACATCGTCAGGAACAGCAACCTTCTTAGTAGTTACTGCGCTAGTTCCTTTCTTAGGCAGCTTAACTTCGACTTGAGTAGAACCATTGCTCTTCTTATTAGCCACCTTGGACTTCAAAGCATTTTGACCTTTATTAATCAAAGATAAGCCTAACGGAATAGTAACCGCATTAACTACGATAGAAACAATTCCGATAACCAAATTAGTAGTTGCGTTATTCCCATAAATAGGATCAAGTACCGCAAAGCCTAAAAAACCGATGGTTGGTGAACCAGCAATCATCGCACAAATAGCAGCTTCTTGCGTTGATCTATGGAACATTAATTTATCCAAGTAATAACTCAGCATGAATAAACCAGTAACTCCAACTAATGAGATCATTGTTAAAACGATATCTTGTGCAAACATTTTCCTAGTAGCTTTAACAATTGAAATGAACAAAGCAGCTGGCAAAGCAATGTTTAACACTAACTTATTCAATCCCTAACGTTGATCATCGTCAAAGAATGTAAACTTACCACATACGTACCCCAATAACATGATAATCAAAATAGGTACGATGTCGTTTACCAAAATTGTAGTCATAATTTCCCCCTTATGATAGACGATACATCCTTGCACTCTAAATAACAGGACATAAATTTAAAGTACTTTTTCGGTTCCTCCACATTATGACTATCCTTACTTAAAAAGTAAAATATATATTTTTTAATTTATAAAGAAATATACAAAAAAGGCATACACCCCTTTTCTTAGATAGTTAAATTTTCTGTCGGATTACTCAATTCTTCCAATTCACCAGTAGTTTTGTAAATAACCCAACTGGCTAAATTAACAATATGATCGCCAATTCGCTCAAGTAATCTAGTTACTACAAAGTAACTTGATGAAGCCATTGCCCGTGAAGGATCGCCTTCAATCCCATCAACAATTAATTGGCGAGCACGCACATAATCATGATCAATAATACTGTCTCGACTAGCAACATCGCGCGCCATTTTTTCATCATCTTGAACATAAGCTGTTAATACTTGAATCAGCATATGACGCACATTATGAGTCATGTTAGAAATAATTTCTTCTACTTCTGGAATTCTTGGATTTCCCTTTACTCTAATCGTTTCAAGCGCAATACTCATTGCATTTTCGCCAATCCGCTCTAAGTCAGTTGTAGCCTTTAAAATACTAATCACAACTCTAAAATCTGTTGCTACTGGTTGCTGCAAAGCCATTAATTTCAAAGCTTGCTTTTGAATATCAATTGATTCGCTAGGGATTTTCTCCTCATCATCAACCATTGACTTAGCTTTCTCCTTATTGTGATCAACAAACGCTCTTGTTGCATCATCAATATTGTCGTTAACAAACACACCCATTTCCATGAATTGCGTGTTCAATTTTTTTAATTCATCTAAAAATATTTCGTGCATCTTTATACCTCAAAAATTTTATCCAAAACGACCGTTAAGGTAATCACTTGTAATTTGTTTTTTAGGTGCAATAAACATTTCCTCAGTTGGACCAGCTTCGATTAAATCGCCATTCATTAGAAAAGCTGTCTGATCAGAAATTCGACCAGCCTGCTGCAAGTTGTGGGTCACCATAATGAAAGTATATTTATGCTTTAAATCCATTAGTGTTTCTTCAATTTCACTACTTGAAATTGGATCTAGCGCACTCGTTGGTTCATCAAGCAACACTACTTTAGGTCTAACAGCCAAAGCACGAGCAATACAAATTCTCTGCTGCTGACCACCGGAAAATGCTTGAGCATTTCGCTTTAAGTTATCCTTGGTTTCCTTCCAAATAGCAGCCTGCTTTAAGCTTTCTTCAACGCGCTGATCAATTAATTCTTTATCCTTTACACCAGCGATCTTTAGACCATAAGCTACATTATCATAAACTGAAAATGGAAATGGTGCTGGTTGCTGAAAGACCATGCCGACTTCTTTTCGTAATTCGACTAAATCCATCTTAGAACTATAAATATCCTGCTTATCAAATTTGATTTCACCAGTGATCTTAATATTTTCGATATCGTCGTTCATCCGGTTCAAGCAACGCAAAAACGTTGATTTACCACAACCTGATGGGCCAATCAAAGCAGTCAATTCTTTTTCTTGAAAGTTAAGATTGATGCCATGCAATGCTTCATAGTCACCGTAACTCAGATGTACATCTTTTGCTGAAATTATTGTTGTCATTTTAACCAAAACTTCCCTGAATATAATCTTCAGTAATCTTTCCTTTAGGATTAGTAAAGATCTCGGCAGTAGAATTGTATTCTATTACATGTCCTAAATGGAAGAATGCCGTGTAATCGCTGATTCTTGAAGCCTGCTGCATGTTATGCGTTACCATGATCATCGTATATCTGCTTCTGAGCTGCTTCAATGTATCTTCCAATTTTGAAGTAGAAACAGGATCTAGCGCACTAGCTGGCTCATCTAACAATAAAACTTCCGGCTTAACAGCTAAGGCTCTAGCAATACACAAGCGCTGCTGCTGACCACCGGATAAAGCCAATGCGCTTTTATCGAGCTTATCTTTTACTTCATCCCATAAAGCAGCGGCCCGCAAACTTTCTTCAACGATCCGATCGAGCTCATTTTTATCATTTTGACCGTCAGCCTTTAAGGCGTAGACAATATTTTCACGAATAGATTTTGGAAATGGATTAGGTCGCTGAAAGACCATGCCGATATTTTTCCGCAATTCGTACACATTGATATTTGGCTGATTGACATCTAAGCCATGGAACCAAATCTCACCGTTAATTTTAGCTACACGGTCATTCATGCGGTTGAGTGAACGCAAAAAGGTAGACTTGCCTGAGCCAGATGCACCAATCAAAGCAGTGATCGTATGCTCTTTGAATTGTAAACTAGCATCAAATAATTTTTGTACTTTGCCACCATATAAGACTCTCAAGTCCTTGGTGGAAAGCTCTAAATCATCTTTAGCGAAGGTTTTAATATAACTTGGTTTTAAATCCTGCATTCTTTCACCTACTTTGCTGCAGTTAATTTACGATACAACTTGTTGCCTAAGTACCGCGCACCTAAGTTAAAGACAATTACGACAATTACCAATAAGGCGGAAGTTGCGGCGGAAACAATTGTAGCATCAGGAATAATGCCTTCAGTATTAACTTTCCAAATGTGAACGGCTAATGTTTCGGCTGGACGCATTACATTCAGCGGACTGGTTGGACTAAGCGGATTCCAGTCAGCGTAGTTAATGGTAGACCCACTTTGACCCGCCGTATAAATTAAGGCAGCAGCTTCTCCGAAGATTCGGCCGGCACTTAAGATAATCCCAGTCAAAATACCAGGCAAAGCAGCTGGTAATACGATCCCACGAATAGTTTTCCAATTGGATAAACCTAAAGCTAGGCCCGCTTCACGTTGCTCCTGTGGCACACCTTTAATTGCTTCTTCGATATTGCTGGTTAAGATTGGCAAATTAAAAAATGTTAATGCCAAAGCACCAGAGATAATCGAAAAGCCTAAGCCGAATTGCACTACGAAGAGCAAGTAGCCAAATAAACCTACTACAATTGATGGCAAAGAACTCAAGATCTGGATAGTTGTTCTAATTAAATTGGTTATCCAATTATCTTTGGCATATTCAGCTAGATAAATTGCTGCTCCTAAAGCGATTGGCAATGAAATGATGGTAGTAAGGATCAATAGATAAAGCGAATTGAACAATTGATCTCTTACCCCACCACCAGCTTGATATGATGATGCTTCAGAAGTTAAGAAATGCCAGGACAAATGCGGAATACCAGATATCAAAATATTGCCGACAATACCAGCTAAGATCAAGACAACAATTCCTACCAGGATGTAAATGATGATAGTAGCCAGTTTGTCTCTCTTTTTTGCATCCATTCTACTTTTGTCCCTTCTTTCCGATTAATTTAACCAAGAAGTTAAATACCAATGACATGATTAACAGTAAGAGTGCCAATGACCACAATGCGTTGTTTGGCAAGGTACCCATAACCGTGTTTCCCATTTGACTGGTCAACTGACTAGTCAGTGTTGCGGATGGGCTGACCAAGTTGTATGGCATGAGGACTGCGTTACCGATAACCATTTGTACGGCTAAGGCTTCTCCGAAGGCTCTGGCCATCCCGAAGATTACCGCTGTTAAAATTCTTGGCGTAGCTACGCGCAAAACAACGTGATAAATCGTCTGCCAATGAGTTGCACCCAAGGCCATCGAAGCTTTTCTAAAATGATTCGGTACTGCTTTTAAACTATCGACCGTTAAAGAAGTAATCGTTGGCAAAACCATAACGAATAAAACCAAGGTCGCCGCTAAAATACCAAAACCAGTGCCGCCAAATAGCGTTCTAATTGCTGGAATAATCAGTGTTAATCCCAAGAAACCGTAAACTACTGAAGGGATACCAACTAATAATTCCGTTACTGATTGCAGGAAATTTGCTCCCTTTTTAGAAGAATATTCAGTCATATAAAGAGCAATCGCAATGGCAAATGGCGTAGCCACTAAGGCTGCAAGTAAAGTTACCGCAAATGAGGTAACGATCATCACCGCGGCACCGACATGATTCTTGCCTTCGCCTGGATCCCAATCCGTCGAGGTCAAAAAGTGAAAAATATTAACATGGTCATTCGTAAAAGTAGCTAGACCATGATAGCCCACAAAACCGATAATTGAGACTACTAATATAATGATTAAACCAATTGCCAAATAAGTTAGACCCTTGCCCCAGTATTCTTGGTGGGTTTCTTTGGATGGCTTGGTTAGTTTATCAATGTTGACACTACTCGGACCGATTTTCTTTAATTTGACGTGTGGAACTTGCTGATCAGCAATCGCCTGATTAACAACTTCTTTTAATTTATCTTTATTGTCCATAAATTCTTTCTATTTAATAACTCGATTATTACTGTCACGGGCTACCTTCATATCTTTAATACTCAAATAGCCAACTTTAGGAACAAGGTCATCTTGCACCTTTTTACTCAACATATACTTGATAAAAGACTTAGTCTCCTTATTTGGCTCGCCTTTAGTATACATATGCTGATAAGCCCATAGTTGCCACTTATTAGTGGTGATATTTTTATTAGTTGGCTTAACACCATCAATGCTTAGCTTTTGAATATTATTGCCGTTAGCATATGGGAAGGACAAATAGCTAATCGTTCCCGGTGTGGTATCAACGATTTTCTTAACTGCACCATTTGAATCTTGTTCTTGTGACTTAATAGCTTTTTGCTTAGGGAGAACAATATCTTCAAAAGAGTCTCTGGTACCGCTCCCCTTAGAACGGTTAATGACAATAATTGGAACATTCTTACCACCAAGTTGCCGCCAATTCGTTAACTTACCAGTAAAAATCTCTCGTAGTTGTTTCATAGAGACGTTTTTAACACCTACGCCTTTATTGACAATTGGTACGATACCAACAACCGCCACTTTATAGTCTTTAAGTTTCTTCGTATCGATGCCTTTTTTCGTCTCCGCAAAAATATCAGAGGTTCCAATCTGGACAGCGCCAGCTTGCACTTGACTTAAACCAGTACCTGATCCCCCACCTTGAACAACAATATTGCTATTTGGATGGGTCAACCGATAATCATTACCAGCCTGCTCTGCTAGAAGCTGCAATGCACTGGAACCAACGATAGTAATCTTAGAATTATTCTTAGCACAGCCAGTTACCAAGGCTAACATCAGCAGTACTAAGATAAGTATTTTTCCAATGGAATTTTTTTCATTAGCATTTTCCTTAAGTAAACGAATCCGATTTCATATAGACAATTAATGATACCATGTCAAAAAATACTAGGTCAATTATGTCCATAGCTTCTTAAGCCATAATTTAGTTTTTCGTGGGCAAATAAAAAAGCCTCGCAAATGCGAGGCTTTTATTAATCTATTTTAAGATTAGTCCAAGTTTAATGGATCAAGCTTGATCCCAGGACCAAATGTTGATGAAACAGCAACACTCTTAATGTATTGACCCTTAGCTGAAGCTGGACGAGCACGCAAAATAACGTCACGTAAAGCGTCAAAGTTTTCAACTAATTGGTCTTCAGTGAATGATACCTTACCAATAGCAGTATGAATAGCTGCTTGACGGTCAACACGGTATTCTACTTGACCAGCCTTAACGTTCTTAACGGCCTTTTCGATGTCCATAGTAACAGTACCAGTCTTAGGGTTTGGCATTAAGCCCTTAGGCCCAAGAATACGACCTAAACGACCTACCTTAGCCATCATCATTGGGGTTGCAACTACGACGTCAAAGTCTAACCAACCGTCTTGAATCTTTTGTACTAAGTCATCTGAACCAACGAAGTCAGCACCTGCAGCCTTAGCTTGATCAGCTTGTGGACCTTCAGCAAATACTACAACGGTTTGGGTCTTACCAGTACCATTTGGTAAAACGATAGAACCACGAATTTGTTGGTCTGCTTGCTTAGGATCTACGCTTAAGTTGTAAGCTACGTCAACTGTAGCATCGAAGTTAGCATATGAAGTTTCCTTAACAAGTTTCATAGCTTCTGCTACTGAGTATAATTTATTTGAGTCTACCTTCTTGGCAGCATCTAAATATTTCTTGCCATGCTTTGGCATGTGAATTCCTCCTTGTATATGTGGTCAAACGAGCTTCTCTTAACTCTCCCACCTAATGTGTTATCTAAATAACAGGATTAGTCTTCGACTTCGATACCCATACTTCTAGCGGTACCTTCAACCATACGCATAGCAGCTTCAATATCAGCAGCGTTAAGGTCCTTCATCTTAGTCTCGGCAATTTCCTTGACTTGGTCTTTGGTTACCTTACCAACCTTCTTGGTATTAGGTTCGCCAGAAGCCTTCTTGATCTTAGCAGCTTGCTTTAAAAGTACTGGTGCTGGTGGAGTCTTAGTAATGAATTCGAATGAACGATCTTCATATACTGTAATAACTACAGGGATAATCATGCCTTTTTGGTCAGCGGTTCTAGCATTGAAGTCCTTAGTAAAACCAACAATGTTAATACCAGCTTGACCCAAAGCAGGACCAACTGGAGGTGCAGGGGTAGCTGCGCCAGCTGGGATTTGTAACTTAACTACGTTAATAACTTTCTTTGCCACGGTCAAAACCTCCTTGATTCCGTGATGCGGTTAAAATGGAGAATTTTTCTTTTTTCTCCTCCCACAATAATAAATGTACCGTATTATAATAACATCGTTTAGGTACAATTACAACTAAAAGATCAGATTATTCGTTGACGTCTAACTTCTTAACTTGATCATAATCAAGTTCGGCAGTAGTAGCACGACCAAACATATCAACTGAAACATAAACCTTGTACTTATCTGGTTGAATATCAGTAATCTTACCTACCATGCCGTTGAAGGCACCTTCTGTAATAGTTACTGATTCGCCAATGTCAAAATGAACAGTTGGCTTCTTAGCTGGTTGACCTTGATTCTTAAGCAAGCGATTTACTTCTTCTTCAAGAAGTGGTGAAGGCTTAGAACCACCACCATGTGAACCAACGAAACCAGTTACGTTAGGAGTGTTTCTTACGATGAACCAACTTTCATCGGTCATTACCATTTCTACTAAAACGTAACCTGGGAAAATCTTTTCTTCAACTTCTTGTTTTTTGCCGCGAACAGTTTCTACTTTTTCTTCCTCAGGAACCATTACACGAAAAATGTAATCTTGCATCCCCATACTTTGTGCACGTGACAATAAGTCTGACTTAACCTTATCTTCATAGCCAGAATAAGTATGTAAAACGTACCATTGCTTTTTTGCTGTTTCGACCATTTTGTTCTCCTTATAATTTTGGGTAAATAAAAAAAACCTCCCACAGAGGTCCTTCTTTAGCTGTCAATATTGTAGCATATTTAGTAAATAATTGCTATTCTCAGCAATTACATCATTTGGGTTAGCCAACTGAATAGCCAGTCAAGCGCACCTAAATATGCCGCAAACAAAATAGAACTAGTAATAACAGTTACAGTATCATGTCTATTTTGCTTGGCGCTTGGCCAAGTAACTAATTTCATTTCATGACCAACGCTCTTAAAAAACTTAATCATTAACCTTTTTACCTCGTTTCTTTGTGCAATGTCTTCTTGCCGCAATGCTTACAGAACTTATTAAGTTCAAGTCGCTGAGTACGATTCTTACTTGCGGTGATTGCGTAGTTGCGTGACCCACAAACACTGCAGGCTAAGGCTGCCTTTTTCACTGCCATAATCTCACTTCCAAACCTTTTTATAAAAACACGTACTTATTGAGTATTTTATATGCTTCAAGCTAAGTCTGTCAATAATCTATTTTTTGCAATAACCAAAACTAATCGAAATCCATAAGAACGAAATATTTTCATTAATCATTTTGCTTATCTATAATAAGCATGAATAGTTTTCAAAAAGGACTCCTCTATGAATAAACATCCAGAATACTTATTAAACAAAATTTCCGGTCCAAGTGACTTAAAGAAATTATCTATTCCAGAAATGGAACAACTAGCCCAAGAAATCAGAACCTTAATCCTTGAAAAAGACGCTGCTGAAGGCGGCCACTTAGGCCCAGACTTAGGAATCGTTGAAGCAACCATTGCTTACCACTATGTGTTTGATGCACCAAAAGATAAAATCGTGTGGGACGTTTCTCACCAAACTTATCCGCACAAGATGCTGACTGGTCGTGCCTTAGCCTGGCTTGATCCAGATCACTACGAAGATGTAACTCCTTACTCTAATCCTGATGAAAGTCCATACGACTACTACGCAGTTGGCCACACCTCAACTTCTATTGCTTTAGCAACTGGGATGGCTAAAGCACGTGATTTAATGGGAAAGCACGAAAATATCATGGCCTTGATCGGGGACGGCTCAATGACTGGCGGGCTTGCCTACGAAGGTTTGAACAATGCAGCTATTGAAAAACACAACTTGGTTGTAGTGGTTAACGACAACCAAATGTCGATTGATGAAAACGTCGGCGGTTTGGTTACTGCTTTGAAAAAGTTGCGTGACTCAAACGGTGAAACCAAAGAAAATCCATTTACGGCCATAGGCTTTGACTATCGCTATGTCGCTGATGGCAATGATATTAAATCAATGATTGATACTTTTGAAGCTGTTAAAGACGTCGATCATCCAATTTTGCTTCATATTAATACTCTAAAAGGCAAAGGCTATCAACCTGCAATTGACCATGAAGAAGCCCACCACTGGGTAATGCCATTTGATCTTAAGACCGACAAAACTACGGTTCCAAGTAGTGACACTCCTACTGCTAATTCCGTTGCCTTAGATGTTATGAAAGAACATATCGAAAACGGTGAAAAAATCATGGCCATCAACGCTGCTATTCCTGGCGTCTTCGGCCTTGATGAAATTAAAAACAACTATCCTGAAAACTACCATGATGTTGGTATCGCTGAACAAGAATCGGTTGCTTTTGCTGCCGGAATGGCTAAGGAAGGCGCAGTTCCCGTTTTATTTGAAAACTCCACTTTCTTGCAACGTGCCTTCGACCAATTATCACATGATGTTGCCGCAAACGACTTACCAGTAGTAATGATGGTTGCTGGTGGCGGCATGTCCGGTACTTCTAAGACTCACCTTGGAATTTTTGACCAAGTCATGATCTCCAACTTACCTAACTGGATCTACCTAGCTCCAACCAATTTAGCTGAAGAAAAAGCCATGATGGAATGGGCTATTAAGCAAAAGAAGCATCCCGTTGCAATCAAGATGCCAACTAAGCGTGTGCCTGAAAATGGCGAAAGTATTGCCAGCGATTATTCAGAAATTAAGTATCAAATTAAGCCTGGCAAAGATGTCGCTATTTTAGCCTTAGGTGACATGTACGACATGTTAGGTAAAGGCGTTGCTGATAAGCTTGGTGCCACTTTGGTTAACCCTGTTTCAGCTAACATTTTGGACAAAGATGCTTTGGATAAGTTAGCTGATAAAAACAAGGTAATCGTCACCCTTGAAGACAACGTACTTGATGGTGGCTTCGGTGAAAAGGTTGCTTCATACCTTGGTGACAAGGATGTGAAGGTTTTGAACTATGGTCAAAAACGTGTCTACACTGATCAAGTGCCTTTGAAAGAGATTTTGAAGGATAACCGGATGACGGTTGACCAAATTGTTAAAAATGTGAAGAACGCTTAAACAGATAAATAAATTTAAAAAATCTCTTCGGGTAATTGTCCTGAAGAGATTTTTTTATAGCAAAATAAGTCGAGTAGTTTTCTAAATAATCCGGCATAATACAACATGTAAGGAGGAATAAAAATTGGAACAAATCGAAGCAGTTCAACGAATGCAGAATTACATCAAAAAGCATTTATCGGAAGAAATTACGCTTACTGCATTATCCAAAGTCTCTTTGTATTCACCTTGGTATTCCTATCGCTTATTTGTTAATTATCTCAATATGACACCGGCAAAATATATCAGGCGTCTACGTTTAGCACAAACTGCTCTAAAATTACGCGATCAAAATTATAGAATTACTGACGTTGCATTAAGAAGTGGGTTTAAAAGCGTGGATGGTTATCAGCGCGCTTTTCAACGTGAATTTCACTGTAATCCTAGTGAATATGCTGCCTATCCTGTTCCAATTTATCTATTTAATCCTTATGGCGTGAAATTTAAGCCGAATAGATATAGAAAGGATATAGCCATGAACACGAAAAATATTTTTATCCAAGTTGTTGATAAACCTAAGAGAAAAATCATCCTCAAACGTAGCATTAAAGCCACTGACTACTTAGACTATTGTGATGAAGTTGGTTGCGATGTATGGGGATTGCTCAAGAGCATCAAATCTATCAGCGGAGAACCCGTTTGTCTATGGTTACCCGCTAAATACCGTAAGCCTGGTACTTCTGAATACGTTCAAGGAGTTGAGGTGGCTCCTGATTACAATAATCAAGTTCCTGAAGGCTTTGATATCATCGAGCTTCCCGCAGCTAAATATCTCATGTTCCAAAGCGAACCTTTTGCTGAGGAAAATTGCGGTAAAACTATTGAAGAGGTCAGAACCGCAATTAAAAAATACGATCCTAAGACAATTGGCTATGTTTGGGATAAAACAAATCCTAGAATCCAACTTGAACCAATCGGAACAAGAGGCTACATCGAAATGATGCCTATCAAGAAATTATCTGAGTAGTTTTTATCTACTGATTTTTCTATAAGAAGCAGCCAAATCATTCCTAATTTCACAATAAAGTGGAAACAGCTTTTGATAAACAGCTACTTCTTTTTCATTCGGAAAATAAACCTTATCTTCTTGAGCAAATTGAACTATTTCATCAAGCTTTTTACTCCAACCTAATGCTTGTCGTGCTAAAAACATCGCTGCTAACGTGCCACTTTGCTCTTCTTTCATTGTGACGATTGGAATATTAAAAATATTGGCACATAATTGCCTTACAAAATCACTTTTGAGAAATCCACCAGTTGCGTTAATTGCAACTGGTTTTTTCGTATTTTTAATCAAACTAAAAGCCGCATCGTAAAGATTAAAAATAATACCTTCAATTACGGCCCGCGCCATTTCAGGCTTTTGATGCATGCGCGTTAAACCCACGAAAGATCCTCTGGCATTGGCATCCCAAATCGGAGCACGTTCACCACCTAAATAAGGCAAAAAAATCAGACTGCGACTGCCGGCTGGTGCGGTTTGAGCGACATCTAAGAAATCCTGTGGAATTTCATTAGCATCAAATAAGGTTTGTCGCGCCCAATTGAAGACAATCCCACCATTATTTATCGGACCGCCCAATAGATAATGCTGTTTATCAACGGGATAACAGAAATAACTAGCATTTTGATCTATTTTAGGTTGAGCCACGATAGTTCTAACTGCTCCTGATGTCCCAACATTTAGAGCAAAATGATCGCTATCAATTGCATTAACTCCAATTGTAGACAAGTAACCATCACTAGCTCCCAAAATAATTTTGGTATCTGTACTTATCCCCAGCTTTTGCACATATTCTGGGTAAACGGCAGCAATAACCTGTGTAGGCTTAACTATTTTAGGTAATTTATTCTGATCGATTTCTAAAAGCTCTAAAAGCTCTTGATCCCAATCTAAGGTCTTTAGATTAAGCATCCCTATACCCGCAGCCATCGTTGTATCGGTGATCAATTTTCCCGTTAAACGCCAAATCAAATATTCCTTGATACCACACCATTTTTCCGCATGGTTAAACAATTCCGGGCGCTCATTTTTCAGCCACATAAGTTTATAGATCGGCGCCATCGGGTGCATGGGCATCCCAGTTTTTTCATAAATCTTGCGTGCTAAACCACTTTTTTTAGCTTTTTCCACTACTTTTGCACATCGATTGTCCGCCCAGGTAATACTGTTAGTTAAAAGCTCATTATTTCTCCCTAATCCAATCAAGCTATGCATCTGACTCGACCATGAAATGGCCGCAATCTGTCCCTTCACTTTTTGCGCTAATTTAAAAATAGTATTTTGAACAGCATCAAAAATCAATTGTGGGTCTTCTTCGGCTTGATTCACTTCTTCTTGAATTAGCGGATAACCATACCTGGCAGAAAATATATCTTTACCGTTCTCATCATAAAGAACGCCTTTAGTTGCCGTTGTCCCTACATCCATGCCAATAATATAATTCATTGCTTTTCCTTTTATTTCTTATACAAAAAAACAGCTACCGGAGAGTAGCTGTCATGGTGGTCAAACTTGCGTGACCACGGTGCGTAGAACATTGTTTTTTAGTCGGATTTACTTCTTAAGATTTTCGTTAACGAAGGCTTCGATTTTATCGTCTGAGTCTTTCAAAAATGGAAGCATATCTTCTTCCGTCTTCATGGTATCTCTACCATTCTTTTCCATAAAGTAGTCCCAAAGGGCATCTCTAACTGGCATATCTGAATCACTCCAGTCAAAAGCTTCCTTCATGTGACGGTCTAACAATGCAGTCTTTAAAATTTCGTCTGCCATCTTAAATTACCTCCTAAAATATTCTACATTTTATATTATACCGCACTTTCTTTTTCTCATCTACAAATTGACAATCAAAAGTATGTAATGTAATACATCAAATTACGTTTTAATGAATTAGCTAGTATACTTTAATCAATTTAATTTTGGGGAGATAATTACAACGAAAGCAAAAATTCTCAAATTATTATTAACAACATTTATCATGATCATAATTTGTCATTTATTTTAAAAATTTACGTCCAATAATGATGAGTTTTGGAGTATCATCCCTATGTATTGGGCCAGTTTAGTATTATACGAATTTCAAATGAGTGCTACTGCATCTAGAAAGTTATGTCAAAAAAGAACTTTCCGCATTTTTCGTAAGGTGCGTGATCGCGCCCGAACTAGCTTTATTGCTTCAATCCCCAAATGATCGATTGCATATTCCATACTAATTTCTCCCAAAATTGTCTGTAAAGAGATTAATTCTAATCGCGATAAATTTTTGACAAAGGTATTGTATGTCTCATCCACCGGAATAGCTAAAGGCGACTGCATCGGTTCACTAATTTGACCATGCTCACGCACCATTTCCCAGGAAACAGCCTCATGATTGATCTTTCTTCTGGTTGCCATTGTATATCTCACTAATGTTCTAGCATGATTAAATAACTTCGTTCGATAAAAGCTACAGAAATCGCCTTTTTTACTATTAAATACCAATGCGGTCTCATAACAAATAATCATTGCATCTTGCTGCCAATCTTTCCATTCATAATGACTAACATAGTAGTTTTTTACCACAGCACCAACTAATGGTTTATACAAGCTAAATAATTCTTCTAAAGCTTGACTATCTCCTGCTTTAACTTTCTTAATTAATTTTTTCTCTCTTGCTTTCATTCATCTTCTCCCGTGTCTCGTTTAAAGAATACAAGTCGTACTCAGAGCACGATAAGAAAACGAATGTTTATTTAGAACAGCATATTTTTTGTGTATCAAAAAAGCAGACAGATAATTTTTTCTGTCTACTCGATCAATTCTTATTTTAAAGGATATCTGCTGTTATAAGCTTGATAAAGCAAAACTCCGGTTGCAACACTAGCATTTAATGATTGTACATGGCCAATCATTGGCAAAGTAATTGTTTGATCCATCTGTTTTTTAAGTAAAGGCGCAATTCCCTTACCTTCATTGCCGATTACCAAAACGGTCTTGCCTTTAGCATTCCATTGACGGTAGTCTACGCCAACCATATCCGTACCAAAAATCCAGTAACCACGTTTTTTCAAACTCTTAGTTGTTTGAACTAAATTATTTACTCGCGCAACTGGTACATAATCAATTGCTCCAGTAGATGTCTTAGCTACAACTGAAGTTAATCCGGTTGCGTGACGCTTAGGAATGATGATGCCATCAACGCCAGTAGCATCGGCTGAACGTAAAATTGAGCCTAAGTTATGCGGGTCTTCGATTGAATCTAACATTAATAAAAATGGTTCTTTACTATCCTCATCAAACTTATCCAATAATTGATCTAGATCTGCATATTCAAAACTTGAAATTGCTAAAACTAAGCCTTGGTGATTGCCTCCATCAACTAAGCGATCAAGCTTATTTTTAGGTACGCTTTGTACAATCAGTCTTTTTTTCTTAGCAAGTGCATAAACTTGATTAGCAAATTCTTCTTGTACGCCATGTTGCAAAAAAACCTTATTGATTTTATCAGCATTTTGCGTCTTCAAATAATCAATTCCAGCATGACGCCCAAATACAAAATCTTTATTCGAAGTCATAGTCCTTAATTCCATCCTCTTCCACAGTATCAATACACCACTTGCTAAGCTGAGCTACACGATCATTTTTATTTAATAAATCTAAATAACCTAACATCGCTTCAAAGCCTGTTGATAATTGATAAGTCTTCAAACTAGTATGCTTAGCTTTAGTGTGCGTCTTAGCATTGCGACCACGACGAAAGGCAGTCAATTCTTGATCTGTTAACATTTGTTCATCTTGCATTTTAGTAACTAAAGCAGCCTGTGCCTTAGCTGAAACATAGTGAGTTGCTTCTCGCTGCAATACTTGTGGCCTTACGATTCCGCCCTTTACTAGATGTCGGCGAATAATTACTTCATAAACTGCATCCCCTAAATAAGCTAAAGTTTGTCCATTTAACGTATCTGGATTGATATTTTTTTCAGTTAATTTCTTGATTTTAGTCACGAGTCCACCTTGTCCCTTGAGGGGTATCTTGAATAGTAACCCCGATCTCTTTTAATTGATCACGCAATTTGTCGCTAGTTGCCCAGTCCTTGTTGGCACGTGCTTCATCACGCTGTTTAACCAATTTTTCAATCTCATCGTCATTAGAACCGGTGCTTTGTAAGCAAAGTTTATTCGTATCAACACCGAAAACCAACAGCCAAGCCGTCAACTTATCCGCAAATCTTTGCAAATTCTTTTTATCTGCTTTTTCCGCATTGGCGTTGGCATTAATTATTGGAAGTAAGTCATAAATTGCAGTCAAAGCATTTTGAACGTTGAAGTCATCATCCATTGCAGCTACAAATTTTTGCTCAGTTTTATCAATTGCCTGAGCTAATTCGGCTGATTCTTCACTAGCAGTATCATCAGTTAAGCGATAGTTAATGTTAGTCAAAGTATTTTTAAAGCGGTCCAAAATCGTTGTGGCTTGCTTCAAATTTTCTTCTGAGTAATTGATTTGCCGGCGATATTGCACACTAGCCATGAAGAAACGCAAAACTTGCGGATCCACTTCTTTTAAGATGTCATGCACAGTAACAAAATTATGCAATGATTTGGACATCTTTTCTTGATCTTTACCGACTGTGACAAAGCCATTGTGCAACCAGTAATTAACAAACTTTTGCCCGGTTTCTGCTTCACTTTGAGCAATTTCATTTTCGTGGTGTGGGAACTCCAAGTCTTGGCCACCACCATGAATATCAATCGTCTTGCCCAAATATTTAGTGCTCATGACAGAACATTCAATATGCCAGCCGGGACGGCCTTTGCCCCATGGTGAATCCCAAGCAATTTCATCGGGCTCTTTTTGCGCTTTCCATAAAGCAAAATCGATTGGATCTTCCTTACGATTTTGTTCTTCATCATTAATATGCTCCGAAGCCCCTTCTTCAAGCTGTTCAATGTTTTGATCGCTTAATTCGCCATAATGCTTGAATTTTCTAGCGCGGTAATATACATCGCCGTCTGCTTCATAAGCGTAGCCTTTATCAATTAAAGTTTGAACAAACTTAATAATGACTTTAATCTCATGTGTAGCGCGGGGATGTAGTGTTGCTGGTTCGATGTTTAACGCAGTCGTATCTGCTAAAAATGCATCAATGAACTTTTCCGCCAGTTTAGGTACCGTAGTGCCCTCAGCGTGCGCCTCATTAATCATCTTATCGTCTACATCAGTAAAGTTAGAAACATACTTAACCTTATAGCCCTTATATTCAAAGTAGCGTCTAATCGTATCAAAGGCAATCGCACTACGAGCATTCCCAATGTGAATATAGTTATACACAGTTGGTCCACAGACATACATGCTAATCTGTCCTGGAACTAATGGTTTGAATTCTTCTTTTTTGCGCGTCAGTGTATTATAGACTTTCACAGCTAACACTCATCCCTTCTATGAAAATAACTATTCTCATTTTAGCAGAAGAAAAAAGAAGTTGCAGTCTTCTGCAGCTTCTTCTTTGTTAATTCTCTTTTTTATTAAAGATTGTTGGCGCTCATTTGCTTCAAGGTTAAATCGATGTGTTCTACCACACGCTTCTTACCTAAAAGTTCCATTGCTTCACCAATACCAGGTCCTACCATTGAACGGGTAGTAGCAATTCTGATTGGCATAAAGAGCTTTCTACCCTTAATACCTGTTGCATGACGAGTTGCTTGAATAGCATTCATGATTTGCACTGAAGTAAATCTTGGAATGAGGTCTAATTGCTTCTTGAATTCTTCAATTACGCCGCGACCATCATCATTCTTGATTTCTTCGATTTCTTCATCTGAAAGATCCTTAGCATCTTCAAAGAAGATCTTAGCCATGTCAACGATTTGCTTAGTATATGACATTTGAACTGAGTAAATGTTAACCAATTGACGAACCCATTCCATCTTTTCTGGAGTTGGGTGTTCATCAATGAGGCCTGCTTCTTGCAAGTTGTTTAATGCTAAGTCAAGTAAGGTATCACGGTCAGCCTTCTTGATGTATTGGTTATTAATCCATTCAAGCTTCTTTTGGTCAAAAGCAGCAGGTGACTTAGACAAACGTGCAGGATCAAATTGCTTGATAAATTCACGCTTGTTGAAGATTTCGTTTTCACCCTTTGGTGACCAACCCAATAAAGTAATGAAGTTAAACATTGCTTCTGGCAAGTAACCAAGGTCACGATATTGTTCGATGAATTGCAAAACTGATTCATCACGTTTAGAAAGCTTCTTACCAGTTTCTGAGTTAATGATCAAAGTCATGTGACCAAACTTAGGTGGCTTCCAGCCAAGTGCTTGATAAACAACTAATTGCTTAGGAGTGTTAGAAACATGGTCATCACCACGAAGTACGTGGGTAATCTTCATTAAGTGGTCGTCAATTACAACGGCAAAGTTGTAAGTTGGCATGCCATCACGCTTTTGAATAACGAAGTCGCCACCGATGGTGTCCGATTCGAATTCAAGGTGACCCTTAACGATATCATCCCATGAATAAGTTTCCATTTCTGGAATGTGAATACGAACAACTGGCTTCAAGCCTTTAGCCTTAGCTTCGTCTTGAGCTTGCTTAATCTCATCGGCAGTCATGCCTTCATATTCATAAGTGTAGTGAGGTGCAATCCCTGCAGCACGTTGTTCTTCACGTTGAGTTTCAAGTTCTTCCTCAGTCTTGTATGAGTAGTATGCCTTGCCTTCGTCAATTAATTGATCGATGTACTTTTGGTAGATTGCTTTTCTTTCTGATTGACGATAAGGACCGTAGTCGCCACCCTTATCCGGACCTTCATCCCAGTCAATACCTAACCAGTGAAGGTTTTCCATCTGAGACTTGGAACCACCCTTAACGTTACGCTTTTGGTCGGTGTCTTCAATTCTCAAGACCATCGTACCCTTGTTGTGACGAGCGAATAAATAGTTAAAAAGTGCAGTACGTGCGTTACCAATGTGCAAGTGACCAGTTGGACTTGGTGCATATCTTACACGGATTTTTTCTTTAGCCAAAATTCATGCCTCTTTCAAAAATAGTATATACAAACAATTTTAGTTTACTCGTTATATAGTAAGAATTCAATTGGTGCTAACCAAAAACTAATTTTAACGCCTGTGGAATGCTGGAAACCGGAATAACCTCAATGCCTAAGCTGTTTAAACTAGCATGCATATTATGCCGCGGAATAAAAACACGCTTGAAGCCCACTTTAGCGGCTTCTTTTACTCGTGCTTCAATTTTATCAACGCGGCGAACTTCGCCGGTTAGCCCTACTTCACCTACAAAACAATCTATAGGCGAAATTTCTTTATCAGTGTAGCTTGAAGCTACTGCCATTGTAATAGCCAAATCAATCGCTGGTTCATTTAATTTAATGCCGCCAGTTGCAGTTAAATAAACATCCTGGTTTTGCAACATTAAATTGCCTCGTTTTTCCAGCACGGCCAATAATAATGAAGCCTTATTGAAACTAATGCCTGAAGTCGTTCTTTTAGCATAGCCAAAAGCAGTTGGCGTTACTAATGCTTGAATTTCTGCAAGCAGCGGCCTAGTTCCTTCTAGAGAAACTACCACAGCTGAACCAGTAGAGTTTGGCAGTCTTTGATCAAGAAAAATCGATGATGGATTAGTTACTTCTTTTAAACCTTCATTTTCCATCTCAAACATGCCGATTTCGTTTGCGGCGCCAAAACGATTTTTCACAGAGTGCAAAATACGGTAAGAATGGTGTTCATCCCCTTCAAAATAGAGGACAGTATCCACCATGTGCTCCAAAATCTTCGGTCCTGCAATCGCGCCTTCCTTAGTCACGTGACCAATGACAAACACGGTAATGGCGTCCATCTTAGCGATCTTCATGAGTTCGCTGGTCACTTCACGCACTTGCGAAGCTGAACCAGTCATTGAATCAAGACTAGGCTCATTCATGGTTTGAATCGAATCGATGACTACGAAATCAGGCTTTACATCGTTGATTTGTTCGCGAATATCATGCATGTCTGTTTCAGGATATAGCAACATATTACTTTGACCCACGCCTAAACGATCGGCTCTTAATTTAATCTGATTAGCTGATTCTTCCCCAGAAACGTAGAGCACCTTATATTTTTCCGATAAGTCGCTCATGATCTGCAACATCAAGGTCGATTTGCCAATACCAGGATCCCCGCCAATTAAAACAAGCGAACCTGGGACGATGCCACCACCCAAGACGCGATTTAACTCCTCTGACTTAGTAGGGATGCGGTCTTCTTTTTCTGCCTTAACCTTGTCTAATTTAACTGGTTCATTGATACCCGTCTTTTTGATTAAACGGCTAGCAGTCGCTTTTGTAGAACGCTTTTGTACTTCTTCAGTTTCTTTTTCAAACTGATTCCACGCGCCACAATTAGGACAACGTCCCAAATAGCTGGCGGAAATATAGCCACAAGAATGACATTTATATTGTGTTTTTACTCGTGCCATTAATCATCTTCCTTTTCATTTGTTGAACCAAAACCACTGACTCTTCGGCGACTAATCGGGTCATCGTCATCAGTCTTGAGATATTTGATAAAAATTCCCTGAGCAATCCGATCGCCTTTTTTAATATGTAAAGGCCGCACGCCATAGTTGATCATCTGCACGAAAATTTCGCCTTCATTATTAGGGTTGTTGTAATAATCTGCATCGATCACGCCAATCCCATTTGGCAAGGCTAAATTTCGTTTGAAAGTATTTGATGAACGATTAGCTAAAATCAATACTTCATCTTCTGGCATGTAAGCTTTAAGACCGGTAGGCACTAAAAATGATTTTAACACTTCATCGCCCATTTCATAATCACGCTCATAAAGCTGGTGACCGTTTCGAATTAATCTAAAAATTCTCACGAAATTTAAGCGCCAAATACTGGGAATAATCACATCTGCCGCTGCCTCGATGTCATAGCCAGCACTGGCTAAAGTCTGTCTACGTGGTAAATTAATGTCTTGATCCTGATATTTTTTTACTACTTCAAATCCGCGTGTCTTCATCTTGATAACTCCATTTACTACTTTTCTTTTAACAGATATCTATTTTACAATGTTTTCAGCTAACAAAAAATATTTAGCCCTCTATTATTTATTACGCAAAAAAGTTTAATTATTTTTTTAAAGGTGAAAATTTTATGTATAATCCACAAGATCCCCATCAATTTTTTGAAACTTATGATAATAACGATGTTTTAGTATGTCGTTGGACAATGGACCAAATTGACCGCAAAGATGGAACGGTCTGGGTAATGAACCACTTCTTTTTTGTTCCTACTGAAGATTCTAAAAAATCAATGCCAAGATTACTAGACGATGAAATGGACACTGTACTTGATATTGCTAAAGAAAGCGGCTACCCTATCTGGCCGCTAGATCCGCTGATCATCGACTATTTTGAAAAACATCCCGAATTTCACCAAATTTGGTACCATCGTCCGTTTAAAAGATAGACTACTTTCTTTTGATAAGTTAAAATATAATTGATGTTTAATTAATAAAGGAGGAATTTTTTAATGACCAAAGAAATCAACAATGATACGATTGCTAAATTTGAAAATGATTTAGCCAAGCATCCCGCTTTTAACGTTGCTAGTCATGCAGCTCAAGAAAACGGCATCTTCAAAGCTAGCCAAAATTTACAATCCAAGATTGACTTAGACCCAACTTTCTCAATCGAAATTGATACGGGTAAACCAGCTGATCAAAAACAATCTGGTCGTTGCTGGATGTTCAGTGCTTTGAACACCATGCGCCACCCACTACAAAAGAAATTTAAGTTAAAGGACTTTGAATTATCGCAAAACTACACTAACTTCTGGGACAAATTTGAAAAGTCTAACTGGTTCTTCGAAAATGTGATCGGTTCCGCAGATAAGCCACTTGGCGACCGCAAGGTTTCCTTCTTATTTGCTACCCCACAACAAGACGGTGGTCAATGGGACATGCTTTGCGGCATTATTGAAAAGTACGGTATTGTACCCAAGAGCGTTTACCCAGAAACTGCTAACTCAAACAACTCAAGTGCTTTAAACGACACCTTAAACACTTTGCTTCGTAAAGATGGTCTTGAATTAAGAGACTTAGTTAATGCTGGCAAGTCAGAAGATGAAGTACAAGCTCGCAAGGAAGAAATGTTAAACGATGTCTTCCGCGTTCTTTCAATCTCACTTGGTGTTCCACCTAAGAAATTCAATTTCGAATACCGTGATGATGACAAGAACTACCACATCGACAAGGATATTACTCCTAAGGAATTCTTTGACAAGTACGTTGGCATGGATCTTGAAAATCATATTTCAACAATTAATTCACCAACTGATGATAAGCCTTTCCACAAGGTCTTCTCAGTTGAATACCTAGGTAACGTTGAAGGCGGTCGTCAAGTTCGTCACTTGAACTTAAAGGTTGATGAAATGAAAGATTTGATCATCAAGCAATTAAAGAGCGGTGAAGTTGTTTGGTTCGGTTCAAACGTAGTCAAGGATTCTGAACGTCGCGCTGGTTTACTTGACACTAACCTTTACCGTCGTGATCAATTATTTGATGTTGACTTCTCAATGTCTAAGGCTGATAAGCTTGACTCAGGCGAAAGCATGATGGACCACGCAATGGTTATTACTGGTGTTGACATCGTTGATGGCAAGCCAACTAAGTGGAAGATTGAAAACTCATGGGGTGAAAAGCCAGGCTTTAAAGGCTACTTCGTAATGAGTGATTCATGGTTTGACTCATTTGTTTACCAAGCAGTTATTAACAAAGATATTTTGCCAGAAGATCTTAAGAAGGCTTACGACGAAGGCAAGGATAATCCTATTCAATTATTGCCATGGGATCCAATGGGTGCTTTAGCATTTAAGTATTAATAATTAGATTTATTCCACATAATTAACAGACTAGGAATGTTTGACACTCCTAGTCTTTTTCATGAAAAGGCAAAAAATTTGCTAGCAATTTAGATTTATTTTAATATTATGTAAGTATTTACAAAAAATAAGGTAGTTAATTTATGAATATACTTATTGCTTTAATTCCAGCACTTGGTTGGGGAATTTTTTCACTTATTGCTGGCAAAATTAAAAATAGTCATCCTGCTAATGAGTTAATGGGGTTAGGAACTGGGGCATTAATAATCGGTATTATTACAGCTATCATTCATCCAACCAGTTCCAACATTACAATTTTTTCGTTATCACTAATTTCTGGAATGTTTTGTGCACTTGGACAATCTGGTCAATTCATTTCAATGAGAAATATCGGTATCAGTAAAACGATGCCATTATCAACAGGTTTTCAACTGATCGGTAATACTTTAATTGGGGCAATAATTTTTGGAGAATGGACTAGCAGCTCTCAATATTTAATTGGTACTTTAGCTTTAATCTTAATTATCGTTGGTGTTAGTTTGACCGCCATCAGCAAAGATAAAAGCGCCAAACTCAAAATGAGAGATATTATTCTATTGCTCTTCACATCAATTGGTTATTGGATTTATTCATCATTTCCAAAAGCTATCACAGCCGATGCACAGACCCTATTTTTACCACAAATGATTGGTATCTTTATTGGTAGTATTATCTTTTTGTTAGTATCTCGCCAAACCAAGGTATTAAAAGAAAAAGCTACCTGGCTTAATATCTTTTCCGGTTTTTCATTTGGGATCGCCGCATTCGCATATATCTTTTCAGCTCAATTAAACGGCGTTATTACTGCTTTTATTTACAGTCAACTTTGCGTAATAATTTCTACTTTAGGCGGTATTTTCTTTATCGGTGAAAATAAGACTAAATCCGAATTAATTGCAACCTTTGTTGGCCTAATCTTAATTATCATTGGTGCTGCTATTCAATGAATACTAAAAATTAATGAAAGACTTCAGATTTATTCTGAAGTCTTTTCTTCATTTCCTGCCAGTATTCTCAATCTTATAATGTTTAAAAAATTCCAAGTGCATATTCTTGCTTTATCCAAAAATGAAACATACAGTGAAAGCCTATTTATTAGAGATGATCATTTACCTAGGAGGTAATAAACATGACAGATTATTCAAAGAGATAATTGAAAGCTTTAGACAGAATTTCTAAGAAGATTAGTGAACGCTGAAAGTCACTTAGCTAAAATTGAAGATTCAGTACCTGACAAGCGTCATCTCGTACCGCACAACATGAAACTATTAAGGACATCAAGTCTATTCTGAAACATGCTAGAAAAGTTGGTGAATATGACGCCAAGATTGATGCTAAGGCTGATGAAAAAGAATATGTTTGCGTTGAGGATGAAGAAGGTTGTCATTAAGGACCTTGAAAAAGAATTCAAGGAACTTGATGAAAGACTTGATAAGTTAAGTGATACTGATGGTTACGATATTAAGCGTTACCGTGAAGAACATCACTCACTTGAAAAGGCTAAGGAAGTTTTAGCAAAAGCTGGTAAATTAGAATAATTTATTCATTTCATAATAATAAAAGAGCGTAAGTAGATATTTTGATCTACCTACGCTCTTTTTGCATTAATTTAAATCAGATATTTTTCTGACTTCATGTACCATTTCTTAACTACTGTAGTTAAAGCAATGTACAAAACTAACAAGATAAAGACAACAGCTAAGAAATAAACTGGAATTGGGCCAAACTTCATCGCCTTAGCAATCGGTGTAATAAATGGTAAAGCTGTTCCGATTACTGCCATGCTAATGGTTGACCAAGTAACAATTGCCGTTGCATGTTGCTTAATAAAAGGTACTCTTGGATCTCTTAAAGCATGGATCACCATTTCTTGTGTCCAAAGAGATTCAATAAACCAACCAGCACTAAAGACAAGACTAAACAATAATTTTTGTGAAGCTGTTGCTCCTGCATAACTGGTACCCACAACTTGTGGACAAACTACAAAAAATAGAATTGCAAAAGTCAAAATATCAAAAATCGATGAAGTCGGACCAAAGTAAAACATAAACTTAGGCAACTTCTTAGTACTCCACTTTCTTGGTTCTGAAAGATAATGACGATTCATTGTATCAAATGGAATTGATAAACAACTGGTTCCGTACATCAAATCGAGAATTAGTAATTGAATTGGCAACATTGGCAAAAATGGTAAAAATGAAGATGCTACTAAAATTGATAAAATATTACCAAAATTAGATGAAAGTGTAATCTTGATATACTTCATTGCATTACCAAATACTTGTCGACCAATTTGAACTGCTCTTTCCAAGATTCGTAAATCTTTATGAAGCAAAATAATATCTGCAGATTTTTTAGCGATATCCACAGCCGTGTCCACAGAAATTGAAACATCGGCAGCCTTCATAGCTGGAGCATCATTAATACCATCACCCATGTAAGCTACGGTGTGCCCATCTTCTCTCAATACTTTAATAATCTTGGCCTTTTGCTGTGGTGATAGCTTAACGAAAACATCGCATTCTTGCACTATCTTCTTTAATTCAGCTGTAGTTTTATTTTCAAGTTCTTTACCTTGGTATACTTTATCAATATTCAGACCTACTTGCGCACCAACATTTCTCGTTACAGCTTCATTATCACCAGTCAGAATCTTAACTGTAATTCCATCTTGTTTTAAAGCATCCAATGCCTCCTTAGCACTATCCTTTGGTGGATCAAGGAATGCTAAAAATCCGGCGAGAATCAATTCTTTTTCATCGGCTACACTAAATTCACCAACAGGAGCTGGATTTTTCTTGTAAGCAAGCAAAATAACTCTAAGACCATCACGATTCATTTCATCAATCTTGTCTAAAATCTCTTTTCGCTGCGCTTCATCTAACGGTTTGATCTCCCCATCCTTTTCTACTCTATTAGAACATGCCAACATTTCTTCCGCAGCACCCTTAGTTACTAATAGATGCTCATTTTTCTTATTTTTAACAACTACACTCATCCGCCGACGTTTAAAATCAAAAGGAATTTCATCAATTTTTTGATAATTTTGCTTAATATTGTTAGTGTCTAATTCATCATCAGCTACATCAATAATAGCCTTATCCATCAAATCTTTCATGCCTGTTTGATAGTAACTGTTTAAAAAAGATAATTCCAAGACCTTCGGTTTTTCTTCTAAATTCAAATTGTAGTGACGTTCAAGCACAACTTTATCTTGGGTTAATGTTCCCGTCTTATCAGTACACAAAATATCAGCTGAACCAAAGTTTTGAATAGAACTCATTCTTTTAACGATCGTTTCATGCTTAGCCATCTCTACAGAGCCTTTAACTAGGTTACTAGTAACAATCACTGGCAGCATTTCTGGCGTTAAACCAACTGCAGTTGCAATTGCAAAGATTAAAGCATTTAACCAATCACCCTTGGTCAATCCATTAATTAAGAAAACTAATGGCGCAATCACCGCAGTCATCGTTAACAGAATTTTAGAGATATTTTTAATTCCAATATCAAATGTAGTTTCTTTGTTTTTATTTTTAGCTAAACTACGAGCTAAATTGCCAAAGACAGTTTGATCGCCTGTCGCAAAAACAACGCCCATCCCCGATCCAGAAACAATATTAGTTCCTTCATACAAAACATTAGGATAATCCAAGTAACTATCTTCATCTTCCGGTTTTTGATCGGCAATTTTTTCTACAGGATTAGATTCACCATTAAGTGAGCTAGCAGAACAGAATAAGTCCTTACTACGCAACAATAGTAAGTCTGCCGGTACTAAATCACCTGCAGTTAAATTAATAATATCGCCGACTACTACCCCTTTAGTTGGTAATTCCTGATCTTTCTCGTCTCTTCTAATATTGGTTGTTACTGAAACCATATTCAAAAGACTTTCGACAGCATCACTTGTTCTAACGTTTTGAACAAAACTAGTAATTCCTGAAATCAAAATCATGACCAACATAATAATCACTGTACTCAAATCTTTTTGATTAGTTGGTACGAAAACATAATCAGTGAAAAAAGATAGAGTTGCTAAAATTACTAGCACTCCAGTAAAAGGTGTCAAAAAGGCATCAGCTAAAAAATGTAATTTAGGATGGTGTTCTTTGTTAGACACTTCATTAAACCCATCGCGTTCTAGCCTTTTACGCGCTTCACTAGCAGTTAAGCCATTAACAGAAGCTCCTAATTCTGTTAACACCTTACTTTTATCCTCTCTAGCAATCCGTTTAGCTAAAGTCGCATCTGTTACCACACGATCTTTAGAGTTGATTTTCAGCATTCTAATCTCTCCCTCTAAAAAATCGGCAAACAAACAAAAAGGCCAACGCAAAAACTGCATTGGTCTTAATTATCAAGCGATTTATACTCGTCGTTCAGTTTTAACACTACGTAACGTGAAGTCTGTTCAACTAGCTGACTGGGGAAAGCCTTAACTCGACAGTGCCTGTTTAACCCGTTGGCATCTCTGGATCTTGCTGGGCGTCAGCGTATATTTACGTAGGAGTCTCACCTAACAGTTCATTTGCTTTAATTATTTTTAACAGTGCTAGGGTAAGACAAAAAAATATTCTAATCAACCTCTTTAAATAAATCTTTAAAATTTTAATGAAAATAGCCCTATCCATCCCCGTATTTTAATGCGGGGATGGATAGGGCTCAAGCTGACCCTTAGGTCAGCTTTTTTTATTATAATTTAGAGACATATGTTCCCTTTTCCGGTAAAATATAAATATTAAATCTACGAGGAGGTGAAAAAATATGAAGAGAATGAGTAGTTTGGCTTGTCACTTCGGCATTAAGTTGCGCTTTTATCCTAGTTCCAAGCAGAAGAAAATCATTAAACTAAACTATGATGCTCAACGCTTTGTCTACAACTCTTATGTAGGACGCAATCGGACTAATTATCATGCTCGACGTTTCTTAGCTAGTAGACAGTGCCAAGCGATGCCTTTTGTTTTTTCTGCTCTTAATCGCTATGAAACTGAGTTGGCAGAAACAGTGGCCGCTAATAACGAACTGCTGGCTAAGCCCAAGAATATCCGCAATGCTTACAGCTTCTTACGCGTTAAAGAAATAGATAGTCTAGCGCTGGCTAATACAATTCAAAACTATCAGAAGGCTTGGAACAACTACCGCAAGATCGGACATGGAATACCGACTTTCCACAAGAAACGCAGCGACTGGTCATACCAAACCAACTGCCAATATCCTAAGCAGCTTGAAGCTTATCTTGATAATGGAACTGCTAAGTTTATCGATGACAAACACGTTAAATTGCCTAAGCTGGGCGTTGTCCGCATTGCTGGTTTTAGAAAATTAATTGAAGCTCGTTTGCTTAATCATATTCCGACAAGAATTGGCACAGTGACGATCAAAAAGACCGCTGATAATCAGTTTTATTTATCAATGCAGCTAGGCAGTGACGTATCTTTTGTCAAAGACCTGCCTAAAACGCAGAGTCAAATTGGCATTGATCTCAATCTTGATAATTTCTTGACTGAATCAAACGGGGCTATGGTGGCTAATCCACGCTTTTACCGCAAAGCTAAAAAGAAGCTTGCCCATGCTCAACGCGTGCTCTCTCGCAGACAAAGACGAGCTAAGCAAGAAGGACGCAATTTGCGGACGGCAAGCAACTATCAGAAGCAGCGTCTGGCAGTTGCTAAACTGCACGACAAGATTCGCAGACAGCGTGCAGACTTCTTACAAGCACTCTCAACTGCATTAATCAAAAACCACGATTTAGTAGTTGCCGAGGAGTTAAGAAGCAAGAACTTGTTAAAGAATCATGCCTTATCTCAAGCAATCTCTGATGTTGGCTGGCGCAGCTTTCTTAACATGCTGGCTTATAAGGCTCAGCTATATGGCAAAGAATTCCTGACTATTGATCCTAAATACACCACTCAGCGCTGTCATGCTTGTGGCAGTATTATGGGACAAAATGGCTATCGAAAATTAACGCTTAGGGATCGGGAATGGGCTTGCCCGATGTGTCATACACATCATATCCGCGATTGGAATGCGGCAATAAACATCTTGGAAAAAGGACAAAAGCTGTGGCAGAATCCTAAGACAAAAGAAAAAGCAGCCTAAAAAAATTGCAGTCCGTTAGCAACTCACGGACTTAAAAGGCTTTGGTAATTAGGCGACCTCTGCTGGCAATAGTTGCAAGATTATCGTCGGCAAGTCAAGCCTGTATCTAAGCAAGCTGGTGTTCTGGTTAGCGCAAGCTAACGAGCCACCAAGCCTCAGAATTTATTCTGGGGTAGTTGACGAAAACTAAAAAACTTATTCACATTATCTGTGAATAAGTCAATTTTTTACCAAATATGAAGCAACCTGGTTGAATCTAGCTTGCTTAAATTGAATTGATGCACGTGCTGCTTAGGATTCTCTGGAAATTCCTTAACAAAATCAGCCACGTTGTAAAGGCCAGTTTCATATGTCCAAACTCCCTTTACTTTTCTAATCGGATCCAGCATCTCATTTCTAATTGGATATGCCGAAATCAAAAAATGCTTGTGGTGGAACTTGAAAACAAAGTACGGCAGCTTGAACTGCTTAACTGCTTCTTCTTCCGTTTTTGCAATGGAGACTACATTGCGATACGTGCCGTATTTTTCAGTAAATTTATTATTAAATGAAAAATAGAAGTTCGAGATATGCACATGTGGAAAATCCTCTTCATCCACTTTATCCGGCACAGCAATCACATGTGAGTACCGATCTAAATTGCTTTCTCTTTGTGATAAAGCATGTTCCATCTGATTAGGAACGATCTTGTGAGCCCAATATGGCACCTCAGGATGTGCTTCATATGAATGATACATCTGCTTAACTACTTCTGGCTTCACCCAGTCATAGTGCATTCTGGTTTGATTGCGTTTAAGCAGACTCTCCAAAGTGTTGTGCTGCATTAAATCCACAACAAAACACTCATAATGATACTTATCTACCCATGGCTTAAAATGTTCAATTGCACTAGGAACGATATGCGTCCCATCCACAATCACGGTTTCACCATGTTCCATTTTGTGTTCAACAAGGTGATCCACCATTTGCTCAGTACGCACGGTTACGTGCCGCGGAATAACTTGGTGTAAAACATCCGCGTCCTCTTGATAATAAACTGTCAAATCTGCCAATAGTAGCCTAATATGATCACGGCTGATCGCATAAGGCGTTAAGTGATGGCGAGCAATAAAAGAAGATTTACCGGAGCCAGGTGCACCTCGTAATAAAAATAATTTACGCATTGCCTACTACTCCAAACTAAATATACTTGAAATCATTATTGATTTTACCATAGATGGATAGAAATCATTATTAAGAGTATTAAAAAAATGCACCGTAGTGCATTTTTTTAGCGTAAAATTTCTTTTTTAATAATATTTAATTGATCATCCATTGTATAAACAATCGGTTCTGCATTCGGCACCTCAAGTTTTACAATATCATGGTCATTAATCTGCTCTAGTTTTTTGATTAAAGCACGCAAACTAGAGCCATGAGCCACGATCAATTGATCTTCACCGTTCATTAGCCTACTAGCAATATGGTCATGATAATATGGCATTAAGCGATTTTGCGTTTGATGCAAGCTTTCTGCACGCGGCATTAAATGTTGGTCACACAACTTGTAACGCCGATCAATAATGGGCGAGCCTTGTGCGGGTGGCACCGAATCAAAACCCCGCCGCCACAGTAAGACTTGTTCTACACCAAAGACTTTGCGCGAGATATCTTTGTTAAGACCTCTAAGAGCACCATAGTGACGTTCATTCAGCCGCCATGTCTTAGTCATCGGCAGCCATAATAAATTGCAGGTCTCGGCAACAATATTAGCCGTAACAATAGCCCGTGACAAAACGGAAGTATGGATATGCGTAGGAGCAAAATCTGAGATAGTATTAATCAATTCACCCGCTTGTCTGGCCTGCTCTTCACCTTTTTTAGTTAATGGAACATCATTCCAGCCTGTATAAACGTTGGCGGCATTGGCTACACTTTCGCCATGCCGAACTAATACTAATTTTGCCATTCTAAGATTCCTTTATTTGATTAAACTTCTGACAATCATTACAATTCCGCCAATAGTAAAAATAATACCCAAAATCATAAAGGCTGCAATGCCAAACTTATTATTGGGTTGGTGGCGCCTGTTAAAAGCATAGGACATATCATAAATTCCCATGATTAAAACGATTACTGCTGTAAAAATATTAACATTAAACATTTTTTCACCTAATTTTCGTTATTGCCACGGCCAGGAACAATCATCTTATCATTACGTCCGCGTTCGCATTCTGCCTGCAAAGTAACGTGATTGATGCCCAGTTCTTGCTTAAGCTTTTTACCAATTTTTTGATATAAGTTCTCCAATTCATCCGCATGCAAATTGCGATCCACATTGATATGGGCGTCCATCATGATGAAATCGTCACTATAGCGCCAAACATGGACGTGGTGAATATTTTGGACGACTGGAAAAGATAAAACAATTTTATTCACTTCAGCTAAGTCAACATCAGGATTAGACTCCATCAAGACGTTGGCCGCCTTCATCGTAATCTCGTAAGCTTCATGCAAAACAAACAGCGAAACCAAAATGGTTAAAACCGGGTCAAGCCAAGTCACATTCCAAAAGTAAATGAAAACCGCACCGATTACTACGGCAACACTGGATAAAGCATCGCTCAACATATGAATAAAAGTAGAGCGAACATTTAGATTGCCCTTTGCATCTCGATGCATCGCCAACATTGAAATTACATTAGCTAACAGACCAATAATGGAAACCACTAGCATGATTCCGCCATGAATATGTTCCGGCTTCCAGAAGCGCTGGATTGCTTCCACAAACAATACAACACTAATGACAATTAGGATAACCCCGTTAGTAAAAGCAGCCAAGATCTCGGCTCGATCATAGCCAAAAGTTTTCTTAGTATTGCGACTTCTTCTACTAATCAAATGAGCTACAAAGGACAAGATAATTGCCCCGACATCACTCAGGTTGTGCACCGCATCTGACAGCAATGCTAATGAACCTGACAAAATACCACCCAAAAATTCAGCGATGGTAATAACAACATTTAGCAATGTGACAAACACATAGCGTTTAGTTGTATGATCTTTATTCATAAATATTTTCCTCTCGTTATCAGTGTACCAAAAAAGGCCCCGCTTATGCAGTAGGACTTTTCTATAGTTTATTCGCATCCATATTGTAATCAACAATCTCAAATTTTCCATTGTCATGCAAGATACCACGAGTAACGCTACCATTATTAGGAAAAAGAATGTCGTGGTTGCCATCGCTTTGATCCCAGTACTTGATTGCGAGTGTCTTAATAAAATCGCCGTGGCTGACTAACAACACTCTTTGTTCATTCTTAGTCAAATCGCCTAAAACTTGAATTGCGCGGACCATTCTTTCATCAAGTTCATCTTTATCTTCAGCCAAATGACGGGGATCTGCCTTTTTAGCAGCCTCACGGAATTTGCGCAAACCCACTTGATTGATAATTTTGGCAACATCATCTTCATGTCCTATGCCTGCTGCCATTGCGACTTGATCCCAGGTTTTATTAATATCGTCACCCTCAAAAGTACCAAAGAAGACTTCCCGAAACTCAGGCAGCTTTCTGATCTTGCCAATATCTGAAACCACATTAGCATTCTTCATCAAGTGAACGGTATCAATTGCTCTCTTTAGGTCCGATGAATACATGTTATCAAAATGCACCTGACTCAAAGCACTAGCTGTTCTCTTTAAATCATTAATCCCCTTAACAGTTAAAGGAGAATCGCACCAGCCTTGCACCTTATTCAATTGATTAAACATCGTCTCACCGTGGCGAACTAAATAAACTTCTGTTGCCATTAAATTCTCACTCCCTTTGCATTACTAAATATTGTATCAAATTTAGCGCAGATACGCTGTATAAAAGAAGTAGCCAGCTTGAATAAATGCTAAAGTCGCAATAAAAATCCTAACCGGTTTTTCGGGTACATGACGTAAAATGATAGGCCCAATGTAGCCACCAATAAACATTCCGATTGCTAGGGGAATAGCCTGCAGCCAATAAATGTGCGAGGTAAAGATATAGATAATAAGAGCAACTAGGTTGGCGAAACCACAAATTACATTCTTAATCGCGTTAATGACAATAAATTTTTCACCAGCAATATAAGTTAACAATACTAAGACAATGACGCCACCAGCTGCACCAAAATAGCCTGTATAAGCACCCATGATTAGCAAGGCAATAAAGTAAAGAATCTTTAACCCAAGTGGCTGTTTTTTAGTATTCAGAACATGCTGCTGGCCTGAAACGATGATCATGATCCCGGAAAATGCAATGAAGAATGGCACCGCTTTTTCAAAAACACTAGAAGGAAAGGCAAGCAAAGCCATGCAGCCCATAATTGAACCGATAACGGTAAAAATGGTGTAGAACCAGACCTGTTTCCAATGTCCTTTCAATTCTTTAGTTGAAGAAATAGTCGCACCTAAGCTGTTCCAAATTAGCGCTGCGTCGTTAGTAACGTTGGCAAAAACTGGTGCCCACCGCCAATAAAACTGGGTATGAAGCTAGCGAGGCCATTGAAGCAATTGAAGATAACAATCCACCGGCCACGCCACCAATTAATAGAAATATTACTGTCCAAATCGTCATTTGCAAGCCCTTCCTTTAAGTTGTGTAGTTTATTATAATTTTTATGGTTATTAACGTAAAGGAAGTGATTAAATGTCCACATTTGATACATTAGTTTTTATCCCCGAAGGCAGCCTTTTAAATGAAAAGTTGGCCGAGAAAAACGCTTTGCGTCAAACTTTGAAGCAATACGACTTAGATTGGGGACCGGCAGAAAGGTTGAAATATACCAGCCTGCAAAAGCAATTCAAGATTTTGTCCCACGACGATCAAATTAATTTGGCTCTATCTACCTTTTTAAAAGAAGATCATGAAAAGACGCGCGCGATTTTTGATGAAAAGATGAAAGAGCAAACTCACCTCGTTAAAGGTGCGACTGATTTTCTGGATGAGGTCACTGGATCGCTTAACTTGATTTTGCTGGCTAAAGAAACTAAAGCCCAGATCGAACCACGCTTAGCTCCTAGTGAACTTCTTAGTTCATTTGACGCGGCCTATTTTGCAGATGATTTTAAAGAAAAGTTGCCTAGCAAAAATATTTTTTCCCAAATTCTAAAAGAGCATCCCGAGATTGACCCGGATAATGTTTTAGTCATTGGTACGAATTTAGATGAAGAAATTCAAGGCGCTGAAAACGCCAACTTAAAGTCATTATGGCTAACGCCCAAGAAAGACAAGATTCCGATTTCACCTCACCCTACTCTGCACCTGAGCAAATTATCGGACTTATTGTTTTACCTAGATATCAATTAACCCTTATAATGAAATTAACAGGAAGGATGATTTTTTAATGGCAAAAGTTGTTGTAGTATTCGCAGATGGCTGCGAAGAAGTTGAAGGCTTAAGCGTTGTTGACGTATTGCGTCGTCTCGGCGTTGACTGCGATATGGTTGGTTTAACTAGTAAAGATGTTGATGGTGACCACCACATTAAGTTAACTTGCGACAAGGTCGTCAATGATAGCTTGCTTGATTATGATTTAGTCGCATTCCCAGGCGGCATGACTGGCTCAGCTAACTTGCGCGATAATGAAAAGTTACGTGACTTGATGGTTAAGCGTCACGAAGCTGGTAAGTGGGATGCCGCAATGTGTGCTGCTCCACGTGCTTTGGCTCGTTACGGCGTATTAAAGGATGCTGACTTTACTTGCTATCCTGGCATTGAAGATGAATGCTTGAAGTATGATAAGAGTGCTAAATTTAGCGAAAAGATCACTGTAACCGATAAAGAACATAAAATTTTAACTAGCCGTGGTCCTGCTACCGCTTGGGCATTTGCTTATGCTATCGCTGAAGTCCTTGGTGTTGACACTAAACAATTAAAGCACGGTATGCTTTATGACTACTTAGCTGACAATATTCAAGATAGTTTATAAACATGAAGAAAAGCTCCGAACTTTTCGGAGCTTTTTTATTTTTCCTTCAATTTTTGATTTATTTCCTTAACGTCTTGATATAATTGCCAAAAATATAAGCCATAAGCAATCAGATACATTAAGACGAAAGCTCCAGTAACTACTAAGAAAAACTTAATCGATAAGAAAAAATCATTAATTACTAATTCGAAAGCAAAATATGCAATATAACAAACAAAGAAATTTACAATAATTTGCTTTCTTAATGACCATTGCGTTTGCTCAAAAACTAATCCAGCCAAGTTGAAAAATGCACCAATCGCAAAAGTAGCAATCAACCAAAAAATTAAGCTAGTAAACGAAACTTGAACATGTTGCCAATTTTCTCCTGTTTGAAGCATGGTTTCTACTACATACCAAACCATTCCAATTCCAATACCGATCATTCCACTTACTAAAAACGATGTTACTCTTTTCATAATCCTAACCTTTCCTTCAAATCTTTAATTTTTCTTCTAGAAATTTGTACCCGTATCTGATTTTTCATAATGACATCAATATTGCCGCCATCCATAATCTCCAAATGATCAATTTTCCGATAATTAATAATTGCACTTCTTGATGCTGTTAAAAAATCATGTGGTAAGACATTCTTAATTTGATACAGCCGTCCTTTATAACGATAATTTTGAGCTTCGTCATAAATTACAGTCTGTTCACTCTCAACTTGAATCAAATAAATGTTTTCAAACTTCACGGGAACAATTTCATCATCCTGGTTGCACCAGACCATGTCTTGTTCACCACTTAGTTCCTTGCCTAATTGGCTGAATTTATCCGTCATCTTTTTTAACCAAAATTCAGCATGTTCTTCTGGTAACTGATTATCAATGTTAAATTTTACCTTCATCCTTTTTCCTCCTTTCTTGTTTATTAGTGTAGCTGGAAAAATATTTTAAATTTAAGAATTTCGGTGAATGGTTAATTCTTGTGGGTAAACGGTGGAAAAGTACGTTTGGAAGATAAAAAAAGCATCCCAAATTGGGATACTTTTAGAAAACTTGGTGACCAATTGTGACCATTTTATAGATTATTTTAATAAATTTCATCTTTCAAGACTGTAAGTTGAACAGCTTCTTAACTTAATATACAATACCGATAAAAACAATATTATTTTTATTAGGAGGTAGAGGCGTGCTTAAAAACAAATTAAATATATATTTAGTAATCCTTGTAATTATTTCAACCTCAGTCAATTTATGGTGTACTTGGACAAGTAACTCTAAAGAATTGAAATTATTTTTATGTATTGTATGTCTCATTGGCTGGGGAATATACACATATGAAACTATAAAATCAAAAAAGAAAAAGTAATTATAGTTAATCATATGTAATATCCATAAATGATTATTAACTTACATTTAATTAAAGAATGTACAAAAAAAGCATCCCAAATCGGGATGCTTTTTGTATAAACGTAAAATCCAAAGATTAACGCTTTGAGAATTGAGAAGCTTTACGGGCTTTCTTCAAACCTGGCTTCTTTCTTTCCTTCATTCTTGGGTCACGGGTTAAGAAACCTGCCTTCTTAAGTGGGCCACGAAAATCTGGGTCCACTTCAAGAAGAGCACGTGCAACACCGAGACGGATTGCTCCAGCTTGGCCTGAGAAGCCACCACCGTTAACATTAACGTGGACGTCGTATTGACCGTCAGTTTCAGTTAATGTTAAAGGTTGCTTCAAATCTTTAACCAAGTTAGGGAATGGAATGTATTGATCAACATCTTTGTCGTTAACAGTGATCTTACCGTTACCTGGTACTAAACGAACACGCGCAACTGAATCCTTGCGGCGACCAGTACCTGTGTATGCAGCTTGTTGTGCCATTATTTAACCTCCTAATTAAATTAACTTGTTGATATCTAACTTTTCAGGCTTTTGTGCTTCATGCTTGTGATCTTCACCAGCATAAACGTGCATCTTCAAGAATTCTTGGTGACCAAGAGTATTCTTTGGAAGCATGCCCTTAACTGAGATTTCAACCATCTTAACTGGGTTATTAGCAAGCAACTCACCGTATGAAACAGCTTTTAAACCACCGCGCCATTCTGAGTGGTGGTAGTAGATCTTGTCTGAAGCCTTTTTACCAGTTAACTTAATCTTTGAAGCGTTGATAACAATAACGTTATCACCGGTATCAACATTAGGTGTGTATTGAGGCTTATTCTTACCTCTCAAAATAGTGGCTACAGCTGCAGAAAGACGACCTAAAGATACGTCAGTTGCATCAATAATGTACCACTTACGTTCGATTTCACTAGATTTTGCTAATGGTGTAGTACGCAATTTAAATTCCTCCGTTTACTTGCAGTTTGAAAACAATAAGTTTCCGGGGCCTATCGTGGACAAACATACTATACTAGAGTACGTCCTTTTGCAATAAAAGTCAATTATAAATACCGGTCTTGACGATATTTTTGTGGTACATCATCATAAAAAACATGATAAAGATATAATCCACTAGCATGGGCTGTTTGACGAACTTCCTGTCTATCCTTAGCTGCAATTACTCTTTTTAGATCATGCAATGGACGACGCTCATTGCCAATTTCTAGTAATGCGGCTACCATGATTCGTACCATATTATATAAAAAACCTGAACCGATAAAATCAAAAATTACCTCATTTTCCTTTTCGTCTTTGGTAATATTTACATAATAAATTGTTCTGACTTTATCTTCAATTTGACCACCACTAGCTGCAAAACTAGTAAAATCATGTTTTCCTAATAAGTCACGTCCAGCTTCCTGCATTTTTTTCACATCAAGCGCATAAGGAAAATGTCCCGTGTAAAAACGTTTAAAAGGATTGACAAAATGATCCAAACTGACACGATAACGATACCATTTTCCTTTAATCGAATACCGTGCATGAAAATTTTCATCAACTATTTGACAATCAGTAAAAATAATATCAGTAGGCATCATGGAATTAAGCGCTAAAATCATTTTATTGGCTGGTATTGCCTTTCCTGGGTAATCAAAGTGAATTACCTGCCCTAGTGCATGAACGCTCGCATCGGTCCGGCCAGAGCCTTGTACGATAACTCGTTGTCCTTTAGTCATCTTCTTAAGAGCATCTTCAACAGTTCCTTGGACTGTACGTTGATCTGGCTGCAATTGAAAGCCATGGAATAAATGTCCATCATAAGACATTGTCATTTTATATCTTGTCAACATAATTAATGGTTCCTAAAAATCAATAATAATACTACTAACAATATGAAATATGCTAAGTCAAGCAAATCATATTTTGACCATCTTAAAACTCGATATTTTGTCCGTCCTTGGCTACCGCGATAACCGCGTGATTCCATTGCAGTTGACAAATCTATCGCTGTCTCCAATGAATGAATAAACAATGGTACCAAGATAGGCGTAATTGCCTTAGCTCGCTTAATCAATCCACCATCATTAAAATCAGCTCCGCGAGACCTTTGAGCATTCATAATTTTAAAGGTTTCATCAAACAACGTTGGAACAAATCTTAATGCAATAGAGATTACCAAAGCAATTTTATCTACAGGTACTTTAAATATTTTCAATGGCTTTAATAACCACTCCATAGCGTCTGCAATTTCAAGGGGCATCGTAGTTACTGTCATTACTGTGGAAATAAGAATAATTAGCGTAAAACGAATAAAAATATAAATTGCATTAACAATCCCATAACTAGACAATGTAAAAATCCACCACTGCCAATAAACTTTTCCACCAGTCATAAAAAATAATTGTAATAAAGCCGTGAAAAAAATCAAACCAATTAATGGTTTAACTCCATTCCAAAACACCCGTACTTTAAGCTTAGTAGTAAAAACCGCTAAAAAACAAAACAGCGTAATTATTCCATAACTAATAGGGTTATTAGCCAAAAGAATGGTAAAAATAAATAAAATAGTGATTAATAACTTCCCCCGAGGATCCATCTTATAAATTAGAGCATTCCCTGGGATATATCGTCCCACAATTATTTTACTCACTTGCTTCACCCCACAAATTATCTTTAATCTCATTAGCTAATTGTTCAAGCGTTAATGGATTTTTTTCAAAATTAAAATTAGATAAACTTGACGCAAACAGACTAGGAGTAGGTTCATCTAGATAATGCCTTTTGAGCCAGTTCTTGTCCGCAAAAACTTCTTCTGGCCGAGCATGCTTGATTAATTTACCATTCTCCATCACTAAAACATCATCTGCATATTCAGCCACATCATTCATATTATGTGTTACTAAAATCACAGTATGACCCGCTTTTTGATAGTCAACAAATAGTTGCATCATTTCTCTGCGAGCCCGTGGATCTAATCCTGCTGCTGGTTCATCCAAACATAATACTTGTGGCTCTATGGCCATTACTCCAGCAATGGCTACTCGACGCATCTGACCACCGGATAGTTCAAACGGAGAATTAGATATTATGCTTTCTGATAAACCAACTTTTTTTAGCCATTTTAATGCTTTCTTCTTAGCCTCTACTTCACTAGCGCCAAAATTCTTAGGACCAAACTCAACATCTTCAAGTACAGTATTCTCAAATAATTGAGCTTCTGGAAATTGAAACACTAAACTAACTTGTTTACGTAGATTTTTCAAATTTTTATTACTAGTACTTGACGTAATATGATATCCAGCAATGTCAATTGTTCCTGTACTCGGCTTTAACAAAGCATTAAAATGCTGCATCATGGTGGATTTACCACTACCAGTATGACCTATTAATGCCACAAAACTATGATCAGCTATTTCAAAAGAAACAT
This sequence comes from Lactobacillus kefiranofaciens, assembly GCF_900103655.1. Taxonomy (GTDB): domain Bacteria; phylum Bacillota; class Bacilli; order Lactobacillales; family Lactobacillaceae; genus Lactobacillus; species Lactobacillus kefiranofaciens. The sequence continues at coordinate 113,704 of NZ_FMXC01000002.1, forward strand.
TGTCTAACCCCTTTTTCTCCATTGAAGTCCCCGGAGAATATACATAATCTACTTTTTCAAATTTAATTGACATAGATATTGTTTCAACTCATCTTTCGTCTTTACATTCTGCGGAATTTTAATGCCTATTTGATCCAATTTACTAATTAATTTTTCAGTAAAGGGAATATCTAATCCTATCTCTCGCAGCATTTCAGTTTTACTAAAAACCTCTGCTGGAATATCTTGTGCTAATATTTGACCATCATTTAAAACAAGAACTTCATCTGCTAAATTAGCTTCTTCAATATCATGAGTAATTGAAATAATCGTTAACTTTTTCTCCAACATTAACTTTTTAATAATTCCTAGTATCTGCTCTCGTCCATTCGGATCCAACATTGAAGTTGATTCATCGAAAATAATAACGTCAGGCTCTACAGCTAGAATTCCAGCAATCGCTATTCTTTGTTTTTGACCACCAGATAAATTTGCAGGTTCTGCATTAATATAGTCCAACATTCCTACATCGGATAAAACTCGTTGAACCCTATCTAACATTTGGTCTCTTGGAACTCCACGATTCTCTAATCCAAAAGCGACATCATCACCAACAGTCGCACCTACAAATTGATTATCAGGATTCTGAAAAACTATCCCAACTTTTTCCCTAATATTCCAAACATTCTGGGGTGTAAGTTTTATTCCTTCTACCTTAATTTCACTTTTTTCATTTTGATCAGGAATAAGCAATCCGTTAATTAGTTTAGAAATAGTTGATTTACCACTACCATTATGACCAATTAAAGCTGTCCATAATCCCTTTTTTATTCGGAAACTAACATCATGCAAAACAGATTTTTTCGCATCTGGGTATGTGAACGACACATTCTTAAATTCAACGGCACTATTGTCTGCCATTTTTTTCACTCCCCCCCTTATCAATTACTTAATAGTAATTGTAACAGAAAAAAGAGCAAAAAAAATCACCCATGAAGAGGGATGATTCTAATCATCTAAGCTAGACTAAGCTTGCGCCATCATCTTTACGCTTATTCTCACTTTCATGGATAATTCTTAATACGTATTAAGTTGTGATTATTTGAATTAAACTAATTCAAGAATAACCATTGGAGCAGCATCACCCTTACGAGCAATAGCTAACTTCAAAATTCTGGTGTAACCACCATTACGGTCTTTGTAACGAGGTGCTACATCGCTGAACAATTTTTGTAATGCTGACTTAACAACAACAGTATCTTTTTCTTCGTGAATATCTGCTACTTCGTCACGCACAAATGCTGCAGCCTTTCTTCTTGAAGCTAAATCGCCGCGCTTGCCTAAAGTGATCATCTTTTCAGCAGTCTTACGAACTTCTTTAGCACGAGTTTCAGTAGTCACAATGCGTTCTTTCATGATTAATTGAGTAGTCATTTCTCTAAGCATTGCTTTTCTGTGAGCACTATCGCGACCTAATTTACGGTATGCCATGGATTTGCCTCCTTTATTTGCCTACTTAGTCTTCTTGACGAAGTGAAAGACCTAAGTCGGTTAATTTATTCTTAACTTCTTCCAATGATTTACGTCCTAAGTTACGTACACGCATCATATCTGATTCTGACTTATCAGTTAACTCTTGTAGAGTGTTAATGCCGGCACGTTTAAGGCAGTTATATGAACGAACAGAAAGATCAAGCTCTTCAATTGTCATTTCAAGCTTCTTTTCTTTCTTATCGTCTTCCTTCTCCACCATTACTTCGCTGAATTTAGTATTTGCATCAGCTGATTCAAACACTTTAAAGTGTTCAACTAAAATTTTAGCAGCAAAACTAAGGGCGTCATTAGGCTTGATTGAACCGTCAGTCCAAATCTCAAAAGTGAGCTTGTCAAAATCATCTCTCTTACCAACACGAGTAGACTCAACTTGGTAGTTAACCTTCTTAATTGGTGAGAATAGAGAATCAACAGGAATAACTCCAATTGGCATGTCATCACTCTTATTGTCACTTGCAGTTACATAGCCTCTACCATTCTTTACGGCAAGTTCCATATGCAAGTGTCCACCTTTAGCAATGGTACAAATGTATTGATCCGGATTCAAGACTTGAACGTCTGCATCAACTTTAAGATCATCAGCAGTTACTGTGGCAGGACCTTCAACGTCTAATTCAATAACCTTTTGTTCATCTGAGAGAGACTTTAATTCAAGTTTCTTTAAATTCAGAATAATCTTAGTTACATCTTCTCTGACGCCAGGAACTGTTGAGAACTCGTGTAAAACGCCATCAATTTGCACATAAACAAGTCCAGTACCTGGAATAGAAGTAAGTAATACTCTTCTCAAAGAATTACCTAAAGTAGTACCAAAGCCTCGCTCAAGTGGTTCAACAACAAACTTACCGTAAGAATCTTCTTGTTCAACAACGGTAATATTTGGTTTTTCAAATTCAATCATTACTGGGCCCCTTTCAAAACGTAACGTCCTATATCAAGGACAATATTAAACACGACGACGTTTTGGTGGTCTGGAACCATTGTGGGGAACTGGCGTAACGTCACGAATTGCAGTAATTTCAAGACCAGTTGCTTGAAGTGATCTAATAGCAGATTCACGACCAGCACCAGGCCCTTTAACAGAAACTTCTACATGCTTCATACCTTGGTCCATTGCACTCTTAGCCGCTGCCTCAGCTGCCATTTGAGCTGCAAATGGAGTAGACTTACGACTACCCTTAAAGCCCAATGCACCAGCTGAAGACCAAGCAACTGCATTACCTTGAACGTCAGTAATCATGACTAAAGTATTATTAAACGTTGAGTGAATGTGAGCCACACCGCTTTCAACATGCTTCTTCACACGACGCTTACGTGCTGTTTTCTTTGCAGGCATCAATAAACCTCCTTATAAATAAAATTAACGGTTTCTCTTAGTACCCTTGCGAGTACGCGCATTATTCTTGGTATTTTGACCACGAACTGGAAGTCCACGGCGGTGACGAATACCACGATAAGAACCAATATCAACTAAGCGCTTAATGTTCATGCTTACTTCACGACGTAAGTCACCTTCAACACGGTACTTGTCAACTTCAGCACGAAGTTTTTCTTGATCTTCAGGAGTTAAATCCTTTGAGCGAACATCTTCTGATACACCAGAATCTGCGCAGATCTTCTTAGCAGTTGCATCACCAATACCGTAAATGTATGTTAATGCAACAACAATTCTCTTGTCTCTTGGTAAGTCAACACCAGCAATACGAGCCATAACCTACACCTCCTCTTATTCTACTATTAACCTTGACGTTGCTTGTGCTTAGGATTTGCAGAGCAAATCACCATAACACGGCCATGTCTTTTAATAACTTTACAATGTTCACACATTGGTTTAACAGATGGTCTAACCTTCATGTTTCCCTCCGTTATATTACTTTATAAACCGATACGTAATTCTACCTTTAGTCAAATCATATGGAGACAATTCAACAGTTACACGATCTCCAGGCAAAATACGAATGTAGTGCATCCTAATCTTGCCGGAAACATGAGCTAAAATAGTAGCTCCATTTTTCAATTCGACTTTAAACATAGCATTAGGTAAGGTATCTACTACCTTACCCTTTACTTCAATGACATCATCTTTTGCCAAAGTTGTTCCTCCGCAATTAAACAGTCATACTTTGAAATTATAACACGGATAAAAAATTATACAAATTTTTCTTTACTGATTATTACTCAATACCGCATCAATATCTTCAAAGACTTTTTCTGGAGCTTGTTCACCATTAATTACAGTAAGCAAACCTTTCTTTTGATAAAAGTCTTTCAAAGGTGTATTCATCTTTTCATTAACTTCAAGACGATTCTTAACTACTTCTGGCTTATCATCTTCACGTTGGTAAAACTCGTGACTACCACAACGATCACAAGTACCTTCAACTTTAGGTTTCTTAGAAATCTTGTTGTAAGTTGCGCCACATTTTTTACACATATAACGAGCTGATAAACGCTTGATCAAAGTATCTTCATCAACTTCAAGCGCAATGACATTTGTTAAAGGCTTCTTTAAACGCTTAGTAATTCCTTCCAAGAGTTCTGCTTGCACGGTAGTTCTTGGAAAACCATCTAAGATAAAACCTTCTTTAATATCAGGTTGACTTAAACGTTCTTCAACCAATTTAGCAGTAACTTCGTCAGGTACTAAATTACCTTTATCAATGTAGCTTTTAGCTTCAAGACCAACTTTAGTCTTATTAGCCATTGCTTCCCTAAACATATCTCCAGTTGAAATATGAGTTAAGTGATATTTATCGACGATTCTCTCTGATGCTGTACCTTTACCAGCACCCGGTAAACCTAAAAGAATTAAGTTAATCATTTATCCGTTCCTATCTGATGAATCCAACATATTCTCTTTTCATTAACAAGCCGTTAATCTGACGAGATAACTCAAGAACAACCCCAATTACAATTAAAAGGCTTGTTCCGCCTAAACCAATGGAACTTGGAAGATTCCAAAAGTTAGTGGCCAATTGAGGTAATAAAGCAACTAAACCTAAGAATATTGAACCTACCGTTGATAATTTAATCAACATTTTGGAAACATAATCCTGTGTATCTTTGCCCGGCCAAACGCTAGGAATATAAGCACCCTGTTTTTGTAAGTTTTCTGCTAGCTTCTCAGGGTTAACCTGTACGAAAGCATAGAAGAAAGTAAATAAGATAATTAAAAGAGTGTAGATAATAACACCAGGAGTAGTTTGTAAGCTAAAAATTTGGTTCATTACCTTAAACCATTGCTGATCGCCTTGGGTTCTTTGAAAGGCCATTAAAATTGTTGCCGGTGTAACAATAAAAGAACTGGCAAAAATAACTGGAATAACTCCAGATACATTAACCTTTAATGGTAGAAAACTTTCAGAACCACTAATCGTCGCTCTTCTAGTATATTGAATTGGAATACGACGATCAGCTTGTTCAACCCACGTAACCAATTGGGTTACGATTAAGATTGCAACTATAACCGCGATGAAGAACAAAATACCTTGCCAACGATCACTGGCACTATTATTAATAATTTCCTCTTTGTAGATTTGATATAAACCACTAGGTAATCTAGCAATAATCCCGGCAAAAATAATTACTGAAACACCATTACCTAATCCTTTATCAGTAATTTCATCACCCAACCATGTTAACAACATAGTCCCGGCAGTCATGATAATAGCAATTTCTACATAGGTTTGTGGTGTTTGATTCTTAACCAAACCCATTTGAGTCAAAGCGTTGAAACCTAATGTAATACCAATACTTTGGACAAAGGCAACAACTAAAGTCAAATACCTTGTCACTTGATTAGTTTTACGTCGTCCAACTTCACCCTGTTTTCCCCATTCAACTAATGTTGGTACAATATCCATCTGTAACAGCTGAATAACAATTTGTGCCGTAATATACGGGGAAACACCTAGAGAAAATATTGAATAGTTATCTAATCCACCACCAGATACAGTATCCAGCATTGGAACTAAACCAGTTTGAGCAACCTGTGTGATCGCCTTCACATTAATACCAGGAACGGTAATATTAGCGCCGATCCGGTATAGCAAAAGAATAAAGAGCGTGAAATAAATTTTATTTCTAATTTCTTTATCCTTAAAGGCGTTCTTCAAGGTCGAAAACATTAGATCACCTCAACAGTTCCGCCAGCGGCTTCAACTGCTTTCTTAGCAGCTGCGGAAACTTTATTAACTTTTACAGTTAACTTAACCTTTAATTCACCGTTGCCAAGTAACTTAACACCTGATAATTCTTTCTTTACCAAGCCATTTCCCTTAAGAGTTGCAACAGTTACTTCACTGCCGTCTTCGAACTTATTTAAGTCATCTAAATTTACGATTGCGTATTCTTTACGGTTTATATTCTTAAAACCACGTTTTGGCATAGTTCTGAATAATGGCATTTGACCACCTTCAAAACCTAAACGGGTATGACCGCCTTGACGAGCTAATTGACCCTTTTGACCACGGCCAGAAGTCTTACCGTAACCACTTGAAGTACCACGACCAACACGTTTTCTAGCGCGACGTGAGCCTTCAGCAGAATGTAATTCATGAAGCTTCATTAATTTGGCACCTCCTTGATATCTTATTTAGTAATCTCTTCAACAGAGATTAAGTGAGCAATTTTCAATAATGCACCACGAGTAGCAGCGTTGTCTGGAAGAACAACAGTACTATCTACTCTACCCAAACCAAGAGCTTTAACAATTTTTCTTTGTTCAGGTAGACGGTGAGCAGCACTTCTAATTAAAGTAATCTTTAAATCAGTCATCTATGATCTCCCTAATCTAAGCTCTTTCAGGTTGACGAAGTTTTTCAACTTCTTCGCTAGTTCTAAGCTTCTTCAAACCATCAATAGTTGCACGAACAACATTGATTGGAGTATTAGAACCAAGTGATTTTGAAGTTACGTCTGAAATACCAGCCATATCCATAACGATACGTACGGCACCACCAGCAGCAACACCAGAACCAGCTTCGGCAGGCTTCAATAAAATATTACCTGAACCGTAGTGACCAATAACTTCATGAGGAATAGTAGTACCAACTTTAGGCACGTTGATCATTTTCTTCTTACCGTCTTCTACAGCCTTACGGATTGCTTCTGGGACTTCTTGAGCTTTACCAGTACCAAAACCTACACGGCCTTTCTTGTCGCCAACAACAACAAGAGCAGCAAATCTCATGCGACGGCCACCTTTAACAACCTTGGTAATACGGTTGATAGCGACTAATTGATCTTCGATATCGTCTTTATTTCTGCGATTATTACGAGAATCATTGCGGTTTGCCATGTGTTAATCTCCTTTCCTAGAATTCTAATCCGTTTTCACGAGCAGCATCAGCTAATGCTTGAATACGGCCGTGGTATAAATAACCACTTCTATCAAATAATACAACAGTAGAAATGTTCTTAGCCTTTGCAGCTTCAGCAATAGCCTTACCTACAGCAGTAGCTTGTTCTACCTTAGTTGCATCTTCTGATATATTTTCATCCAAACTTGAGGCGCTTGCAAGCGTAACACCCGCTACGTCATCAATTAATTGAGCGTAGATGTTTTCATTTGAACGAAAAATGCTTAAGCGTGGGCGCTCAGCAGTACCAGAAATCTTGCCACGAATACGTCTGTGGCGCTTTAAGCGTAACTTGTTTTTATCTGGTTTAGAAATCACAATTTCACCTCAAAAATAACTAACTATTACTTACCAGTCTTACCTTCCTTACGACGTACGTATTCATCAACATAACGAATACCTTTACCTTTATAAGGTTCAGGTGAACGTACGGCGCGGATTTCAGCTGCAAATTGACCAACATCTTGTTTTGAAACACCTGCAACTTCAACATCAGTTGCAGATGTAGTCTTTACAGAAACACCTTCTGGTACGGTCAATACAACTGGATGAGAATATCCAACGTTCAAAGTAATCTTGTTGCCTTGTGCTTGTGCACGATAACCAACACCAATTAACTTCAAATCTTTCTTGTAGCCATCAACTACGCCTTCGATCATTGAAGCCAAATTAGCTCTTTCAGTTCCGTGAAGTGCTTTATCATTTTCACTTGAACGTGAGAAGTTAATCTTGCCATCTTTTTGTTCAAAAGTAATCTTTGGATCGAAGTATCTAGTTAATTCACCCTTAGGGCCCTTAACAGTAATGTTGTTGCCTTCCTTGGTAACAGTAACACTGTCAGGGACTTCAATAGTCTTTAAACCGATTCGGCTCATTGATTGTTCTCCTTTCTGTCAGTATTACCAAATGTAGGCAATTACTTCGCCGCCAACGTTCTTTTGTCTTGCTTCTTTGTCAGTAATAACACCGGAAGAAGTAGAAACGATGGCAATACCTAAACCATTGAGAACTTTAGGTAAGTCTTCAGCGCTTACGTAATTTCTAAGACCTGGCTTAGAAATACGCTTCAAACCTGAAATGACACGTTCTCTATTTGGACCATATTTCAAGAATACCTTGATAACGCCTTGCTTGTTGTCATCTGCAACTTCGTAATCACGGATGAAACCTTCACGCTTCAAAATTTCCGAAATAGACTTTTTAATGTTTGATGCAGGAATTTCAACTGAATCGTGTTTTGCCATGTTGGCATTTCTGATTCTAGTCAAGTAATCTGCGATTGGATCTGTCATGACCATTTAAGCTATCCTCCTAACCGTATCCTAATCCTACCAACTAGCCTTTTTAAGACCAGGGATTTGACCCTTGTGTGCTAATTCTTTTAAGCAAATACGGCATAAACCGAATTTACGGTATACAGAGTGTGGACGACCACATCTCTCACAACGCGTATATTCGCGTGAAGAGAACTTAGCAGGACGACGATTTCTGATTTTTTGTGATGTTTTAGCCATTAATGTCCTCCACTATCTTGCAAACGGCATACCAAATTGACTTAAAAGCTCACGAGCTTCTTCATCAGAATTGGCAGTAGTTACGATAACAATGTCTAACCCTCTAGTACGGTTAACCTTATCAAAATCGATTTCTGGGAAAATCAATTGTTCCTTAACACCTAAAGTGTAATTACCACGTCCATCAAATGAACGAGTGGATACACCACGGAAGTCACGAACACGTGGAAGTGAAACATTGATTAATTTGTACAAGAATTCATACATTCTATCACCTCTAAGTGTTACCTTAGCACCGATAGACATACCTTCACGTAAACGGAAGTTAGCAATTGACTTCTTAGCCTTGGTGATTAATGGCTTTTGACCAGAAATCAAAGTTAATTCCTCAACAGCTTCATCCAAGTTCTTGGCATTAGAAACAGCGTCACCAACACCCATGTTTAAAACAATCTTGTCGATCTTAGGAATTTGCATAGATGAAGTATAATTAAACTTGTCTGCCAATGCAGGAACTACTTTTTCTTTGTATTCTTTAGCTAAATAACTTGCCATGTGTGTCCTCCCTCCTACTTATCTTCTTTTTTACTAATAACCTTAACGTTTGATGCATGAATTGAACCTTCTGATTCAACTACACCACCATTAGCGTTAGTTTGTGAAGGCTTTTGGTGCTTCTTGATCTTGTTAACGCCCTTAACAACTACGCGGTTCTTTTTAACGTTAACAGAAAGAACAGTACCTTCTTTACCTTTATCTTTTCCGGCAATAACTTTTACTTTGTCACCAATTTTAACGAACATCAGTGCACCTCACTATCAATTATAAGACTTCAGGAGCAAGAGAGACGATCTTCATAAAGTCTTGCTCACGTAACTCACGTGCAACTGGCCCAAAGATACGAGTACCACGTGGGCTCTTATCTGCATTGATAATTACGCCAGCATTTTCGTCGAACTTGATGTATGAACCATCTTCACGACGTGCACCTGATTTTGTTCTAACAATTACAGCTTTTACAACGTCGCCCTTTTTGACAACGCCACCTGGTGTTGCTTGCTTAACAGTACATACCACGATGTCACCAATGTTACCAGTTTTACGCTTAGATCCACCTAAAACTCTAATAACTAAAAGTTCTCTGGCACCAGAGTTATCAGCAACTTTTAAACGGGATTCGTTTTGAATCACTGTGTAATCCTCCCCTCACTAAATCCGCAAATTAAACAGATTTCTTAACAATCTTTACTAAACGGAAGCGTTTCTTACGAGATAATGGACGGGTTTCCATGATACGTACAGTATCGCCAACTTTAGCTTCGTTATTTTCGTCTTGTGCGTAGTACTTCTTTGAGTATCTAAAACGCTTGTTGTAAACAGGGTGGTTCTTGTAAGTATCAACAACAACTACAATAGTCTTGTCCATTTTATCAGAAACCACACGACCTTGATATACGTGACGACGATTTCTTTCGTTTGTTTCGCTCAAGTTAATAGCTCCCTTCCACTAATTGTTTTCTAACGCTTTTTCGCTCAGAATAGTCTTAATTCTGGCGATATTCTTGCGGACTTTGCTCAAACGAGCGGTATTTTCTAATTGACCCGTTGCTTGTTGGAAACGCAAATTAAAGAGTTCTTCTTTGTATTGCTTTTCTTTTTCTAACATTTCATCAGTGGTTAATGCTCTGATATCTTTAGCCTTCATTAGATTCGCCACCTACTTCCGAACTTTTAGTTACAAACTTAGTCTTGATTGGCAACTTAGTTGAAGCAAGTCTTAAAGCTTCACGAGCAACTTCTTCAGAAACGCCACCAATTTCAAATAAAATCTTTTCTCTCTTTACTACAGCTACCCAACCTGCAGGTGCACCTTTACCAGAACCCATACGTACACCTACACCTTTAGCAGTGTATGACTTTTGAGGGAAAATTCTAATCCAAACTTTACCGCCACGCTTCATGTAACGTGTCATAGCAACACGGGCTGCTTCAATTTGACGGTTAGTGATCCAGTGTGATTCAAGGGCTTCAAGACCGTATTCACCAAAGGCGATATACTTACCACCTTTAGCAGCACCACGCATCTTACCACGGAATTCACGACGGTGTTTTACTCGCTTTGGTACTAAAGGCATTATCTATTTCCTCCCTTCGCTGGCTTTGAAGCTGGCTTATTCTTACGAGTTGGTAAGATTTCGCCACGATTGATCCAAACTTGAACACCAATTTCACCATAAGTAGTGAAAGCATTTACCCAAGCGTAATCAATATCAGCTCTCAAAGTTTGTAATGGAACACGACCTTCTGTGTGCCATTCTCTTCTTGCCATGTCGGCACCGTTCAAACGACCTGAGGTTTGAACCTTGATACCCTTGGCACCAGCACGCATAGATCTTTGGGTAGCTTGACGCATAGCACGTCTGAAAGCAATACGAGCTTCAAGTTGACGAGCAATACCGTCTGCTACTAATTCAGCATCAAGATCTGGTTTCTTAATTTCAACAATATTAATGTGAACTTGCTTACCAGTTAAAGCGTTTAATTGTTTTCTTAAAGCTTCAACTTCAGAACCACCTTTACCAATTACCATACCTGGCTTAGCAGTATGAATTGAAATGTTAATTCTGTTAGCTGCACGTTCAATTTCAACAGTGGATACTGAAGATTCCTTCAATTTTTCTGAGATAAACTTTCTGATACGAAGGTCTTCGTTTAAAGTTTCTTTGTATCCTTTGTCAGCATACCATTTTGATTTCCAATCACGGATGACACCGAGACGAAAACCGTTTGGGTTAATCTTTTGACCCATTAATATACCTCCCTTAATCGTTCTTTTCTGAAACTACTACAACTACGTGACTGGTTCTCTTGTTAATTGGAGAAGCCATACCCTTAGCACGGGGACGGAATCTCTTTAAAGTTGCACCTTCGTTTACGTACGCTTCTGATACGTAAAGGTTAGCACTTTCAAGATCGTAGTTGTGTTCTGCGTTAGCAATAGCTGAACGTAAAACCTTTTCAACGATTGGGGAAGCAGCTCTAGGCGTAAATTCTAAGATTGCTAATGCTTCAGCAACGCTCTTGCCACGAATTAAGTCAACGACTAAACGAGCTTTTCTTGGAGCGATGCGAACAGTTCTTGATTCAGCCTTAGCTGAACTAATTTGTTCTGCCATTTAGATGTTTCTCCTTCCTCTAAGCTTGTGTTGTGGTGGCTTTATCTTCAGTGGATCTGTGTCCATGGAAAGTTCTCGTTGGAACAAATTCACCTAATTTATGACCAACCATGTCTTCAGTAATATATACTGGAACGTGTTTTCTACCATCGTAAACAGCTATAGTCAAACCAACAAAGGAAGGGAAAATAGTTGAACGACGTGACCAAGTCTTAATGACTTGCTTCTTATCTGCATCTGCTTGTGCATCAACCTTCTTTAATAATGATGCATCAGCAAAAGGACCTTTTTTAATACTACGGCTCATTAATTAACCCTCCTTCTATTACTTGCTACCCTTACGGTGACGAATGATTAACTTCTCGCTGGCCTTCTTGGTATTTCTAGTCTTAATACCACGTGCCTTCTTACCCCATGGAGTCATAGGTTGTGGACGACCAACTGGAGCCTTACCTTCACCACCACCATGTGGGTGATCGTTAGGGTTCATTACAGAACCACGTGATTGTGGACGCTTGCCCAACCAACGCTTACGACCAGCTTTACCTAATTGGATCAATGAATGTTGTTCATTACCAACAATACCAATAGTAGCACGACAAGTTGACAAAATCTTGCGAACTTCGCCACTTTGCAATCTTACTAAAGTGTAGTTACCATCATTACCCAAAATTTGAGCTGAAGCACCAGCACTTCTAACAAGTTGACCACCTTTGCCAGGTCTTAATTCAATGTTGTGAATTGAAGTACCTGCTGGGATGTTCTTTAACTCTAAAGCATTACCTGGCTTGATGTCTGCCATATCGCCTGATTCAACGATATCGCCAACCTTTAAGCCCTTAGGAGCTAAGATATATGCTTTAATACCATCAGTGTAGTGAAGCAAAGCAATGTTAGCAGTTCTGTTTGGATCATATTCGATAGCCTTTACAACTGCTTTAGCATTATCCTTGTTACGCTTAAAGTCGATGATACGGTATTTTTGTTTGTGACCACCACCACGGTGTCTTACAGTGATATGACCATATGAGTTACGACCTGCAGTGTGTGATTGTGATTCAAGCAAAGTCTTTTCAGGCTTAGTCTTGGTAATCTCAGCAAAGTCGGAAGAAGTCATATGACGACGACCATTCGTGGTTGGCTTGTAAATCTTAATAGCCAATTGACTGACCTCCTATTACTTGTTGTCTTCTTTATCTTCGTCTTGGAAAATCTTGATGTCGTTTGAATCGTTAGTTAAAGTAACGATAGCCTTTCTACGACGAGCAGTCTTACCGGTGTACCGGCCAACTCGTTTGTCCTTGCCGCGAACGTTCATAATGTTAACGCTCTTAACTTTAACATCGAAGATTTCTTCAACAGCGTTGCGAACTTGTGTCTTGGTTGCAGTTAAAAGCACGTCGAATGTGTACTTCTTATCATCCATTAAGTTCGTGGACTTTTCATTAATGACAGGTCTTAAAATGATATCGCGTGCGTTCATTAAGCCAAAACCTCCTCAATCTTCTTAACAGCCTCTTGAGTTAAGATTAACTTGTCGTAGTTAACAGCATCTTCAACATTCAAGCCATTAACTGGAACAGCCTTAACCTTAGCCAAGTTTCTTGCAGAAAGTTGTACATTGTTGTCATCTGAAACAACTAATACTTTACCATCTACATTTAAGCTACTTAACATTGATACTAAATCCTTGGTCTTAGAAGCTGACATAGTCAACTTATCTAAAACGATCAAGTCATTGTCAATCAACTTTTGGGAAAGAACTGACTTAATAGCCAAACGACGTTGCTTTCTTGGCATTGTGTATGCATATGAACGAGGAGTTGGGCCAAATACTGTACCACCACCACGCCATTGTGGAGCTCTGATAGAGCCTTGACGAGCACGACCAGTACCCTTTTGTCTCCAAGGCTTCTTACCACCGCCGCGAACAGCAGATCTATTCTTTACCTTTGAGGTACCTTGACGCTTACCGGCTCTTTGTCTAATGATTGCTTCAAAAACGACACTTTCGTTAGGTTCAATACCAAAAACTTTATCGTTCAAAGTAACTTCACCAGAGTCTTTACCGTTTTGATCCATAACTTTTAAATTAGCCATTCTAGTCCTCCTTCCTATTTATCAGCCTTAACAGCTTTAGAAGCAGTCTTAACAACGATCAATGAGTTTTTAGCACCTGGGACGTTACCCTTAATCATTAATACGTTCTTGTCTGCAACAACTTTTTCAATTACTAAGTTTTCAATGGTAACTTTCTTTACACCCATGTGACCTGGCAAATGTTTGCCCTTTGGTACACGGTTGATAATGGAACCCATTGAACCAGGAATTCTGTGGTATCTTGAACCGTGGGTTTCTGGTCCTCTTGATTGGCCCCAACGCTTAATGTTACCCTGGTATCCATGACCTCTTGAAGTACCAGTAACGTTTACAACGTCACCTTCCTTAAATGTATCCACAGTAACTTCTGAGCCGACTTCATAGTCCTTAAGCTCAACACCGCGGATTTCCCGAATGAAGCGCTTAGGCGAAGTCTTTGCTTTATCAGCATGACCTTTTTCTGGTTTGTTGCTCAAAACTTCACGCTTGTCTTGGTAACCCAATTGAACAGCTTCGTAACCATCTGATTCAACAGTCTTAACTTGCATAACAACGTTAGGAGTTGCTTCAACAACAGTTACAGGAACTAAGGCACCATCTTTAGTAAAGATTTGAGTCATACCAACTTTTCTTCCTAAGATTCCTTTGGTCATGATTACACCTCTTTCTATTTAAATTACAGTTTAATTTCGATGTCTACGCCACTTGGAAGATCAAGCTTCATTAATGAATCAACAGTCTTAGGTGTTGGATTCAAAATATCAATTAAACGCTTGTGAGTGCGCATTTCAAATTGTTCACGTGAGTCCTTGTTCTTGTGTGGTGAACGAAGAACAGTGAATAAAGTTCTTTCTGTTGGAAGAGGAACTGGGCCTGAAATTTCAGCACCAGTTCTCTTTGCAGTAGCTACGATCTTAGCAGCTGATTCATCGAGAATACCATGCTCGTAAGACTTAAGTCTAATACGAATTGTTTGACTTGCCATTAAATTACCTCCTTAACGTCTTCTTTAAAAGATGACTCGCTCGGCAAAAATTCCCCGCACGCCACTGTGGCAATGCAGCCTGGCGTGCCGCAACCTTTTGTGTCGACGCTTACAACAAATTAATAGCTTCAGGGCACAATCGTCCCTCAAGCACAAAGACTATTGTACTTTGTCTTTCCTTAAATATCAAGGTTTAAGGAGATTTTTTCAAAATTTATTTTCAAAAAAAGAGTCACCGAATTTTTCCGATAACTCTTTTTTATAGTGTAATTGCTTTCAATAAGCTAAAACAATTAAAAATTATTCAGCGTCTCCGCCACGTTTCTTAATGATTTCAGCTTGAATTGACTTAGGAGTTGGTGAGTAATGATCAAATACCATCGTAAATGTACCACGACCTTGAGTTGATGAACGCAAAGTAGTTGCATAACCAAACATTTCTGAAAGTGGAACAAATGAGTTAATGATCTTAGCACCGGCTCTGTCTTCCATACCTTCCATGGTACCACGACGAGCAGTGATTGAACCCATAACGTCACCTAAGTATTCTTCTGGGGTAGTTACTTGAACCTTCATAATTGGTTCCAAGATAACAGCACCAGCCTTAGAAGCAGCATTCTTTAAAGCAAATGATGCAGCAACCTTGAAGGCAGCTTCTGATGAGTCGACTTCGTGGTAACTACCATCGTAAAGCTTAGCCTTAACGTCGATCAATGGGTAACCTGCAAGAACACCATTCTTCATAGCTTCTTGCAAACCTTGATCAACTGAAGGAATGAATTCACGAGGAACAACACCACCGACAATAGCGTCTTCGAATTCGTAGCCTTTGCCTTCTTCGTTAGGAGTAAAGTCAATCCAAACATCACCGTATTGACCTTTACCACCTGACTGACGGACAAACTTACCTTGTGCCTTAGCTTCCTTAGTAAAGGTTTCACGGTAGGCAACTTGTGGTTCACCAATCTTAGCATCAACGTTAAATTCACGTCTCATACGTTCAACCATGATGTCAAGGTGAAGCTCACCCATACCTGAAATCAAAGTTTGACCAGTTTCTGGGTTAGTTTCAGCTCTAAAGGTTGGGTCTTCTTCAGTAAGTTTTTGCAAAGCAACATCCATTTTATCACGATCAGCCTTTGACTTAGGTTCAACTGATACTTGGATAACTGGATCTGGGACTTTCAAACTTTCCAAAATAAGTGGACGCTTAGGATCAGTTAATGAATCACCAGTAGTGGTGTTCTTTAAACCAATGGCACCAGCAATATCGCCTGAGAATACTTCTGGGATTTCCTTACGTTCGTTGGCGTGCATTTGAAGTAAACGACCTACACGTTCACGTGAATTCTTTGATGCGTTCAATACGTATGAACCTGATTCAAGAGAACCAGTGTAGACACGGATGAAAGTCAAACGACCTACGAATGGATCAGTAGCAATCTTGAATGCCAAAGCAGCAAATGGTTCATCATCGTTAGCTCTAAGTTCAACTTCATCACCAGTCTTAGGATCATGAGCAACATAAGGCTTAACATCAAGTGGTGATGGTAAGTAGTCAATAACACCATCAAGCATCATTTGAACACCCTTGTTCTTGAATGCTGAACCAGCGTATACTGGGAAGAATTCCAAGTTAATAGTGGCTTTACGGATAGCTGCCTTTAATTCATCGTTAGAAATTTCTTCACCGCCAAGGTACTTCTCCATAATGCCGTCATCAACATCAGCAACGGCTTCAATCAATTCGCCACGACGCTTTTCGGCTTCAGCCTTGTATTGATCTGGAACCGGAACAGTATCCCACTTAGAACCAAGCTTGTCTTCATCATAGATGTCAGCAACCATGTTGATTAAGTCGATAACACCTTCAAAAGTATCAGCAGCACCAATAGGCATTTGAACGGCATGTGCATTAGCGTTTAAACGTTCATGCAATGACTTAACTGACTTATCAAAGTCAGCACCGATTTTATCCATCTTGTTAACAAAAACAATACGAGGAACACCGTATGCTTCAGCTTGACGCCATACGTTTTCAGTCTGTGGTTCAACACCGGCTTGAGCATCAAGAACAGTTACGGCACCATCAAGAACACGGAGTGAACGTTCTACTTCGATAGTGAAGTCAACGTGCCCTGGGGTGTCGATGATGTTAATTCTGTGATCTTTCCATTGTGCAGTAGTAGCTGCAGAAGTAATGGTAATACCACGTTCCTTTTCTTCATCCATCCAGTCCATTTGTGAATCACCTTCGTGAGTTTCACCAATTTTGTGGATCTTACCAGTGTAGTAAAGGATACGTTCAGTAGTGGTAGTCTTACCCGCATCGATGTGGGCCATGATACCAATGTTACGTGTCTTTTCTAATGGAAATTCACGCTTGTTAGCCATAAATTATTCTCTCCTTAAATTAAAACGAACGAATTAGAAGCGGTAGTGTGCGAATGCACGGTTAGCTTCAGCCATACGGTGAATATCTTCACGCTTCTTAACTGCTGAACCAGTGTTGTTTGAAGCATCAATAATTTCGTTAGCTAAGCGTTCATCCATAGTGTGTTCGTTACGTAAACGAGCGTATGAAACAAGCCATCTTAAACCTAAAGTAGTTCTTCTTTCAGGACGTACTTCAACTGGGATTTGGTAGTTTGAACCACCGATACGGCGAGCTCTAACTTCCAAAACTGGCATAACGTTGTTCATAGCTTCTTCAAATACATCAAGTGGTTCCTTACCAGTCTTGTCTTGAACAATGTTGAAAGCATCGTAAAGGATTGAAGATGCCTTAGCTTTCTTACCGTCAACCATTAAGTGATTGATTAACTTAGTAACAAGCTTTGAGTTGTAAACTGGATCTGCTAAAACGTCTCTCTTAGTTACGTGACCTTTTCTAGGCATTATTTAACTCCTCCTTTAATCTTTCTTAGTACCGTACTTAGAACGGCCTTGCTTTCTGCCGTCAACACCAGCAGTATCGAGGGCACCACGAACAATGTGGTAACGAACACCAGGAAGGTCCTTTACACGACCACCACGGATTAATACGACTGAGTGCTCTTGCAAGTTGTGGCCTTCACCTGGGATGTAGGCAGTAACTTCAATTAAGTTTGAAAGACGAACACGAGCATACTTACGTAAAGCTGAGTTAGGCTTCTTTGGAGTCATAGTACCAACACGAGTTGCAACACCACGCATTTGTGGAGCTGGGTTGAATACTGATTCCTTCTTCATACTATTGTAGCTGTAATTCAAAGCAGGTGACTTTGATTTAGTAACCTTTGAATGACGGCCTTTTCTTACCAATTGATTAATGGTTGGCATTAATTTTTCCTCCTAAAAATTACTATTTTGTTCACACATCCGGGAGTTTCTTTTTAGACTCACGAATAGACTGTTCAAAACATACAAACACTATTGTACTCGGATTTTATTAGAAATCAAACTTTTTTAAAATAAAAAGAAAAAATACAATTTTTTTGCGTAATAAATAATGAGGTGATTTTTTGTATTCATTTTATACTTTTACTAATTTTTTAATCGGATGTTGTTTAGCATCCCATGCTTGCGTATTTTATCAACGTTATACTACTCAAAATTTTATACTGACGCGCTCACGTTGTGATAACTGTCATTTTGAATTATCACTACTTGATGAATTACCACTTATTTCTTTTTTATTGCTAAAAGGCCGCTGCAAGTATTGCAAAACAAAAATTCCACCTGAACTATTTTTCTTCGAATTGCTCGGTGGTTTTGCTTTTTGTTTAATTGACTTTAGTAGTAAAGCGGGTCTTTTAACTGGAATTTTATTATTTTCATTATTTTTAGTAGCAATTGCTGATTATCAACAAAAAGAATTCGATTTGCCATTAATTTTCCCAGCATTTCTAGTAATTCTAATTGACAATCAAATCCCCTGTTTTCAATTAATTGACTGGCTTTCTCTCTTACTACTTATCTTAGTCTTTAGCTGGAATATTTTTAAGCAAAACATGGGAAGTGGTGATTTGCTTATCTACCTCATCATTGCATTATACTTCACGCCTTCAATTACTAATCTAGTTCTTCTTTTTGCTTCCATATTATTGATTCTGATTTATTTAATTGATACAAGGGCAACTAATTATCATTATCCGTTCATTCCTTATATTTTAATTGGACTCATAATTACACAATTTTTGTAAAAAGAAAAAGCGTTTCCGCTCATTTGCGAGTAGAAACGCTTTTCTTATATTATGCTATTTTTGTTTAGCTTTGTCTTTTTCCTTCATTTGCTTTTCAATATCGGCAATTGAGTAAACTGAATCTGGTTTCTTAACATCTGATTCAGGTTCCATATTGCGATATACAGGCATACCAGTACCAGCTGGAATAATCTTACCAATAATAACGTTTTCCTTAAGACCAAGAAGTGGGTCATTCTTGCCTCTAATTGAAGCATCAGTAAGAACACGCGTAGTTTCCTGGAATGAAGCAGCTGATAAGAAACTGTTAGTTTCCAAAGCAGCTTTAGTAATACCCAAGATAACACTTTGAGCAGTTGCTGGAATACCACCAGAAATGATAACTTCCTTGTTACGATCTCTGAATTGGCCAATATCCATAACCTCACCTGGCAGAATATCGGTTTCACCTGGGTCAAGGACACGAACCTTTTGCAACATTTGACGAGTCAATACTTCCACGTGTTTGTCGGCAATATCTACACCCTGCATTCTGTAGGCCTTTTGTACTTCAGCCAAGATGTATTCTTCAGTGGTCAAAGTATCAGTTACTTGGATCAATTCCTTAGGGTCAACAGAACCAAGAGTTAGCTTATCACCACGGTGAACGTAATCACCCTCAGCTACAGCAACTGAAGCAGTATATGGAACACTATAGCTTCTAGTATCAATCTTGCCCTTAACAGTAATTTCACGAGTATGTTCTGCTGGGTTTTCTTGAATTGAATCAATTACACCATCTACTTCAGAAATGGTTGCACGACCCTTAGGGTTACGTGCTTCGAACAATTCTTGAACACGAGGCAAACCTTGAGTAATATCTTCAGCACCGGCAACACCACCGTTGTGGAAAGTTCTCAAAGTAAGCTGAGTACCAGGTTCACCAATTGATTGTGCAGCAACAGTACCAACTGCTTCACCGACTTCAACTTCTTCACCAGTAGCCAAGTTCATACCATAACACTTACGACATACACCATGTGGAGTATCACAGGTAAGGATTGAACGAATCTTAACGTGGGTTACGCCAGCATCACAAATCTTGTGAGCCATCTTTTCGTCCATCATGACATCCTTGCCAACGATAGCCTCACCAGTTTCTGGATCCTTAACAGTTTCAGCGGTGAAACGACCAAGCAAACGATCAAATAATGGTTCGATCATTTCGTCGCCTTCCATGATGGCGCTAACTGTAATACCAAGGTCGGTACCACAATCATCATCACGAATAATGACATCCTGAGCAACATCAACCAAACGACGAGTCAAATAACCTGACTGAGCGGTCTTCAAAGCAGTATCAGTCATACCCTTACGAGCACCGTGAGTGGACATGAATAATTCTAGTACTGACAAGCCTTCCTTGAAGTTTGAGGTAACAGGAATTTCAAACAAACCGCCGTTAGGAGTAGCCATCAAACCACGCATACCAGCTAACTGAGTAAAGTTAGAAATGTTACCACGGGCACCTGAGTCGGCCATGATTGAAATTGGGTTACGTGGAGCGTGAATTTGAGCAATTTCATTTTGGATTTCATCCTTACATGCATTCCAAATGCTAATTACTCGATCGTGACGTTCTTGTTCAGTAATCAAACCACGTCTAAATTGCTTAGAAACAACGTCAACTTGCTTACGGGCTTTAGCTACCTTTTCATCTTTGTCTTGAATTTCAGGAACGTCAGTCATACCAATGGTAATACCTGAAGTAGTTGAACTAGTGTAACCTAACTTCTTTAAGTCATCAAGGTATTCTGAAGTTCTTTGAACCTTATAGTACTTACAGATAGTAGCAATAGAATCTGACAAGAAGCTACCCTTGAATGGAGTAGCGATTAAATCATCACCGATTTGATCAATCTTTTCGTGAATATCTTCGCCTTCACCCAAGAAGTACTTAGCAGCTAATGGGTTATTCAAGTTTTCTTCAGTTGGTTCGTTGATGTAGAAGTAGTCATCTGGGAACAATTGGTTGAACACAATCTTACCGTAAGTAGTAATGAAAATGCCGTGTTCATGTCCCTTAGGCCATGGCTTCTTAGGCATAGCATCTGCTGACATACCAATAATAGTATGGTAGTGAATATCGCCATTTGCATATGCTACAGCAGCTTCAGCTGGTGAACTGAAGATCATGCCTTCGCCTTCACGACCGCGTTCAGCTTGTGTTAACCAATAGTTACCTAAAACGATATCCTGTGATGGAGTAACGATAGGCTTACCATCCTTAGGAGCCAAAATATGGTGAGCAGCTAACATTAACAAACGTGATTCAGCAACAGCTTCGTCTGAAAGTGGAACGTGAATGGCCATCTGGTCACCATCGAAGTCGGCGTTGTAGGCTTCACAAGCTAATGGGTGAAGTCTGATTGACTTACCTGGTACCAAAATTGGTTCAAAAGCCTGAATACTCAAACGGTGAAGAGTAGGCGCACGGTTCAAAAGAACTGGACGTTCCTTGATTACGTCTTCAAGTACATCCCAAATATCATCGTCTTCACGATCAATCTTGCGCTTAGCATTCTTAATATTAGAAGCAATTCCACGCTTAACTAATTCGTGCATTACGAATGGCTTAAATAATTCCAAAGCCATTGGACGAGGAACACCACATTGATAGAACTTCAATTTTGGTGAAACATCGATAACTGAACGACCTGAGTAGTCAACACGCTTACCAAGTAAGTTTTGACGGAAACGACCTTGCTTACCTTTAAGCATGTGTGACAATGACTTAAGTGGACGGTTACCTGGTCCAACAACTGGACGGCCACGACGACCGTTATCGATCAAAGCATCAACAGCTTCTTGAAGCATACGTTTTTCGTTTTGAACGATGATGCTTGGAGCGTTTAAATCAAGCAATCTCTTTAAACGATTATTACGGTTAATAACTCGTCTGTACAAATCGTTTAAGTCAGAGGTAGCAAAACGACCACCTTCAAGTTGAACCATTGGACGAAGGTCTGGTGGAATAACTGGGACAGCATCCATGACCATCCATTCAGGCTTGTTGCCTGAGTTCTTAAATGCGTCCAAAATATCCAAACGTCTAATTGCACGAGTACGCTTTTGACCAGTTGCAGTTTGAAGTTCTTTCTTCAAATCCTTAACTTCTTTGTTAAGGTCAACCTTCTTAAGCAATTCACGAATAGCTTCGGCACCCATCTTAGCTTCAAAACGGTTGCCGTATTTAGCCTTTTGTTCACGATATTCTGCTTCAGTCAGTAATTGTTTAGGTTCAAGATCAGTATCACCTGGATCAATTACGATATATGCAGCAAAGTAGATAACTTCTTCAAGCAATCTTGGAGAAATATCCAAGACTAAACCCATACGTGATGGAATACCCTTAAAATACCAAATGTGAGTTACAGGAGCAGCCAATTCAATGTGACCCATCCGTTCTCTTCTTACCTTAGAAGAGGTAACTTCAACGCCACAACGGTCACAAACGATGCCACGATATCTAACACCCTTGTACTTACCACAAGCACATGACCAGTCTTTAGTTGGTCCAAAGATTCTTTCATCAAACAGACCATCTTTTTCAGGCTTTAAAGTACGATAGTTGATGGTTTCTGGCTTCTTAACTTCACCATATGACCAGCTTCTGATCTTGTTAGGTGATGCAAGACCAATTTGCATACTTTCAAATTTATTTACGTCGATCAAAAGTTTAACCTCCTACTATTTAGAAACTTTTCCGTCAGATTCATCTGCAGGAGCTACTGGCTTATCTGCAGTTTCTTTATCATCTTTTTTATCTTCTGATTTTCCAGTTTCTTCGGCTAACTTCTTCTTTTCTTGTTCTTCTGCCATGCGTGATAAAGAATCAATATTCAAGTGTTCATTTGAATCTTCATCCATATCACGAAGTTCAATTTCTTTATGGTTTATATCAAGAACACGAATATCCAAACCTAATGATTGAAGTTCATTAACAAGAACACGGAATGATTCTGGAACACCTGGCTTTGGAATTCTTTCGCCCTTAACAATAGCCTCGTATGCCTTTACACGACCAACAACGTCATCTGACTTGTAAGTTAAAATTTCTTGCAATGTGTAAGCAGCACCATAAGCTTCAAGAGCCCAAACTTCCATTTCACCAAAACGCTGACCACCAAACTGAGCTTTACCACCTAAAGGCTGTTGAGTAACCAATGAGTAAGGCCCAATTGAACGAGCATGGATCTTATCATCAACCATGTGAGTAAGTTTCAAGTAGTGCATAACACCAACTGATACACGGTTGTGGAATGGCTCACCGCTACGGCCATCGTAGATAACAGTTTTACCATCTTTATCTACGCCGGCTTGACGAACTGTGTCCCAAACATCATCTTCACTAGCACCATCAAATACTGGAGTTGCTACGTGAATACCCAATTGACGAGCAGCTGCACCTAAGTGCAATTCAAGAAGCTGTCCAATGTTCATACGTGATGGAACACCCATTGGGTTCAAACAAATATCTACTGGAGTACCATCTGGCAAGTATGGCATATCTTCTTCAGGAACAACGGCAGCAACCGTACCCTTGTTACCGTGACGACCAGACATCTTGTCCCCAACTTGAATCTTTCTCTTTTGCGCAATGTAGACACGAACCATGGTGTTGACACCTGGTGAAAGTTCATCGCCGGCTTCACGAGTATAAACCTTAACGTCTTGAACGATACCGCCACCACCGTGTGGTACACGAAGTGAAGTATCACGAACTTCACGAGCTTTTTCACCAAAGATAGCGTGAAGCAATCTTTCTTCAGCAGATAATTCGGTTACACCCTTAGGAGTTACCTTACCTACCAAAATATCACCGTCATGAACTTCGGCACCGATACGAACAACACCATCAGCGTCAAGGTCCTTCAAAGCATCATCACCAATGTTAGGAAGTTCACGGGTAATTTCTTCAGGACCAAGCTTGGTATCACGTGCTTCTGATTCGTAGTCTTCAATACTGATTGAGGTGTAAACGTCATCCTTAACCAGACGTTCTGAAAGCATGATGGCATCTTCGTAGTTGTACATGTTCCAAGTCATGAAAGCAATGAGTGGGTTTTGACCCAATGCAAGTTCACCATGATCCATAGTTGGACCATTGGCAATTACATCGCTTACGTCAACATGGTCACCTAATTTAACGTTAGGAGTTTGGTTGTATGACTTAGAGTTGTTTGAACGACGGTAATTTTCAAGTACGTACTTGTCTAAAGTGCCATCTTCACGTCTGACACGGATTTCGTTAGCATCAACGTATTCAACAGTACCAGCAGCCTTAGCAATTAATGCAGCACCTGAATCGTGAGCAGCACGATATTCCATACCAGTACCAACAAGTGAGCCGTGTGGATTAATCAAAGGAGCAGCCTGACGTTGCTGGTTGGCACCCATCAAGGCACGGTTAGAGTCATCGTTTTCAAGGAATGGGATACATGCTGAAGCAACAGAAACAACCTGCTTAGGAATAACGTCCATGTAGTCAATCTTATCTGGAGTAACTTCGACGTTGTCTTCCTTTTGACGAGCTAAAATCAAATCACTCTTAAATGAACCATCATCGTTCAAAGGAGTGTTAGCACCGGCAATGATGTAGTTATCTTCTTCGTCAGCAGTCAAGTAGTCGATCTTATCGGTAACCTTGTGGGTCTTCCAAGATACACGACGGTATGGAGTTTCGATGAAACCATACTTGTTAATGATTGCGTATGAAGCAAGAGAGCTGATCAAACCAATGTTAGGACCTTCTGGCGTTTCAATAGGACATAAACGACCGTAGTGAGTATAGTGAACGTCACGAACTTCATATCCGGCACGGTCACGAGTCAAACCACCAGGCCCTAAGGCTGACATACGACGCTTGTGAGTCAATTCACCCAATGAGTTGTGTTGGTCCATGAACTGTGAAAGTTGTGAGGAACCGAAGAATTCCTTGATACTTGCAACAATTGGACGAATGTTGATCAATTGTTGTGGAGTAACAGTTGATGGATCTTGGATTGACATTCTTTCGCGAACAACACGTTCCATTCTTGCCAAACCAATTCTGAATTGGTTTTGAAGAAGTTCACCAACACGACGAATACGACGGTTACCTAAGTGGTCGATATCATCAGTAGTACCGATGCTGTCTTGCAAAGCAAAGAAGTAATTGATTGAAGCTAAAACATCAGCTGGAGTTAAATGCTTAACATCTGCGGCAATATGACCGTTAGACATTAACTTAACTTCACGTTCAGGATCAACCTTTGAGTAGACCTTAATTTCTTGAACTGTAATAGGATCTGGTAATACGCCTTCCTTTGAAGGTTGGTAAGTTACCATCTTGAAGTCATCGCGATCAAGGTATGGAGCCAATTTATCCATTACTTCGTGAGTAACTACAGTGTCCTTCTTAGCGATGATTTCACCAGTGTCAGGATCTGCTAAAGTTTCTGCTAAAGTTTGACCGTATAAACGGTTCTTAAGTGATAGCTTCTTATTGATCTTGTAACGACCAACAGGAGCTAAATCATAACGACGTGGGTCAAAGAATCTAGCATATAAAAGTGAACGTGATGAATCAGTCGTCTTTGGTTCACCTGGACGAAGTCTTTCATAAATATCCTTTAAAGCTTCAGCGACACGTGAGTCTGCTGGGTTCTTATGAACATCTTTGTCCAAAGTAAATTGCAAGGTATCGGTTTGACCAAACATGTCAAGGATGTCACTGTCAGAACCAATTCCCATAGCTCTAATCAATACAGTAAGTGGCAACTTACGAGTACGGTCAATACGAACGTAAGATACATTCTTAGCATCAGTTTCGTATTCAAGCCAAGCACCACGGTTAGGAATAACTGTAGTACCAAAGATTTGACGACCATTCTTGTCATAATCGCCAGTGTAATATACACCTGGAGATCTTACCAATTGTGAAACGATAACTCTTTCGGCACCGTTAACAATAAATGAACCTGATTCGGTCATTAATGGCAAATCGCCAAAGAATACATCCTGGGTCTTAATTTCACCAGTTTCTTGGTTAGTCAACTTCAAAGTAACGTGCATTGGTGCGGCATAAGTTGCATCATGATTACGAGCTTCATCAACGGTGTACTTTGGCTTTTGCAATTTATAGCCAACGTATTCTAATGAAAGCTTACCTGAGAAGTCACTGATTGGCATAATGTCGTCGAAGACTTCTTTAATGCCTTTATCAAGAAACCACTTATATGATTCGGTTTGTACATCGGTTAAGTTAGGTAACTTCAATACTTCCTTAATGCGGGAGAAGCTACGTCTGGTACGATGTTTACCGTAGTTCACTACGTGTCCATTTAACAAGGAAAAACATCCTTTCTGTCTAAGAAAGCAAATATTACATTTCTGTTACAAATTCAAAAAACTGCAATTTTAGGCATAAAAAAGACAAAAACAACGAATTGTCGTTTTTGCCCTTATCATTTTGCTGGACAATAGATCAGCAAAATCCTGAATCTCAGTCTTTTTAAATCATCAAAAAGTATATGCTATTTTTTTAAGTTTGTCAAGGCTAAATGCCTGATATCACTTGACTTTTGCAACTTCTTTTTTTGCATTAACTACTTCAAATTTTAAATGACCCTGATGACTGCCGATCTTTAACGTATCACCATCTTTAATTTCACCAGTAATCAGCATTTCTGCTACCTTATCTTCGATATCGTTTTGAATAGCCCTTCTAAGTGGACGAGCACCATTTTCTGGATCATAGCCATCTTTGACAATTTTATCCAAAGCAGCACGTGATAACTTAAGCGTAACGCCTTTCTTTTGTAAACGTACCACCAATTTATGCGTAAGCAGAGTAACAATTTCGCGCAATTGCTTTTTGGTTAATTCATTAAAGACAATTGTCTCATCGATTCGGTTCAAAAATTCTGGACGGAAGAATTGCTTGATCGCTTGCTCTACCTTGGCTTGACGAGCCTTAGCTTGATCAATTTTGTCTGCATTAAAACCAACAGCATTGCTATCAAACAGAGAACGTGAACCTAAGTTAGAAGTCATAATAATAATTGTATTTCTAAAATCAACTTTTCTGCCCTTAGAATCAGTTAAAAATCCTTCATCAAGAACTTGCAAGAGTAAGTTAAAGACATCTGGATGAGCTTTTTCTACTTCATCAAGCAAAACAACTGAATATGGATGGCGACGTACTTGCTCCGACAACTGGCCGCCCTCTTCATAACCAACGTAGCCAGGAGCTGAGCCAATCAACTTGCTGGAAGCAATTTGATCCATATATTCCGACATATCAAGTCGGATCAAATTATCTTCTGAGCCAAACATTGTAGCTGCAACGGATTTAGCTAACTCAGTCTTACCAACACCGGTTGAGCCTAAGAAAAGGAATGAACCAATTGGACGACGTTCATCCTTAATACCACTTCTGCTACGGCGAATAGCACGAGCAACAGCTGAAACGGCCTTATCCTGACCGATAACTCGCTTATGTAAAATGCCTTCCAAGTTAGCTAATTGCTTACTCTCATTACGCTTCATTTGAGTAACCGGCACGCCGGTCCAATCAGAAACCACCTTTGCAATATCTTCTGGTTCAACCACCGCATTAGCACTGGCCTTATCATGCAAGTTATCAATCATTTTTTCTCGACGTACTTGCAAATTGTTCTGCGTGTCTTGAAGTTCAGCCGCCTTAACAAAGTTCTGACTAGCTGCGGCTTCATTCTTTTCAGTGATCAATTTTTTAATCTTGTCATCAATCTGAATCAGCTTATTATCGGAACCGACGTTGTTGCGAATCTTCACTGCGGCGCTGGCTTCATCAACCAAATCGATCGCCTTATCTGGTAAAAAGCGATCCGAAATATAGCGACTAGATAAATCAACCGCATCTTCCAAACTAGCCTCAGAAATTGTAACCCAGTGGAATTTTTCATACTTAGGCTTTAGCCCTTGCAAAATTGCTAGAGCCTCTTTTCTAGAAGGCTCATTTAAGCGTACTTGTTGAAAACGACGTGCTAAAGCTTGATCTTTTTCAATATATTTTTGATACTCATCAAAGGTCGTTGCACCAATCATTTGAATATCACCACGTGCTAATGACGGCTTCAAAATATTGGAAGCATCAATTGCTCCTTCAGCGCCACCAGCGCCAATCAAAGTATGCATTTCGTCAACAAAAAGAATTACCTTACCATCTTTGGCAATTTCATCCAGAATTTTCTTCATTCTGTCTTCAAACTCGCCACGGTATTTAGTCCCTGCGACCAAATTACCCATGTTCAAGGCCATAACTCGCTTATTAAGCAAATCTTCCGGAACTCTTTTGTTAACAATCTCAGTTGCAATCGCCTCAGCTACAGCAGTCTTACCAACACCAGGTTCACCTACCAGAACAGGATTATTTTTAGTACGACGCGATAAAATCTGAATAACTCGTTTAATTTCCTTCTGACGACCAATTACCGGATCAATGTTGCCTTCACGACTACGTTGATTCAAATTAACCGCAACTTTATCCAAAGTTGGTGTCGTACTGTTCTTCTGCTTCTTTTGATTCACATCAGTATTACCATTGCCACCAAGCCAATTAGCAGAATCGCCAAAATCTTGCTCTTGCTGCAAACTATCCATCGCATCTTGACGTAAACGACTAATGTCTACATTTAGATTCTTAAGAATCATAGCCGACAAAACCTGTTCACTAGCTGTTATTCCTAACAAAACATGATTGGTTTGGATTTCCTTAAAGCCATCTTGATCAGCTTGTCTCTTGGCATAATCTAATGCCAAACTTAACCGAGGAGACATTTCCATATAACTTGTCTTAGCGGCAGAGCCATAACCAGTGTATCGTTCAATTTCTTCACGTACAGCGGTTGGAGTTAGCCCCCATGAACGCAAGATTTTACCTGCCTTACCCTCAGTTTCAATCACTAAGGCCAATAAAACATGTTCTGTTCCAATTAAGCGATGATGGAAATTTTGTGCTTGTTCTCGTGCGATTTTCAATGCTTGATTTACGCTTTTACTATATGAGTTTTCCATACAAACACCACCCTTTAAATACGCTATGGTATTTTACTTTTATTTTGTTAGTAAGTAAAATGATTTGTTTTTTAATTAAAAATTGTATCTCCAATTTCAGTTAAGTACTTTTTATCTAATTCGTCAAAATTATGCAATTCAGTAGAGTCAAAATCAAATACACCCCATAATTGATTGTTCTTAAAAAGCGGCACCACAATTTCTGAATTAGAAGCACTATCACAGGCAATGTGACCTGCAAATTCATGTACATTAGGCACGATCTGTGTTTTTTCTTCAGCTGCTGCAGTGCCGCAGACACCTTTACCCATTTGAATATGAACACAGGCCGGCATCCCTTGAAACGGTCCTAAAATCAGCTCGCCATTTTCGTAGCGATAAACCCCTGCAAAATTCACATTATGTAGTGAATTAAACAAAAGTGCAGACAGATTAGCAGTATTAGCAATCCAATCGGTTTCACCTGCAACTAATGCTTTAGCTTGACTAACTAACAATTCATATTCTTCCTTAGTAGCTGCTGACATATATACATCCCCTATAGTTTTTGGGTTTCATTATAGCAAAAATAAAAAAGCTGTCCTAACAGACAGCTTACAATATCGGGAAAACAAGATTTGAACTTGCGACCTCTGCGTCCCGAACGCAGCGCTCTACCAAACTGAGCCATTTCCCGTTAAAAAAAGACTCACCACTCGGTGAGCCTTTCATCTTGGAGCGGAAGACGGGATTCGAACCCGCGACCCCCACCATGGCAAGGTGATGTTCTACCACTGAACTACTTCCGCAACAACAAATATAATTATAGCAAATGCTCGCTCATTTGCAAGTGTTTTTTGTAAAAAATAGAAATATTGCTAATCATTTGTTGTTCCGTATCAAAAAAGCCTCATACCCATGCATAAGCACAGATATAAGACTTATTTTCTTAAATCAAACTATTTATTTTCTTTATTTTTCTTAGCCAAGTCAGCCTTAACTTCCGCATCAATTGATTCAACCTTTTCAGGACGCATTGTTGGGAAGAGCAAGACATCACGAATAGCTGGGGCATCAGTCAAAAGCATTACCAAACGGTCAATACCGATACCCAACCCACCTGTAGGTGGCATACCGTATTCCATTGTGCGAAGGTAATCTTCATCGATCATGTCGGCTTCGTCGTTACCAGCTTCACGTTCTTCCATTTGAGCTTCAAAACGAGCACGTTGGTCATCAGGATCGTTCAATTCTGAGAAGGCGTTACCGTATTCTTCACCCATAATGTAAATTTCAAAACGGTCAGTAAATCTTGGATCGTCGGCATTCTTCTTAGCAAGTGGCGAAATTTCTACTGGGTGACCGTAAACGAAGGTTGGGTCAACGATAGTTTCTTCACAATACTTTTCAAAGAAGGCGTTGATAATGTGACCAACCTTCCAGAATTTTTCAACGTGGATATCATGGTCTTCGGCAATCTTAGTTGCTTCTTCAAGAGTCATTGGCTTCCAGAAGTCAACGCCAGTCTTTTCCTTGATTAAATCAACCATATGAACGCGGCGGAATGGCTTGCCTAAGTCAATTTCAGTACCTTGGTAAGTAACCTTGCCGTCATCAATAACAACCTTAGCGGCAGCACGAATAATGCCTTCTGCTTCGTTCATTACATCGTGGAAGTCCCAGTAAGCTGCGTAACTTTCAAGTTCAGTAAATTCTGGGTTGTGGTGAGTATCCAAACCTTCGTTTCTGAATACACGACCAATTTCGTAAACACGTTCCATGTCACCCACGATCAAACGCTTAAGTGGTAATTCCAAAGCGATTCTCATGTAAAGATCGATGTCCAAAGCGTTGTGGTGAGTAATAAATGGACGAGCTTCAGCACCACCGGGAATGTTGTGCAATACTGGAGTTTCAACTTCCAAGAAGTTTTGACCATTCAAGTAGTCACGAATAGCTTGGATAATTTGAGTACGGTGAACAAAACGCATGTAGCTTTCACGGTTAGTGATCAAGTCAAGGTAACGT
Source organism: Lactobacillus kefiranofaciens (assembly GCF_900103655.1). GTDB lineage: Bacteria > Bacillota > Bacilli > Lactobacillales > Lactobacillaceae > Lactobacillus > Lactobacillus kefiranofaciens. The sequence goes on from NZ_FMXC01000002.1 coordinate 144,643, forward strand.
TGACGGTAAATCGCTTCAACGTCTTTCAAGCCGTGGTACTTATCTGGCAAAGGACGAAGAGCCTTTGATAAGAAGGTTACGTGGAGAGCTCTGATAGTAAGCTCGCCAGTATCAGTCTTCATAACTTCACCTTCGATACCCAAGAAGTCACCAATATCTGACTTCTTGAAGATCTTGTAATTGTCTTCGCCAACGATGTCTTTACGTACGTAAATTTGAATCTTGCCAGTACGGTCGTAAAGGTCAGCAAAACCTACCTTACCCTTACCACGTTTTGCAAGCATACGACCTGCAATCTTGGTCTTAGGCATATCATCGTTTAATTCATCCTTGTCTTCCTTGCCGTACTTTTCTTCTAAAGTACTTGCCAAGTCTTGACGATCAAATTTTCTTTGACCAAATGGTTCGATTCCGTTTTCACGCATTTCGTCCATCTTTTGACGACGAACACGTAATTGGTCGTTCATTTCGTTCTTTGCCAATTTATCTTTTCCTCCATTAATTGTTCATTGTCACGCGTCGTGCAGCACGAGCTTTTTCTCTTTTTTCATATTCATCAACAAAATTATCAAGCAAGTCGTACACATCTTGACGCGTCCAGACCTCATTTATTTTAGCACGAGTACGGGCCGAACGGGGAATTCCCTTCAAATAGTATGCAGCTTGTTGCCGAAATTCTGGTACAACACGTTTTTCTCCATGAATTTTTACCAAAGCATGAAGCTGATGCTTAGCCGTCTCAACCTTTTCACGCACGGTTTGTGGCGGCAAAGTTTCGCCTGTTTCTAAATAGTGTACCATATCCTTCAAGATCCAAGGATTGCCCAATGCAGCTCGACCGACCATAACGGCAGTACAGCCAATTTCATTCAAGGCCTTTTTAGCAAGCTCGGGCGTTCTGATATCGCCATTAGCCACAAACGGAATATCCAAGACCTGCGCAACATCATGCAATACGCCCCAGTCAGCTTCGCCTTGATACATCTGCTTACGCGTTCTGCCGTGCATGGCAACCATGCTGGCACCTGCTTCTTGCGCAGCTAGTGCATTCTCTACGGCAAAAATATGCTTGCGATCCCAGCCAATTCTCATTTTAACGGTAACCGGCTTTTGGACATTCTGCACAACTGCATGCACCATTTGATAAATCTTGTTTGAATCAAGCAGCCACTTAGAGCCAGCATCGGTCTTAGTAACCTTAGGGACAGGGCAACCCATATTAATATCAATAATATCTGCATCGGTATGTTGATCGATATATTGAGCTGCCTGAAGCAGCGTCTCCTCGCTACCACCAAAGATCTGAATGCTCATTGGGTGTTCACGGGGATCAACGTCCATCATGCTCAAAGTCTTTTTATTTCCATAAATAATTCCATGATCAGAAATCATTTCGCAAACAACCAACCCAGCTCCGAATTCCTTACAGACAACGCGGAATGCTGAGTTCGAGACTCCCGCCATCGGCGCAACAACAACTCGGTTTGGAATGGTGATATCGCGAATTTTCCAGCTGTTATCCACCAAATCATCCTTTCAAATACCCTACTATAATATCAAAAAAGCCCCGCAGGACAAAGCCTTAGAGCCTCTTAGTTTAATTAATAGTCTTTTTCATCATGTTTTTTAGCTAAAATAGCCTTTAATTCGTCTTCAGTGTAATTATATTTATTACCACAGAAATTGCAAGTAAGCTCTGCGCCGTGATCTTGGTCAATCATTGCTTTTAATTCTGAGCTCTTTAAGGTTTCAAGAATGCCAGCATATTTTTCCTTAGAACAATCGCATTTGAATGCTACATCATCTTTTTCCAAAATCTTACAATCAGTACCTAGAATCTTACGCGCTAAATCTTCTGGAGTCATACCATCTAAGAATGAACTAGAAAGAGCTGGCAGAGCCTTAATCCGTTTGATTGTTTCAGTAATTAAAGCATCACTAGCACCAGGCAAAGCTTGCAACATAAAACCACCTGCTTCACCAATCGAATTATTAGGATTGACAAAGACTGATAAGCCAACAGCTGACGGAATTTGTTCAGATTTAGTCAAATAGTAGGCAAAGTCTTCTGCAATTTCACCAGAAACAATTGGGACTTGACCAGTATAAGGCTGTTTTAAGCCTAAATCTTTGGTTACTTCTAGCCAACCTTGACCAACTGCCTTTTTTACATTGATATGTCCATCTTTTTTAGGTGGTAAAGCAATATGGGGATTTTTCACATAACCTTTAACGCCTAAGTCGGCAGTAGCTGTGACAATAGTTGGACCCACTGGACCGTTGCCTAATAGTCTAACCGTTAATTCTTCCTTATCAGTTAGTTCAGCTCCAGCTAATAAAAGGGAACCAACCAATGTACGGCCCAATACTGCAGCAGATGCTGACCAAAGATCATGTCTCTTTTGTGCTTCTCCTACTACACCCTTGGCTGTAATCGTAAGCAAGCGTAGATTTTTAGTTTTATCAATTGATTTTACTAAATAGTCATTCATGTTTATCCTTCTCTCTAAAAAAATAGAGCCCTCTTCAGGCCCCATTTTTATTAGTTATCCTTATGCTCATCATCTGAAGTAGAATCCGGAGTTGAATTAGGTGTAGTTTTATTCTTCTCAGGATTTTCCACATTATGTTCTTCAACATCATGATTCTTCTCTGATGGAGTTTCTAAGGTATTCTTTTCTTGTTCAGCTAATGCTTGATCTGCATCTTTTTGTTCAGCCTTTTCGACTTCTCGCTTTTCTGCAGCAGCCTTTGCTTCTTCATAAGTTGAAGCCTTAGATTCACTTGGATATTGGTTGGCATCCTTTTCAGGCATCTTGCCAGTCTTGTACAAGGACATAATTTGCTTTTCGTTTAAAGTTTCATACTTAAGCAAAGCTTCAGCGATAATTCTGTGCTTTTCCTTATTTTCTTTGACGATTTCAAGAGCCTTAGCATGACCTTCATCCAAGATCTTCTTAACAGCTTCATCAATCTTAGCAGAAGTTGCCTCACTGTATGGCTTAAAGCCGTATGGATTGGTTTCGCCTTCTTTTTCAAGCTCAACCATTCCTAATGAATCTGTCATACCGTAGTTAACTACCATGCTGTGTGCAATTGCAGTAGCCTGTTCAAAGTCATTAGAAGCACCAGTTGACTTATCGCCAATAGTTGCTTCTTCACCAGCACGACCACCCATCAAACCAACAATTTGTTCAAACAATTGCTTCTTGGTCAAAATGAATTGATCATCCTTTGGCAGCATGATGTTGTAACCGCCGGCACGACCACGGGGCACAATAGTTACCTTACGAACCGTCCGTGAATCACTTAAAACCAAACCACAGATAGAGTGCCCAGCTTCATGGAAAGCAACCCGACGTCTTTCAGGTTCAGCGATCAAGCGATCCTTCTTAGCAGGTCCAGCAATAACTCGATCTTCAGCTTCATCAATGTCTGAAGCAGTAATCTCAGTGCCATTTCGACGAGCGGCAACTAAAGCGGCTTCGTTCAAAACATTAGCCAAATCAGCACCTACAAAGCCAGGTGTCTGTCGAGCGACTTCTTTTAAGTCAACATCAGGAGCAAGTGGCTTATTCTTAGCATGAACCTTCAAGATAGCTTCACGTCCACGAACATCAGGCCGACCCACTAAAACTTTACGGTCAAAACGACCAGGACGAAGCAAGGCTGGGTCCAAGACATCAGAACGGTTAGTTGCGGCGATCACGATTACGCCTTCGTCGCCTTCAAAACCATCCATTTCAACTAATAATTGGTTCAATGTCTGTTCACGTTCATCGTTACCGCCACCGGTACCATTGCCACGACGACGACCGATCGCATCAATTTCATCAATAAAGATAATACTTGGTGCATTCTTCTTAGCGTTGTTAAACAAGTCACGTACACGACTAGCACCAACACCAACAAACATTTCAACAAAGTCTGAACCTGAAATTGAGTAAAACGGTACATTAGCTTCACCAGCTACGGCACGAGCAAGTAACGTCTTACCAGTACCAGGAGGACCCTCAAGTAAAACACCTGATGGAATTCTTGCGCCCAACTTAGTATATTTAGATGGATCTTTTAGGAATTCAACTACTTCAACTAATTCTTGTTTTTCTTCTTCTTCACCGGCTACGTCAGAGAAACGAACCTTGTTCTTAGAAGGATCTTCTGGCTTAACATGTGAGCGGCCAAAATTCATTATTCCGCCGCCACCACCACGTCCAGCACCGCCTTGGTTCATCATCATCCATAACATGACAATGAACAAAACAGTTGGTACAAGCATGACAATGGTTGAGATCCAATTGCCAAATTGTGATTCTCCTTGAGTCGTCATCCGAGCATTACTCTTTTGTGCCAAGTCTTGCACGTTAGAAACGGTAGAATCATTCTGTAACATGGTAGTAGAGAAGCGTGAAACTTTTCTGCTGGAATTATTACTAAAGAAATCAAAATTGCTATTTGATTGATTCTTTGTTGTTTGTACATTCTTGTAACTACCCGAAACAGTGTAAACACCATTAGCGGGCAGAACACTAAAGTTTTTAACTTTGCCTTGACGCAAATCTTTAACAAATTGTGAATAGCTGATATTCTCAGAACTACCACCATTGTTAGAGCCGCCGAGTGCCCAGTTGATTCCCCATAGGAGCAGAAGGAACACAACTATGTAGAACAGGCCGTTCGATAACAGCCGATTCCGGTTATTCTTCATAAAAAACCTCCGCAAAGTCTTTAAGTTATACGTTTAAAATTTTATCACAAAATAGGTTGCTACCACTAATATTTTCAACTAATTTAGTGATTCTTTAAAGTTCATATAGAAAATAATGTTTGGCATTGGAAAGCCAATTTTGATTTTGATAAGTTTTTTCTACCCAAACTGGCTCGTTATCCGTATAAATCGTCAAACATAATGGACGCAAAGCTAGTGGAATCGCGTTTTCCGCAAATTTCTTTTTAGCTTTAGTTAATTGACCGTTTTTAAGCAATAATTTCTTTTCTGGAATTAATGACCCCGCCGCAAAGCACGAGTTCTTCTTAAACCAAAAGTCTCCAATTGATTGCATCTCCGGCTTTTTCGTAGTAGTCAAAATAAACTTTCTATTTTTAAACATAAATGGCTGATCTAGCAAGATCTTTTTAGGCTGAACTACTACCTTTTTTTCTTTTTTCAATAAATAAAAATAACCCTGATATTCAATTACCACAAAATTGCCTAAATTCTGATTAACGCGGCGCTGATATTTTTGCCAAATAATTCTCTGCCAGAAAATTTTTCGTTCTAACTCAGTTAAATTAGCTAACTGTTGGCTCTCAATTCGATAAGCAGTTAAAAACTTAGTCGTTTTGCCTATTTGTACAATTCTTTTATTAGCAAAATCTGTTAATTCATGCATCTGCCGGCTAAAGCGCAAAGCATTCGCAAGCAAAGCAGGATTTTCTTTTTTTAATAAAGGTACCACGTGATGACGCAGCCGATTGCGCATTGTCTCATCCGCTCGATTAGTGGAATCAACAATATAATTAATTCCATATTCCTGATCATATTCTAACAGCTGCTGCTTGCTGTAAGCTAAAAATGGTCTCACCAAAGCCACGCCATTCATTTGGCCCACGGCTTGCAAGCTATTCATTTCTTCTGGATTACCAGAGCGAATAAACTTAAGCAAAATATTTTCCAGCAGATCATCACCATGATGCGCTGTTAACAAATAAGCTGCACCCTCTTTTTTGACAATTCGAGTTAAAAAAGCATACCGTGCATTCCTAGCCGCTGCCTCAACACCGCTTGTAGGATGCTTATCCCACTTAGCCCAAAAGAGCGACACTTTATTTTTTTCACAATAATTTTGCAATACTTCCGTTTCTTGCTGGCTATCATTACGTAATTGATGATCAAAATGCGCTACAAGTACCTTAAAATGCATTTTTTCCTGCATTTTAACCAACATGTCTAACAAGGCCATTGAATCTGGCCCGGCGCTAGCTGCCACCACTATTTTTTTATTAACTAAGTCAATTTTATTCTGTTTAAAAAAATCAATTAATTTCATTTGTCTAGCAAAAAATGACCCATTACAGGTCATTTGATTAATTTTTAGTTAAGACTTGCCTTAATTGGGCAATCTCTTTTTTAGCATTTTCATTTGTCTGGTTTAAAACTCGATTAAAATCAGCTGCTTTAGTAGTCGAAAACTGATTATCGTGATCAATTAGCTTAGGGTCATTCACCCGTGCAACCGATAAGTTAAACTTACCCTTATGAATATGAACCACTACCACACGAATATGATCACCAATTTGATATTGGCGTCGCTGACGAGGCCAATTATTGCCAAAATCACTATGATGCACTAACCCAGAATGTCTATTAGGCAAAGTCACAAAAATACCTAAATCGGTAATATTATTAATTACTCCTGTAACCCGATTACCGGCTTGATATTTCTTCATCAGTTATCATCATTTCCTTCATGCACGTTATAAACTTTTTCTCCTGACTTAGAATAATAAAATTTATAACGAATCAGCTTAGCAACATAATTTGGATCCTTAAGATCTTCTCTCTTAGTAGCCCAATTACGTCTCTTCTCTTTTACTTTAGTTAAAGTCTTCTTTTCAGCTTGAACTTGATTATTAAGACGACCTGTTTGAGAAATCTTAATGGCAATTTGCACACCAAAAGCAACGAAAACAATCGCAAAAATAGCAATTATTCTATTTAGCCGTACACGATGTACTTCCTTGATTCTCTTAGCCTGTCGACGCTGAATACGCGCTCTCTGCTCCTCTGGACTGAGCGAATTATAAATACGTGGACCATGATTCATTTTTTTAATCCTCTGTTACTTAAACAAATACATAAGTTAAGTATAACAACGATTGGGTTAAAAGTCATTAATCAACTAATTCATAAAGTTCGCTTGCTTCGGCCTTTTTAGTAGTTTCGCGAATATTCAACACCTTGGCTTTAATTGTTCTAGCGCCATAGCCAATCTCAATTAAATCATCGATTTTAACATCGTAACTTGACTTAACTACTCTGCCATTTACTTTAATTCGGCCTTGATCTGCCATTTCCTTGGCCACGGTTCTTCTTTTAACTAATCTAGAAACCTTTAAAAATTTATCGATTCTCACTGTCGTCTTCCTTTCACATCATCTTTGAATAATATCACTCGCAGCACCTAAAAAGGTGGCTAATTCATTAAATAAAACTCGATTCTTCATGCCATCTGGCAACAATAACAATACTACCATGCGCTTTTCTGGGCTCATACTGATTCGAGCTTTTAAACTAACATGCTCAAGTGCTCTAAAAATATTCGGGCCTTCTAATTCATGCGAAGCAGCAACGTTAAATTCCACTTTAATCTTATTGCCAGTTTTGATTACATTTAACGCCTGCGCTAAATCAGCGTCAACTTTTAACCCAGCAATAGCTAATAAATTCTCTACAGCTGCTGGATAATCGCCGAAACGATCAATTAATTCATCCTCGATCTTATTTAATTCTTCTTGGCTATTAACAGTCTTGATCTTTTTATAAAATTCGATCTTTTCTTCCTGATCACCAATATAAGTATCAGGAATATAGGCCTCTAATTGTAAATCGATCTCAGCGTTAGACTTTTTGGCCGCCTTTTTGCCTTTACGAACTTTAATCGCATCACTCAGCATTTGTGAATACAAATCGTACCCTACGCTATCAATGAAACCATGCTGCTGTGCACCTAACATATTGCCAGCTCCGCGAATAGATAAATCACGCATCGCAATCTTAAAACCTGACCCTAATTCAGTAAAGTCACGAATTGCATCTAGTCGTTTTTCACCAACTTCAGTTAAAACCTTATTAGGCTGATAAAGAAAATAAGCATAAGCTAAACGTGCACTACGTCCAATGCGGCCCCGCAGCTGATAGAGCTGACTCAACCCATAATGATCCGCATCTTCAATAATCATTGTATTAACATTGGGCATATCAATTCCAGTTTCGATAATCGTAGTAGTTACTAAAATATCAAATTCCCCGTTTAAAAAGCGGTATAAGACATCCTCTAATTGATTCTGACTCATTCGTCCATGGGCACTAGCAATGCGCGCTGTCGGAATAAGCTGCTGCAGTTTTTCTACAGTTTCATCAATATCGCCAATTCGATTATGCAAATAAAAGACTTGACCACCACGCTGCATTTCACGCAAACATGCGTCTTTTACTACGCTCGGAATCTGTTCCATTACATAAGTTTGAATTGGATACCTATTTTGTGGCGGTGTCTCCATGACAGATAAATCACGCACGCCAACCATTGACATGTGTAAAGTCCGCGGAATTGGCGTGGCAGTTAATGTTAAAACATCGATATTTGCCTTCAGCTGTTTAAGCTTTTCTTTATGCTTAACGCCAAAGCGCTGCTCTTCGTCAACAATTAACAGACCTAAATCCTTAAAATGAACGTCTTTTGATAGCAGACGGTGTGTCCCCACCACTAAGTCAATCTTGCCTGCTTCAAGTTGGTCAATAATCTCTTTGGATTCAGCTGGGGTTTGAAAACGGGACAACATTGCTGTATTCACCGGAAAGTCTTTAAAACGATCCTGAATGGTCTCATAATGCTGCTGCGCCAAAATAGTAGTTGGTACTAAAAAGGCTACTTGTTTATTATCTCGAATAGCCTTAAATGCTGCCCGAAGTGCTACTTCAGTTTTGCCAAAACCAACATCCCCAACTAGTAAGCGATCCATTGGCTTCGGTTTTTCCATATCTGCTTTAATTTCTTTAATCGACCGCAATTGGTCTAGTGTTTCTGGATACGGAAAAGCATCGTCAAACTTCTTCTGCAAATCATCATCTGGTGAAAAGGCAAAACCCTTCTCCGATTCACGCTTAGCATAAAGATCGATTAATTCATCGGCGATATCCTCAACCTTAGATTGAACCTTACGCTTAGTCTTAGCCCATTCACTGCCACCTAGTTTGTTGATATGCGGCGTTTTCCCTTCAGAAGCCACATATTTTTGAACTAAACTCAGTTGATCCGCTGGAACAAAAAGCTGATCGCCGTGCTGATAAGTAATGGTGATATAATCACGCTTGACCCCATTGTTTTCTAAAGTTTTAATCCCTTCAAAGCGGCCAATCCCATGATTAACATGGACAACATAATCACCTGGTTTTAACTCAGTATAATTACGTAGTCTTTGGGCATTTTCTAAGGTTTTAATACGCTTTTTACGGTGTGGTCGTTTATTAAATAATTCTCGTTCAGTCAGATAAACTAAATTGACTGATGGCAAAGTAAAACCGCTTGTAAAACCGGTAACCACAATTTGTGCTCGTTTTTCAACGATTTCATTTCGGCTAACAATTGGCAAATTCAGGCCAAAATCAACCATTGTTTGATCAATCTGACGAGCTCTTTTTTCATTATCAGCCTGCAAAATAACCGTTTGACCACTTTTTCGATAAGATTCCAATTCAGTTTTAATCAAAGGCATCTGGCTAAAGAACTGTTCAGGTTCCCGTGTTTGCCAGTTAAGCATCTGCCCTAAACGCAGACGCCCCATGCTTCTTTGAAATAATGAAAAATAGATTCGATGGTGCTTGTCTTTAGATAGAACTTTATCATAGTCAAAACGCAAACTTTGCTTCGGTAGCATCGCACCAGTTTTCAATTCATCATCAATAAAAGCTGCGTTCTGCTGATCAACGGTTTCTACAGCTTGCTTGATTAAAGGCAAATCATCTAATAAAATTTGCCCATTTTTAGCCAAATATTCTACCAAGCTGCTTGGCTTAGCAATTAAATAATCAACCAAAAATGCATAGCTTTTAGGCAGTCCCCCAGCATTCAAATCATCTAAGACTACAGTAAAATGATCTTTCACCGCTTTATCTGGCGCAGGTGCATCTGCCATATCCTTTTTTATCTGTTCAGCAGCTTTTTGAATAGCAGCACTAGAAAAAACTCGATCCTGAGCAGCCGCAATTTCTACCTGATCGATTTCTTTTTGACTGCGCTGGGTGGCTAAATCAAATTCTTTAATTGTATCAATTTCGTCACCAAAAAATTCAATTCTAACCGGATTCTCTTGATCTAACGGATAAATATCTAAAATATCCCCACGAATTGCAAATTCTCCTGGTTTAGCAACTAAAGCTTCTTTATGATAGCCTGATTGCACTAGCCAACTATTCAATTCGGGAAGTTCATATTCCTTTTCTGGCGCAAAAATTCGTCTTGCTTGAGCAAAATCTGCTGGATTTGACAATTTATATTGCAAACCTTGCGGTGTCGTAACTACGATACCTGGTTTTCCACTCAATAAAAAATTAAGCACCTGAATACGGCTACTCAATTCATCAGGAGAACTAACTGCTGTTTGTGTAGCAATAGTTGCATCTACAGGAAAGATTTGCGCAGTTCCTTCTGCTAAGATAGCGCTTAATTCTCCATATAAGTTTTGTGCCTTACTCTCATTTTCTTCAACCAAAATCAGAGGTGCTTTAAGTTCAGATACAATCTGTTTTAAGAGTAGACTAAAAGCACCGGCATTAGCGCCAGTGATTAGTGAATTCTTTACTTGTTTAGTTTTTGCAATAAAATTATTTAAATCTTGATCTTGTTTTAAAATCTCTGTCAAACGCATTTTAGTTATATTTATTCATCAAATATTGACTATCATGACCTGCAATAAAGTCATCAATAATCTTAACACTTGTGTCAAATGCGTCATCCATTAGCTTTTGCTGCTCATCGTTAAATGGAGTTAGTACCCATGAAACTACAGTCGCATTCTTAGGATGACGAATACCAATCTTCAAGCGATTAAACTTCTCAGTCCCTAAATCACGGATAATACTTTTGATACCGTTATGACCGCCACTTTTACCATTAGCTCTGATTCTAATCTTGCCAATTGGCATATCCATATCGTCTTGAATGATCAATAAATCAGCCGGATCAACCTTGAAGAAATTAGCCACCTGACTAATAGAACGACCTGATTCGTTCATAAATGTCTGTGGCTCTAACAAAATAACATCTTCACCATTAATTTTTTGTTTAGTCCAATGACCCTCGAACTTATCTTTATCTAATGACAATCCCTTTTCATTAAGGTAATGGTCCATAGTCATAAATCCGGTATTATGCTTAGTTTTATCGTATTTTGGGCCAGGATTACCTAAACCTGCAATTATCTTCATTTATAATATAACTCCTCATCAATAATACTTAAATATCATAGCACAACTGACAAATAATACTTTTGTTAATGCACCCAGATCATGATATAATTCTTTTTGTTAAAAATATCACTAATCAAAAGGAGATTTATTTGTTATGGCAAGAGATGAAAAACCCCGTAAAGTTATTCTTGTTGGTGATGGTGCTGTAGGTTCAACCTTCGCATTTTCAATGGTTCAACAAGGTATCGCTGAAGAATTAGGTATTATTGATATCGCTAAGGAACACGTTGAAGGTGATGCAATCGATTTAGCTGATGCTACTCCTTGGACTTCACCAAAGAATATCTATGCAGCTGACTACCCAGACTGCAAGGACGCAGATTTAGTTGTTATCACTGCTGGTGCTCCACAAAAGCCAGGTGAAACCCGTCTTGACCTTGTTAACAAAAACTTGAAGATCTTATCTTCAATCGTTGAACCAGTTGTTGAATCAGGCTTCCAAGGTATTTTCTTAGTAGTTGCCAACCCAGTTGACATTTTGACTCACGCAACTTGGAAGATGTCAGGTTTCCCTAAGGATCGTGTTATCGGTTCAGGTACTTCACTTGACACTGGTCGTCTTCAAAAAGTTATCGCCGAAATGGAACATGTTGACCCACGTTCAGTTAATGCTTACATGCTTGGTGAACACGGTGATACTGAATTTCCAGCATGGAGCTACAACAATGTTGGTGGTGTTAAGGTTAGCGATTGGGTTAAGGCTCACGGCATGGATGAATCTAAGCTTGAAGATATCCACAAGGAAGTTGCTAACATGGCTTACGACATCATCAACAAGAAGGGTGCTACTTTCTATGGTATCGGTACTGCTTCTGCAATGATTGCTAAGGCTATCTTAAATGACGAACACCGTGTACTTCCACTCTCAGTACCAATGGATGGTCAATATGGCTTACACGACCTTCACATCGGTACTCCAGCAGTTGTTGGTCGCAAGGGTCTTGAACAAATCATCGAAATGCCATTAACTGACAAAGAACAAGAATTGATGACTGCTTCTGCAGATCAATTAAAGAAAGTTATGGACAAGGCATTTAAGGAAACTGGCGTTAAGGTTCGTCAATAATCACTGCCTTAAACTTTCAAAAAGCATTACTTCTCAGAAAGCAATGCTTTTTTATTTGCCTAACTATTGTTAAAATATATATGATTACTTTAGCAGGTCTTTAATTAATATTTAATTAACTCATCGATTATGCTATAATTATTGGAAACATTTTCACTTTGGAGGCGAACTCATGCTTATTAAATCGTTGGTTATTAAGAAAGATTACTTAACAACAGTTAATGAAAAAGCCACATTAGCAGAAGCTTTGCAAGTTCTAGAAGATTCAGGTTTTAGATGTGTGCCCATCGTAGATGATACTGGCACTATTTTCCGCGGTAACATTTATAAGATGCATATTTATCGTCATAAGTCACAAGACGGCGATATGAACTTACCTGTTACTTACTTGCTTAAAAATGCTACTAAGACGATTAAAGTTAACTCACCATTTTTCAAGGTATTCTTTAATATTAAGGACTTACCTTACATTGCTGTACTTGATGAGGATAGTCATTTTTATGGTATTCTAACTCACTCAAGATTGCTTGATATGTTATCAGATGCCTGGGACATTAAGAATGGTTCTTACGTTTTAACCGTTTTGTCAGATAATGCCCGTGGCAATTTAATTAAGATGTCTAAGATCGTATCTAAGCACACCAATATGTCTAGCGTAATGACGTTAGATGCTGCAGCTGGAGAACTTGAAGGTGACTTCGTTAGAAGAACTTTATTCACATTACCTGCCGGTGTATCTGAGATTACGATGAAGGCGATCGTTGAAAAATTGCAAAAGAAAGGCTTTGTTGTTTCTGAAATTGAAGACTTGCAAGCTGGAATGACCATTATGAGTGATGAAAATCCAGGCGTCTTCATTGAACATCCGAAAAAAGATTAAGCTAAAATAAAAATGCTTCTGGGATCTCCCGGAAGCATTTTTTAATATTTATTTTTCATAATAAACGCGTGGCAAACGATCATTTAATAAGCAAGCTACTTCATAGTGAATCGTGTCAACGTAGTCTGCAGCTGCCTTAATATTATTGGGATCATCAGGATTATTTGAAATAATCACTACCTTGGTGCCTACTGACATCTTCTTTGGCAACTTAACCATAAATTGATCCATGCATATCCGGCCAACAATTGGGCAATAATCATCGCCTACTTTAACTTTGAAGCCTTGGAACTTACGAATAAAGCCATCTGCGTAACCGACAGGCACAGTTCCAATAATAGTATCTTCATCAGCCACAAAGGTTGAACCATAACCCACGCCATCACCTTGATGAATAGTTTTTACATGAGTCAATTCACTCTCAAATGACAAAGCTGGTTCGAGTTTAATTTGCGAATCCAAATCAGGAGAAGCTGGGTTAGATGATGGGTTTAAGCCATAAATACCAATGCCAAAACGTACCAAATCGCTCTTGATGCCTGAGTGGAAAATACTTGCGGCAGTATTATCAACATGAATCCATTTTGGCTTAACGGTTAATAAGCTCTTCATGTGATTAAACTTATCGCGTTGATGCTCGAAATAAGTTTCGTCAGCACTATCAGCAGAAGCAAAGTGAGCAAACATGCCCTCTACGAAGAAATGCTCATTATTTTCCAAAAACTTATTAGCGGCAATAAATTCATCATCTTCGTTAAAACCAATTCGACCCATGCCTGAATCAATTCCTAAATGAATCTTAAGCTGCAGATTTTCTTTAACTAAGTATTTTTCAGCATCCTTCAACCATTCCAGATTAGGTACGGTCAATGAAATATTATTTACAGCAGCTACCGGTGCATATTCTGGAGAAACCACGCCTAAAACCAAAATTGGCTTAACAATATCCGCGCGACGCAATTGTAAAGCTTCATCCAAAATTGCTACACAAAAGCCAGCTGCACCAACTTTTTCGGCTACTTTTGCCACTTCAACTGCACCATGGCCATAAGCATTAGCCTTAACAACTGCAAACATCTTTTGACCCGGGTCAAGATGCTTCATTTCGTTTTCTAGATTTCTTCTAATAGCGCCCAAATTTACCTTGACTACTGCTGGGCGATGATAGCCTGGAACCATTTATTTTCCCTCCAAAACTACAAATGTAATAATTTCATGATTGTCATGTGTGATGCTAGGGAAGATATTGCCGTTAAACTTAGTTGAAGTCATTACAGGATGCCCTAGATCATCCCACAAAGTTTCAATATCTTGAAAGCCAACGTATTTGCCTAAGCCTGTGCCCATTGCTTTAGAAAAAGATTCCTTCAATGAGAACCGACCGCCAAGATATTCAACCTTCCGTTTGCCCTTCATTTCTTGATATTGGACAAATTCATTCGGAGTTAGTACTTTTTTAGCAAAAGCATCCCCCTTAGCAACGATCTTTTTAACTCGCTCTACTTCAATTGAGTCAATTCCTACACCTTTGATCATTGTTTTTCACCTCACATAATGCAATTAATTATAATACAAAAAAGAAGCTGCAATGATTACAACTTCTTTTTTAAGATAAAAATTTAATCTTTTTTATTCTTGATCACAAATTAATGACCGCCGCGGCGTCCTCGTTTACCGCGATTGCCGTTATGCCGATAACTATTATTGTCACGGCGACGGCGATGATTGCCACGTGCATGATTACGACCACGCCCATGACCACCACGATGATGACCATCACCCCTATATGGCAATGGCCTTTCAGGTGTAATCTTCACCTTGACATCGGTTGAATCTTTCGACAGATTCTTTAAAAAGGCAGCTACTAAGTCAAGAGCTGAGTAATTATCTAATAATTCACTAGCATCTTGCGTATACTTGCCTAAGTCACCTTTCATCAAGTCTTCAATCTCTGACTTAGCCTGCTTCAATTGACCACGCAAAGCTTGATCATCTGTTGGCGGACGAAGTGTTGACATCTTCTTCTTAGTCAATTGTTCGATGGTTCTCATATAGCCAATTTCATTTGGCGTTACAAAGGTAACTGAGATTCCTTTTTGACCAGCACGACCAGTTCTACCGATACGGTGTACATAAGAATCTGGATCTTGAGGAATATCGTAGTTATAAACGTGAGTTACGCCAGAAATATCCAAGCCACGAGCAGCTACATCTGTCGCAACTAAGATATCCAACTTACCTTCACGGAACCTCTTCAAGACAGTCATTCTACGGCTTTGAGAAAGGTCACCGTGAATCCCTGCCGCATTGTAGCCACGAGCTTGCAAACCACGTGTTAACTCATCTACGCGGCGCTTAGTTCTACCGAAGACAAGAGCTAAATCTGGTCCTTGAACATCAATCAAACGACACATAATATCGAATTTTTCGGATTCTTTAGCACGAACAAAATATTGATCGATCAAATCAGCAGTTAATTCCTTAGCTTTAATTTGAACGATTTCCGGGTGATCCATAAATTTCTCACCAATGCGCAAAATTGGTTTAGGCATCGTCGCACTGAAAAGCAACACTTGATTACGATTCTTAGCGTACTTTAAAATACTTTCAATATCTTGAATAAAGCCCATATCCAGCATTTCATCAGCTTCATCCAAAACAACAGTATTTACATTATCTAAGCTAACAGTACCGCGCTTTAAGTGATCCAATAAACGACCTGGTGTCCCAACCAAAATTGAAGGTACATGGTGCTTTAATGAGCGAATCTGGCGGCCAATATCGGCCCCGCCATAAACGACTTGCACGTGAGCATGCTCATCACGACCTAAGCGAAAAAGCTCTTCTTGCGTCTGAATAGCTAATTCACGCGTTGGTTCAATAATTACCGCTTGAATTACCTTTTCTTCTTTATTGATAGTTTGTAAAATTGGCAAGCCAAAAGCTGCTGTTTTACCAGTACCAGTCTGAGCTTGGCCAATTACATCTTTGCCTGCTAAAGCAAGCGGAATAGTCTGGGCCTGAATTGGCGTTGCTTCCTCAAAACCTGAGCGCTTGATCGCCTTAAGTAGTGCGTCGTTTAATCCTAATTCTGAAAACTTCAAAAAATTGTTCTCCTATCTGAGTCGGGCTAAGACATTCTCCAGGTGCATCCCATGTGAACCCTTCAATACTACAATGTCGTCCGGCTTAATATCATTCTTTAGATCGTCAATCATGCGATCTGTCTGTTCTTGCGTATAATAATGCAAATGTTCTGGCTTGTACTTATCTTGCAATGCATCGTACAAGTTCTTCATTTCGGAGCCATATAAATATACTTCATTAATAATCTGTGGATCCAAAGTATCGTTCAATCCAGCATGAAGCTCTGGTGAATTCTTGCCTAATTCCAGCATATCGCCTAATACAGCAATTCTGCGACCATCTGGTTTAACCTCAACTTGGCCAAAACTAGTAATTACGGCTCTGACAGCAGTGGGGTTAGAGTTGTAAACGTCACTCATAATTGCTTCGCCAGCGTCGCCTTTTTCCCATTCCATGCGGTTAGCAGTTGGCTTAAAGTTAGACAATGATGTTGCAATTTCTTCATCGCTTTCACCAAAGTGACGTCCAACACTAATAGCAGCCATCGCGTTAGAAACATTATGCTTACCAATCATTGGAATTGAGAACTTCTGCTCAGAGTCATTAATCGTAAAGGTAGCATGGTGCATGTAGCTCTTAAAACCAGTTGCATGCACTGTGTCTTCATCTCTAAAACCAAAGGTAGCCTTAGCTTGATCAAGTTTTTTAGCACGCTCTTGCAATAATGGTTCATCGCCATTATAGATAAATTCACCATCTTCACGTAAAAAGTCCGTGATTTCCATCTTAGCGTCTGCAATCTTGTCACGTGTGCCGAAGAATTCAATATGGGCCTCACCGATCATTGTAATTACAGTTACATCAGGGTGCGTCAATTCACTTAAATGATGCAATTGACCTGGTCTATCCATGCCCATCTCAAGTACCAAAATCTCGGTATTTGGTTTCATCTCAAGAATAGTCATTGGCACACCAATGCCATTATTAAAGTTAGCTTGAGTCTTATGTACATTGAAACGTTTAGATAAAACTGCAGCCACCATGTCCTTAGTAGTGGTCTTACCATTAGAACCGGTGATTCCTACTACTGTTGGATTAACCTTACGCAAATAATAACGTGCTAAATCCTGTATTGCAGCCAGTGGATCATCAACTTCAATTACTGCAATGTCATCTGGCTTATTAGGATGGCCCTTCTTCCATAACGTAGCAGAAGCACCATTACTAATTGCACCTTCTATAAAATCATGTCCATCACGTTCGCCTTCAAGCGGTACAAATAATCCACCATTGGTGATCTTTCTAGAGTCAAAGGCAACAGAAGTAATAACAGTTTTTTCGTCGCCTTCACAAGTAGTATTTAAAGCCTTGGCAATTTCAGCCATTTGCATTTTCATTGAATATTTACTCCCATAAAAACATTTTTATACAGAAAACATTATACTTGCTTTCAAGCATTCTGCCAAATAATCCCTTAATGAAAAAAGCAGCCCCAATGGGACTGCTTCCACCAGATAAAAGTTTACTTCTTCAAGCCGTACTTCTTGTTGAACTTTTCGATTCGACCATCTGCTTGAGCAAACTTTTGCTTGCCAGTGTAGAATGGGTGTGAATCTGATGAAACTTCAACACGTACTAATGGGTAAGTTTCACCTTCGTAGTCAATAGTTTCCTTTGGCTTCAAAGTTGAGCCAGCTAAGAACTTAGCACCAGTTGCTGAGTCCATGAAAACTACTTTTTGAAAATCTGGATGAATACCTTGTTTCATAATTTATTACTCCTTTGCCATGACCGTATTACAGATCATAGATTAATCGATTAACATTAATAAGAATACCATATTCAAGTTAGTAATTCAAGCTCTTTTTTTCTTCATATTAGCAGATATTTTTCCGTAAGCATTTACAAAAAATGCTAAACTAAAAGAAATAATATTAATGAGGTAAAACAATGACAAATCTTCCTTTTAAAGCTGTAGCTGTAGATGTTGACGGTACTTTTGAAAATGACGATAAAGAATACGATCATCAAATGTTTAAACAAATCTTACACCAATTGCATCAGCATGGCGCACATTTTATCATTGCCAGTGGCCGACCAGCGGGACGATTAATCGAAGACTTTAGCGAATTTATCGATTCCGTTGACCTGGTCGCAGACAATGGAGCAGTGCTCGTGCGTGATGGCAAAATTATTCGTACTACGACTTTTTCAAAAAAAGGCATTTTGCAATTCGTTGATTACTTAAGGAGGCGTTATCCCGGCTCAACTAAAACGCTATTAGTCAGTGGCGTTAAGCATTCTTATTTTTTGAAAAGCACTCCGCCTAAGTTTAAGCGCTCCCATCATTATTTTTATCCCAACAGTATCGAAATTGATGACTTTTCTCAAATTCCAGCCGATGACCAATATACCAAACTCACGGTAGATTATCCTAGCAAGGTTCGGCGTGAATTAGAATATGGTTTTAACAGCCGCAGCGTGGAAAAAGTTAATGTCACTACAAGCGGCTGGAACTATATGGATATTATTAGACAAAATGTTAATAAGGCTGCTGGTCTAAAGGAATTTTTAGCTTATCTTGATGTGCCTAGAAATGAATTAATTGCATTCGGCGATGGCGAAAATGATATTGAAATGCTTAAATTGGCTGGCCTTAGCTATGCGATGGCTAATGGGCAAGACAGCGTGAAGAAAATTGCCAAATTTATCGCGCCAAGCAACAACGACAACGGCGTCTTTAAGGTATTGAATAAATACTTAAATAAAGCATAAGAAAAATGGTTGAACTTAAATCGTTCAGCCATTTTATTTTCTCGTTTGACTAATTTTTTCTGCATACGGATCAAGCTCATTCAAGCCAGTCTTTAATCCCCAATAATAAAAGAATAGTGAAACCACAATAATTACTACAAAATCAAATGGATACTCAATCCAATCTTGACCGCCAAAACCGCTACTGCCAATAAACGACATGAGCGACATGAAGATCAGGTAGACCAGCATCCACCAGCAATTGCGCAGCTGTTCTTTCCAATTAGAATGCTGGTAACGAATTTCATAATAAAAATAAATCGGCAAGCCTAACGCAATCACCAAAATAACTTGAATAGTCGTTGGCCACATTGACCGATAAATCGCTAAGCTAGTTAAAACGAATGCTACCGGCGCAAGCCAAGGCATGTAGCGTGGCTTAAATGGCCGTTCTAGATCTGGACGTAATTTTCTCAGCGTCATTACCGTCACTGGCCCAGTTAGATAAGCAATTAGCGTCGAGGCTGTAATTACAGTCGCTAATAAATTCCAATTTCTAAATAGACTTACTAGAATAACCGCCAAAACAAAGTCTGCCATCATTGCATAAAGCGGAATTAAATACTTCTGATTAAGACGCCCTAACCATTTTGGCAAATGGCGCGTATGAGTCATTGCAGCTAGTGCTCTAGAAGCCGTGGCTACAAAAGCTACTCCTGTGCCAAATGGCGAAACGAAAGCATCTAAATAAAGCAAAATTACTAACCAATTAATACCTAAGATAATAGCTAAATCCGCAAACGGCGAGGTAAAGTCAATCCCATGCCAGCCTACTTTAGCTAACATCCCCGGCTCAACGGTACCAATAAAGGTCACTTGCAGCATAATATAGATCGCTACCGTAATTAACATTGAGATCAGCACTCCACGCACAATATTTTTGCGTGGATTCTTTAATTCTCCACCCATATTAATTACCGTTTGAAAGGCATCGTAGGACATGATAATGCCAGAAACAGAGGTTGCTTCAAAAATTGACCGCGTGCCATATGGCATGAACTCATGAATATTAGAACCAAAATTTTGTGGATGAAACCCAGATATAATCAAGGTAACAATGGTTAATGTGGGTAACAAAATTTTAAACACCGAGATTAAATTAGTAAAGTGCGTTATAATTTTAACCGACCAAAAATTAATCATGGTAAAAATCAACATAAAAATGAAAACGACGCCTAAACCAGCAAAAGTTATATTGCCATTTTTAATGAAATTCTTCGTCCAATTAGCCCAACTCCACGGCCAGGAACTCATATATTGAACAGCAGCGACTGCCTCCATAGGTACTAAAGTAATCAATGAAATCCAATTAGCCCACGCCGCAATAAAACCTAATAGTGGTCCGTGGCTATATTGAGCATAGCGACTCATGCCACCGCTTTCAGGAAACATCGCTCCCAGTTCTACATACGTTAAAGCAATTGCAATAATAATTACTGCCCCAATAATCCAAGATAAAATAGCTGCTGGCCCCGCAATCTTAGCAGCAGAACCGGATCCAAACAGCCAACCCGAACCAATTAAAGAATTTAGTGCCAACATAACAGCAGAAAATAATCCTATTTTATGTCGTGTTAGTTTTTCCAAATAATCACTCATCCCCTCATTTTTATCCCATTTTTAGCCTTTAATTATAGCAAAAACAGCCTTAGTAGCAAACTAAGACTGTTAATTTTCCTTTAATCAAGTAATTATTTAATTGGATGCTTTTGTGTTAATTCTTGTACACCCTTTTTCACTGCAGCGATTGTAGCATCATCTTCTGGATTAGATAAAATCTTGATGATCAGCTCAGCTGTCTTCTTAGCATCTTTTTCATTAAAGCCACGACTAGTAATTGCCGGTGTACCAATTCTTAAGCCGCTAGTTACAAATGGACTGCGCTTGTCGCCCGGAATTGATTCCTTATTAGTCGTAATATGCACGCTATCAAGCAGATTCTGAGCATCTTTGCCAGTTAAGCTGGTCTTAGTAATATCAATAATCATTAAATGATTATCTGTACCGCCAGAAACTACCCGAATATTCTCTGACTGAGCAAAAGTCTCAGCCATGGCCTTAGCATTTTTAACTACTTGCTTAATATAATCGGTAAATTGTGGTTGCAAATCTTCATAAAAGGCTTGTGCCTTCCCTGCAATCACGTGCTCAAGCGGACCACCTTGAATACCTGGGAAAAGTGCGGAATTAATCTTCTTACCAATCTCAAGATTATTAGATAAAATCATCCCACCACGTGGTCCACGCAGCGTCTTATGAGTAGTTGTAGTTACCACATCTGCCACTGGAATTGGGCTTGGATGTTGACCTGTAGCGACTAGCCCTGCAATGTGCGCCATATCAACCATCAAGTATGCACCAACTTCATCGGCAATTTCACGGAACTTTTGCCAATCAATAATGCGACTATAAGCAGAAGCACCAGCCACAATCAGCTTAGGTTTTACCTTCAATGCCAATGCGCGAATCTGGTCAAAATCTAACTCTTCCGTTTCAGTATTCAAGCCATAACTATAAGATTGATAATTCTTACCACTGAAGTTAACCTTAGCGCCATGAGTCAAGTGACCGCCGGCGTCCATACCCATTCCTAAAATAGTATCGCCAGGCTTTAATAAAGCTTGATAAACAGCCATATTAGCTTGTGAGCCTGAGTGGGGCTGTACGTTAGCAAACTTAGCATCAAATAACTTTTTAGCATAATCGATCGCTAACTGTTCTACTTGATCGATATATTGACAGCCGCCGTAATAACGTTTGCCAGGATAGCCTTCGGCATATTTATTAGTTAAAACTGAACCTTGAGCTTCACGCACAGCATCAGACACAATGTTCTCTGAAGCGATTAATTCAATTGTCTCTTGCTGGCGCTGCTCTTCATGATGAATGGCATCCCACAATACGGGTGATTTTTCTGAGTATTTCAAGATAAGTCCTCCTTTTTAAACAGATATCTTACCAAAAATTATACCATTCCTAATACTTGTTTACTATGTTTGGCACGGTAACTAAATACGCGCGCTGACTACGTGGAAATTCCTTCTTAAAAGCTGCATTTACATAATGCCGACATTCTGGATCAGTCAAAGGATATTTTTGAGTAAAATGTAAATAGCCATCCTCAATCAAGGTCAATTCGCTACCATCATTTTTGACAGTAATTGCACGATCTTTCTTAGCCGTCAGCAGCTTAATCTCTTGATACTTATTTTTAGTGCTGCACATCTTTTTAAGCAAATTCATTGCCTGTTTAACGGGAACCAAACGCATAATGACTTCCTTTCAAAGTCGTTTCTAATTCTCGACTAAAACTATCTTTTTGCAAATTTGATGTAATCAAAACCACCAAAATCTGTTTATCCTTCACGGCAAAAGCAACTCGCACTGACCCAGCTTGCTTCAAATTTAAGCGAAATTCGTAGATAGACTGGCCCGCAATTCTAACCGGTGAGGCAATTTTCACCTTGCTCATTCCCGTCTCTAATTGAACTTGAATAGCCTGCTGAATCATTTTCTCAATTACCGAATGTAAATTTTTATGTTTTTTGAAAAAAAGATTTACACCCAGTACGATCATAAGTAACTTTCATGAATTTTCTCCTCGTGATTAATTGTAAGGCAAAAATTAACATATTTAGTTGAAATATATTTCAATTTTTTCTAAAATAAAAGCGCTCGCAACCTCTACATTACGAGCGACTTTGCATTATGGGACGCATGCTTAACTTTATCCGTAGTTAAGCATGTTTTCTTATACATGAAATCACTTAAAAGTAATCATCCTATAATATAACGTCCGTGGTTAGCGTAACACGCTTTAACGAATAGTTAAATGCCGTTATTAACACATTTCCCCTTAAACTTGGAGTAAACCGTAAAAAAGCTACTATTTTAATTATCAGCAAAACTTATTTTTACTTTATTTAAGCGCAACTTAATGATTTATCTAAAATTTCATGCTATCCTACTATACATCAAGACAAAATATGTTTATACTTTTAAGATTGAATAGGGGTGAATTTCTGATCATGAAGAGCGTTAATTATAAGAAGAAGCATCACATGTATCTGATGAATCATATTAATGGTGATGTAATTGAAGTAAAAATGGACCACAAGGATAAGTCATTTAAGAAATTAAGACTTTATCGTCAAGATGGTTTAGGCAACTATTATCTTGACCCACATGCACAATTGAATGATCAGAATGGCTTAGCCACTAAAGAAAATATCGTTGAAGCCGGTAAGAAAGTGAGCCGGCACATTGCCGATACTAAGAATTGGCACCATAAAGTTCATCCAGTGTTTAATGCTGATCACAAGATTGTCGATTTTGAACCTAGAATTGCATTAAAACATCATGCACATATCCAGAATGCTAAAAGATATCTGCGCCACCTTAACCATCATCACGCAGATTTCTTGTTCCGGAGAAACAACAAGGGACGCTTAATGGCACCATGGAACTATGTCAAAGACGTTATCTACGAAGATCGCAATAAGGAAATGGTCCTGGCACATAAGGTGCATAAGTTATCTAAGTAAGAAGAAAAGCTCGCAAGTTGATTGCGGGCTTTTTTGCTTGTTCGTCTTTCTTAAAACAACCTATTTCTTATCTTTTAATCCAATTATTTCATTCAATATCTCATGCTGTTTTGGTCTACCGTTAATTTCCTTAATCCATTGCATGTTTTCCAATTGAATTATTGCATCCCTAGTTCGTCTAATCGAAATATTACCAGTTTTTGAATTCAATTCAATAATATCATTATCTAGAATCCCCAATTCTCTATTACCAGCAAAAAGCTTTGATTCACCTAGATAAAATAAAACAGCATGGATTGCTTCTTTATCATATTTTTCATCAAGCGAATTTACTTGATGCTTAATGTTTGCACCAATTTGTGTCAATTTCTGCCGATCTTCACTTAAAGTAGCTATAATTTCTTCTTGTTGAGCAACTAGCAACTGTAGCATTTCATCAATGAAAAAGGTTAATTCCGCATAATTTTCTGCTTGATCAGCTTCCTTAAAAATCCTGTAATATGTTTGCACCCGTGAATGGATTGCAGTAGCAACTGAAAAGCCAGTAAAATGATCATACTTATGAGAAATATATGTTGAAAGCAAATACCTCCCCATTCTTCCATTACCATCTAAGAAAGGGTGTGTATTTTCAAAGAAGAAATGCGTAATCAAACTTTTATAAATTGATGGTAAATCATCATTATTCATAAATTCAATTAAACTAGATAGAGCCTCAGAAATATTTTCTTCCGTCTGAGGAGGGACATGAACTGTATGAACAGCATCACCTATTCGTAATTTCTCACCTTTTGATAACTTATCTCTAAAAAGCTTACCATTAGGCAACTTATCTTGTTCAATTTCGCCTTCTAATAAGCTGTCATAAATTTCTCTAAAATCTTTTAAATACTCAATTTCAATCAGGTGATTACTTTGAGTTTCTTGATACATTCTAATAGTTGATTGTAATCTCTTATGTGAGGGGCGTTTGGGATCACTTTCATTATCACGAATAATTGTACTAATCTCTCCTCGGTCAGTTTTTACGCCTTCGATTATATTAGTATAAGTAATCTCAGATACCAGAAGTGAATTTAAAAACTGTCTTTTAGCAATTCCCGGTAATGCTTCTGCAAGTCTCTTAATTTGATTAGAATTATCTCTTAAGTTACTTTCTAATCTAACAATCTCAGGTAAATATACAAAAAAGATAGGATATTTATTTGTTTGTACTCCATTTTTATTAGTCAAAAAGGGATACAGATTGGTTTGATATGAACTAACTCCATGTAAACGTGATTGATAAATCTGATCTATTTCTTCTTTAGAAACCATTTGTGGTTTATGTAAGTATTTTTCTTTAGATAATGAATGATAATTTTTGACCATAATAGCCTCCATTTTTAATATAAATTAACAAATAGGGCTTTTGTTAATTTATATTATATTAGTTAGCTATAATTATTAACAAAAGCAGTCTTTTGTCAATAACTATAGCTTTAATGGATCTTCAATATTAACAAATTTGAATTTTGTTAATATTAAAAAGCTCGCAAACTTAATTGCGAGCTTTGAGCAATATTTCATTTATAAAATTTTAGATCTTTCACCCTAAAGTAATTCTTCCAAGTTCTACACAGTTCAGGAAAGTTTTCTTTAGATCCTTTGAAGACAATTCTGCTTTATTATTGGATAACTTAGCTGTTCCATCTTTTAAAATCCAAAATTTAGTTGACGCTGGATTGGGGTGTCCCTTAGTTACATGAACATGTATTGGTTCATTACCTTCATTCGACCAAAAATATAATTTATATCCCGCATAAGTAAAATAATTAGGTATCTGTAGCCTCTTTCTCTTTTGCCGCTGCTAAGATAATTTTGGCATTATTGTGCAGGATCTCTTCATTGCGCTTAGTCTCAGAGGGAGTAAAGCCATTATTAAAAAGCAATTTATAATCTGGCAAAGTATATCTTGCTTCACTAAAGCCATCATCCGTTGGCAATTCGAAGTTTACCTCAACCTTAATACTTCCATCTTTTTCTTTTAATGGTTGAGTATGTGTAACTATTAACCGACCTGGAAATTCAGCATAAGGATACAACATTTTGTCACCTTTTTTCGTAAGTAAAAACATATTTTTCTCCTTTCATTTTACCTACTCCATTATTAATTACGCAAAAAAATGACATATTTCTGCAGAAAGTTTTATGAGCGGTGGCTGTTTTTATCCTCCTGGAGGTGAGGGCTATGGCCTACACTAAAAGAAAAGGTTTCAGTCATGTCGGTTTACGAAGGCATTTCTTTGATGCTGATGTTTGGGACGTTTCTGTTGGCATTGCTGACATACATCGACCACCACAATAAATAAAAAGCCGCTCAATCTTATAACTTTGGCGGGTTATATTGAGTGCCTTTTAGTACAAAATATTAATCATTAGCCACCGATCTCAAAGCGGGCTGTAATTGGAGACCGTTGTGTCTCCTTTTTCTTTACTTAATTATAACATGTTTTTCAATTAAAAAGCTCGCTTAGCTTACCTTTATAATTTCTTAAGATTTTTAGTTTGCCATCTGTAACTTACTCATAATTTCATTAATAATATCATTAATAGTCTCAAAGTCTACTACAAACCATTCTCTAGGATGAATAATCTTGCCATTAGCTGCCTTAATATCTACATCTAAACGATATTGAGATAAAGCATGGTGCAAAGCTGTTTCTAAAGCTTCTGGATTAAGATTTATAACCTGATACTCTGCCACCACTTTAACAGGACCATATAAATAAGTAGACTCATTCTCGGCGTTAGCAATTCTTCTTTCAACTGTTCCCGAAGTAAATCCAACTTTATACAAAGGATGATCCTCTTGAATTCGTTTTACATCTGCGTTATTGCTAAGTGATTTTAATACATAAACATAGCCAGTTATTTGATCATTAGCCCCGAACTCAAATTTATTATCTGGTTCTGTGACAATCTTGCCACCGCCACCACGTTGCTTAGACCCGTATAAGGAGGCAATTAAACCGTTTCTCAACGGGAAATTTTCTGTCCCATTGTCATAGATTACGTGTAAACGTGCATCAGTATCGGTATCACTACGGTTATTGTTTTTAAACTCG
Organism: Lactobacillus kefiranofaciens; assembly: GCF_900103655.1. Taxonomy (GTDB): domain Bacteria; phylum Bacillota; class Bacilli; order Lactobacillales; family Lactobacillaceae; genus Lactobacillus; species Lactobacillus kefiranofaciens. The sequence goes on from NZ_FMXC01000002.1 coordinate 171,392, forward strand.
GAGCCAATAGATTCAATATACATTAGTTGACCTTTTAGAACATAGAATCCATGTAATTTGAGCTTATTATTACCATACCTTACTAAATGTCGCTTGCCCGAAGTTAACTCAGCTTGCACTTTCTTAAACATCGGACGATATTTATTAAAATCATCCATTGTTTTTCTCTTTGATTTGTTTTTAGCAACATTTTCTTGAGATTTTTTATATGCATTAAGGGAACCAGTATCAAATAATTTTGAATTCAAGGACTGACCAGAATTATCAAACAAAGCGGAATCATCATTCAAAATATCATCTAAAGAATTGAAAGTCATCTTTTCATGACTAACTTTTTCTTTTAAAGCCACATTCTGATCTTCTTGCTTTAGTAAACCTAATTTGTCGTAAGGTTTCAATAGTTCTATTCTTTCTGGATCTTCTCGAATTTCTTTTAATCTACTAGCTAATTTTCGTTCACCTAATCTACTAAGATCTGTAGTCTTCTCAGGTTCCTTGCCATTATGTTCCTTTACCCAGCTCTCTATCTCTTTAAATTTTTCAACTTCAGGATCATAAGTAACCTGTACCTTTTTAGGTTTTGCCAACAATTCGTCAGCTGCAGGATCATTAAAAATATCATCAAGAGAGCGAATCGGACGCGAATTATCTATTTTCATTTCTTCTAGCCTTCATGTCACTCAATTTAGCTAAAGCATAAGCCATACGTACTTCTTCTTCATTATTGGAATTTTTATCTGGGCTGCGTCCTGTTCTTTCTACAAATACCTTTGCATTCATAAACAATTGCATTAATTCTTCATCAGAGAAATCATACTTCTTCGCATCAATTGAACGCTCAATAATTCTAAGAGTATTGCTGTCAATGTTTTGAGACATAACATCGTAAGCTCTTTGGAATGGATTAATTGACTGAATCAAATTAATATCTAAATCATTAACATTAATAAATTTATCTGCCATCTTAAGGAATTCATTCGTATTTCCTTCTTGATCAACCGAAGAATCTACCTTAGCATGACGCAAGACAGTATCAGCTACAACATATTGACTAACTTGATCTATCTCATCATTACTTAAATCTGGATAGCGAGTCATAACAACTTTAGGAATTAATTCCTTATTCATTACTTCTGCATCCACATTAGCTGCAATTCCATTCTTTACATCTTGATCCTGCAAAATCGCGGCTTTCAAATCAGGCAGATCATTTTCAATAATACTTTGAGTCCTCTTGGTAGTTGGTTCTTTAAGTCCTTTAATCAAAATATCTGCATCCCCTGAAGGAGTATCAGATTTATGATTTCTTCTCTTTAAATGAATCTCTGGGGCAAGTACTTGTTCCATTAAGAGGGATGCAGTAATAGCCTTTAATATTTGATTAACTGCGTATTGAACAGCATCATCTTTAGCATCTGGTTGTTCAATCATATTAGTAAACTGTGCATGTATCTTATTTGAACTATCACGAGTTACACGACCAATGATTTGAACTATTTCAGTCAATGAATGACGATAACCAATAGTTAAAGCCTGTTCAGCCCATGGCCAGTCAAATCCTTCCTTAGCCATATTAAGAGCCACAATAATATCTAAATCATCAGCACTACTAATATTTCTTAGATACTCTTGAACCTTTTCTCTACCATCTTCATTAACCAGATCAGCAACTTTTAATAATTTACCAGTTTGTTTACTCTTAATGGTATAAATACCAGTCTTATCATCTCTATCAACGAGGTTACCAATTGCATCAAAGATAGCATCAACTTCATTGTATTTATCCTTAGTCGATTCACTAGAATTGATACTTGGAATATGAATAATCGTCTTCTTAGTTGTATCAATCGCATCTGGTAAAGCATCTAAATATGAACCTTGATAAAACTTATAATCAATTCCAAATGACTTTAAGTATTGGTAGCCATCGAGTTGCTCATAGTATGTATAAGTGACCTTATCAAATAATTGCTCATCCTCTGGAGAAAGGATTGGCTCTGAATCTCCTCTAAAATAAGAACCAGTCATAGCCATAATATGGGCAGAGGAATTATGCATGATATTCTTCAAGGCAGTACCTAAGACAGAACTATCATTAGATGAAACATGGTGAAATTCATCAATCGCAACCATAACATTATCAAATGCACGATCATCAGCTACTTTTTCATAGGCAAATCTTAAGGTAGCATGCGTACAAATTAAAATTCTACCTTCTGAAGAATTAAGAAAGTCCACTAGTTTTTGTACTTTGCTTTCATCCCCACCTGGAAGAGTTAAATCATATTGTGGATCAAGCTTCCAATCTTCATAAAAGCCATATTTGACTAATTCAGTATTCTTAAATGATCTACCTATTGATCTTTCTGGAACAGCTACAATAACTTTTTTAACGCCTTGATTAGCCAACTTATCTAAAGCTACAAACATTAAAGCTCTAGATTTACCTGAAGCCAGTGGTGCTTTAACTAAAAGATATTGAGAATTACGATGTTGGTAAACACGCACCTGCATCTCACGCATCCCTAATTCATTGGTATTAGTGCTTTTACCAGTTTGATGATAATTTACTTCAACTACATTTTTATCTTGCATTTTTATTACCTTTAATTTAAAACTTTTAATGCTTCTACATGTATTCGACTATCTTTCTTCATACAAAGCAATTCACCACATGCAATAAATGATTGAATAATATTCGATTGACCTGGTAGTGTCTTTAAAAGGAATTCTTCTGCGGTTACTTCAAAGCTTTCAATACTTTTAGTTCTTCTATCAACGTCCTTACCAATAAATAATCCTCGTCGAGCATCATAAACAAAGTTTAAGTGGGATGAAGCGTTTCTAACTTTTTTATCTAAAGCATTAATTATGAAGGACCAATCGGTTTGAGATTGTCTCAAACGATTTATTAAGCTACCTGCTGATTCAAAATATAAAGATTCTAATGAATAATCCTGTCCATGAATTAGCCGATCAATACATACTAAATTAGCTAAAATCTTAATATCCAATTCAAATGAATTCTTAAAGTCGTCTATTAATAGTCGCGCTAACATAGTTTTTGAAAAATTAGGGTCACTTTTCATACTATCTATGTAAGAAGTGGTTTCTACATGTTGTTGAATATAAGTATCGTACGCAACTCGATTCTCAAGTCCCCTATTTTCTTCAGTTCCTAATACCCATGCGGCAATTAATTTGGCTGTCTCTTCGGAATTTATTGCCCATGCTTTTTCAAATATAATGTTCAACTTTTTAGTCATACTTTTTAATTCGTTATAGCCAGTATTAGTTGGAACAAAAAGCGCAACATAGTCTTGATAAAATTCTTCTGGTGTTTTAATTGGTTGATTCATTTTCTTTCGATTTCTTACTGTACATATCTAATAATAAAGCTAAACGTTCATTGTCATCTCTAAAACCATTAGGTTTATATGCTCGATCAACTACTTGATCAAGTTCTTGATGAGCCTTTAATAGCCTTGCATTCATTGGTTTAGGATTCTTTTCAGCAAGTGGTGAACCATATAACTCTGCTAAAGTACCTCCTTCTTCTTCACGAATATCAAGAATATTTAAAACTAGTTGTTCTATTTCTTTTTTTCTTCGTGTAGATAAAGTAGGAACAGGGAAGGTATTAAAACACAATCTGTTTGAATATCTAAAATCTGTCTTTAATTTTCCACCAACAGCTTTAATCCAAGACATATGCATTTTTGACATCAAAATCCCTAATAAATATATGGGTGCATTATATATACCGAAGTTAGGTGCAGCAATTATAGATTTAGAACTTATATACCCCATAGGAATATAGTCTCTATTTCCAGAGGAAGCCTGAGGAATAAATAATGCTGGTAAATCTCTATTTTGAACCACCTGAAATTTATATGGAATATGTATTAACGATTTATCTTTACGTTTTGATCTAGCTATCTCAACTTTCTGTATTCTGTCTTTAATAAATATGTCATCTTTAAATTTATCAAAGATCTGTTTTGTAGGTATCCATATACAATATTCCATCGTATTGTTAATATAATTTTTTCCATTAACATATGGACAAATAATTTCTTTTAAATTTGGATTTCTATTAACTTCATTCTTATATTCACTTTTGGATAAAATGAATCCGCCTTTTCCATCTGTAGGACTTGAACCTCTTAATGCTAAATACTTTAAAAATAGAGGTTTACTCGACGGTTTAATAATTACATTAGGTCCATCAGTTAAATAAGCATTAATAAATTTTACTGTTCTAAATGAATTACCTGTAAAAATTATCTTTTCAGTTTTTTCTTTTATTCCAGATAAGCCTACTATTATGACATATACATTAGCATTAGACTTAGCATTATTACTCCATAAAAAAGAAGTATATGCAAATTTTATATTAACATTTTCTTTTAAAACTCTTGACCATAATCGTTGAACTTGTTCTCCTTGTACAATAGAATTTGTTGATACAAAAGCACTTTGTGCGTTAGTGTTACTGATATAATTAGATGCACAAATAAACCAACCTGAAACATAGTCCAATTTTTTTACCACAGTATTATCATTAAAGACTAGTGCGAGATCCTCTTTTTGACTATCATTTTGGTTTCTTGAACCTAAGTAAGGTGGATTACCAAACAAATAAACCTCATCATCTTTCTTATGAGGTAAGATCTTCTCCCAATCTAATCTCAAAGCATTACCACAAACAATAGCTCCTGCATGTTGTAAAGGTAGTGTTGGACGAACAGCATTGTTAATTTCATCCCTAAGCTTAATATTCATCTGATGTTCAGCAATCCAGAGAGAAAGACGAGTAGTATCACAAGCAAAGTCATCAATTTCAATCCCATAGAATTGATCTAAAGTTACAGAAGGCAGATACATCATAGCCTTACCGCTACCTTCTTCAGCTAGAATTCTATTTTGTTCTTTTAAAATATCAATCTCTAGTTGTCTCAATTGCTTGTAAGTCACAATTAAGAAATTACCAGAGCCACAGGCAGGATCCATAAACTTAATCTTGCCAATACGATCATAAATATGTTGAAGTTTCTTGTAATTTCCTTTACTCTTTTCAAATTCATTTCTTAAATCACCAAGGAACAAAGGCTTAATAACTTTCATAATATTTGGTACAGAAGTATAGTGCATCCCCAAATGACTACGACTGTCTTCACTGGCAACGGCTTGAAGCATAGATCCCAGAATATCAGGATTAATCTGATCCCATTCTAGTTTCTCACCAGCATCAATAATTAGTTTTCTAGACTTAGCCGTAAACTTCAATGATTCATGTGGATCCTTAAATAAATCACCATCAACATATGGAAAGTCTGCTAACCAACTAGGAGTATCTTCTGGACGATCTTCTTTTTTAACATCTAGAACACTGAATAACTGACCAATAAAATCATCTAAATCACTACCATCAATTTTAGTTAATTCCTTTAGTCTGGTAGTAAACAGATTCTTTTCAAAAATATCTGTATCTTCTGCAAAAAGACAAAATAGTACTCTAATTAAGAAAAGATTCAAACCTTTTCTTGTTGCACTAGGATTATCCTTAACAATCACATCATACAATTTAGCAAATCTTTCAGCCGCTCTAATATCAGCTGGATTCTCTTTATCAAAGTCCGCCTTTTCAATACCATTCCATGCTAAGAAGAATTCAAACTTCTGTGGCAATCTTTCAAAAGGGATGCTCAATGTATCATCTGTTTTAATATCGTATGCTAAGACTTCTTTAAAGTTTGTAACAAATATATATCTAGGCTTAGTTCCTAACTCATCAACTTTAGCTTTAACATCAGTAAATGACTGCATTAAATCCTTATCCGTCTGCTTATAATAAAGTTTATTCTTCAAGTAAACTTCACCAGCAATATCAGATAAGTTATTGATGCCTTTCTTTAATTTAGTAATCGTTGCTTTAGGGATGTCATACACTCCTAAAAAGTCATAGATAAAGTTATCATGATCCTTCTTAATGATTATCTCTGAAATTTTGTCTTCAATTTCTGTAATTGCCATTTTTGTTCCTACCTGTTTTGTAAATCATGCTTTGATTGCGCATACTCAAGTTCAGTATAAATTTTTATTGTTCCATCTTCAGATAACATAAAAATATATCTATCATTTTTCAAATGCCTAAGGATTTCAAATATATTTATAATTTGTGTCTGCATCAAGTCACCACTGACAATTATGGTGATCTCTGTTCCTTGATTATTGCATAATTTAAAACTAGGTTTTAAAGACTGCATTTTTCCCGTTGCATCCAATTTCTTTAATATCTTATTTTTATTACGTTCATTCCATTCCACAATTTCTCTATTTTAGATGCAAGTAAACTACCTATTATTCCTTCTGAAACATTAATGATAAAAACTACAAATGTAGAAATTAATGACATTTGTGGTTGATCTGAATTTATTCTTCTTCCTTCAATATCAACATATCGTTTGTCAAAATTAATTCTTGCCACATTATCTCTAGAAATAATAGCTTTTTCATACATAATTTTTGCTTTATCCATATATTTTTGTTCCTTTCCAAATTATTACATGAATAAAAAGCCCTTAGTATAATTATAATACTAAGAGCTTCTTCTTTTTGGCATACTTTTGGCATACTTTTATGTCAATTAATACCTTTTTAAGTAGTTTTTATTCCTGTTAAATGCTGATATATCGGCATTCCAATTCCAACTAATATAATGGTTTTATTCCCATTCAATAGTTGAAGGTGGCTTACTCGTGACATCGTAAACTACGCGGTTAACGTTGTCTACTTCGTTTACGATTCTGTCTGAAATGTGGCCTAATACATCCCATGGAATTTTTGTAAAGTCAGCAGTCATCCCATCAATTGAAGTAACGGCACGAATACCAATGGTGTAGTCGTAAGTACGACCATCACCCATAACACCAACTGAGCGAATTCCTGGTAAAACCGTGAAGTATTGCCAGATCTTTTCTTGCAATCCAGCCTTCTTGATTTCATCACGTAAAATCGCATCAGATTCACGCACGATCTTCAGCTTAGGTTCAGTAACTTCACCAAGAACACGAATACCAAGGCCTGGACCTGGGAATGGTTGACGCCATACCAAGTCATGCGGAATACCCAGCTTTTCACCAAGTTCACGTACTTCATCCTTGAACAACTTACGCAGTGGTTCAATCAACTTGAAGTGCATGTCCTTAGGCAAACCACCTACGTTGTGGTGGGACTTAATAGTTTGCGCGGTATTAGTACCTGATTCAATGACATCGGTATAAAGCGTACCTTGAGCCAAGAAGTCAACATCCTTAATTTTCTTAGCCTCTTCGTTGAAGACTTCGATAAATTCTTTACCGATGATCTTACGCTTTCTTTCGGGATCAGTAACACCCTTAAGCTTGTTCAAGAATCTTTCTTGGGCATTCACACGAATAATGTTTACCCCAAGATCCTTGTTCAAGGCTTGCATTACTTGGTCGCCTTCGTCTTTACGCAGCATCCCGTGATCAACGAAAATCGCAGTTAATTGATCACCAATTGCCTTATGCAATAAAGTTGCAGTAACGCTGGAATCAACACCACCAGAAAGGCCTAAGATAACCTTCTTATCGCCGACTTCCTTGCGGATTTCATCAACCTTCATGTCGATAAAGTCGTTCATGGTCCAGTTAGCAGCGGCACCACAAACATCAAAAGCAAAGTGCTTCAAGATATCTAAACCATATTCTGAGTTGCGCACTTCTGCGTGGAATTGAATACCATAGAATTTCTTAGCTGGGTTAGCAATTGCGGCGATTGGACAATTCTTGCTGGAAGCAGTTACTTCGAAGCCCTTTGGAGCTTGAGTTACCAAGTCGCCGTGGCTCATCCAAACGTATTGCTTTGAAGGCAATCCCTTGAACAAAATGCTGTCTGAGTCTTCAACCGTAATATTAGCGCGGCCATATTCCTTGTTTTCAGCTTGTTCAACCTTACCGCCTAGGTCGTAAGACATTAATTGCATCCCGTAACAGATACCCAAAATTGGAATACCCAACTTGAAGATTGCAGGATCAACTTTTAATGCTCCATCGTCATAAACGCTATTTGGACCACCTGAAAAAATGATCCCCTTAGGATTGATCTGCTTAATCTTCTCGATGGAAAGATCGTGTGGTAAAAGTTCAGAATAGATGCCGAAGTCACGAATACGGCGGGTAATTAATTGGTTATATTGACTACCGAAGTCAAGCACAATAATTTTATCAAAATCGTCTAGATTCTTAGCCACTATTTACTCCCTCTTTTCAATTACACATTTTTAACTAATTTTACTAGGAAAAATTAAAAAGGTCAATCAAAAAATACAAAATACTCGTTTATTGTTCGGCTTTCATCCTAAGCAACCAGCAGTTGCAACCGCTAGTTGCCAGCAATGCAAGCATAAAGTTCTTGTCTGCAACCAGGCTTTTTTGTAGATTTAAGTTAAGCAAAAACAGAAAGGACAATCAATCATGAAATTAGGTCAAAAAATTGCGGAATTACGCAAAAAAGATCATCTTTCCCAAGAAGGCTTAGCTGAAAAGATGAATGTCAGCCGGCAAGCCGTTTCTAAATGGGAAAGCAATCAATCTATTCCCGATATTGAAAAAATTGTCGATTTATCAGAATTATTCGGCGTTACTACTGATTATCTACTAAAAAATGGTACGCCTTCTTTTGAAGTGAAAAATGAAAATAATACTCCAACTAAAGAATTACCCATTCTAGCTGATGATAAAATAGAAAACTATTTAGCCGCCGCCAAAAAGAACTCTCAACTACGTGCCCTAGCTATTAGTCTGACCATTTGCAGTCTCGCAATTCTCTGTTTTACGACAGCTCTCGATATTTGGCTTAAAATTAACAATTTGATTATTCGATTAACTGGGCTAGCCTTAAGTCTGATTGTCATCGCGGTTGCTTGCGGTCTATTAGTTTATAGTTGGTTAAATATGCGTGAATTCAAAGATTTAAAAAAGCAAAACTTTAACTTAACTGCTACCAAAGCTAAGTTAGCATCCCAAATTCAACAGTTTCGGCAAAGCAATAACAAATATGTTGTACTAGCTAGTGTTTTAGGCAGCTTAAGCATCATCCCACCACTGATCGCCAGTCAAAATTACTCAAACGGCTTGGGCGGTGTTATTTCTTGGGGAATGACTTGGCTACTTTTAAGTATTGCAGTCTACTTTTTCAGCTCTTATTTACTCCAGCAAGTTAGCTTTTCGATCTTAATCAAGCATAAAAAGCACTTACCAATTCACCTTCGCCGCTTATTTGTTTATGGCAGTTGGGTGTATGCCTTAATAGTTATTGGAATTTACTACATCCTTTCCCGCTTTTTCCCTTATGGTAGTGGTTCTAACTTCTTTTACTTAAGTGTGATTGCCTACTTTCTATTCACTTACTTTTTCATTAAAGAAAAAGCAGAATAGCCTTTCAATAAGTCGAACATTAGCTCTTAATTTTCCTCTTGTGTTCGTTAACATCTTCTGCTAAGATTAAACCAACACAAATATCTATATAACGTCGTAATAAGGTCGACAGTTTCTACCCACTACCGTAAATAGTGGACTATAGGTGATTGAAAGTTAATAAATTATCTTAAGGACTTCTTTTACCTAGCTTTAGGTAGAAGAGGTCCTTATTTCTTTAGGAGGATAACGTTGAAGTTATTAGAAGAGAGAATTAAACGAGATGGACAAGTTTTAGATGGGAATGTGCTGAAGATCAATTCATTCTTAAATCACCAAGTTGATCCCAAATTGATGATGCAATGTGGTGAAGAATTTAAACGACTTTTTAAGGACGAAAAGATCGACAAAGTTTTAACCTGTGAAGCTTCTGGTATTGCACCCGGCATCATGGCCGCTTACCAATTAGGTGTCCCAATGGTTTTTGCTAGAAAAAAGAAGCCATCAACGCTTAACGATGCAGTCTACTGGGCAGATGTCTTTTCCTACACCAAGAACGTTAACAACAAGATCTGCGTGGAAGAAAAATTTTTGCACCAAGGTGAACACATTTTAATCATCGATGACTTTGTAGCCCACGGTGAAGCTGTTAAGGGCATGGTCAACATTGCTAAGCAAGCTGGCTGTGACATCGTTGGTGTCGGCGCTATCGTTGCCAAGACCTTCCAAGGCGGTAGCGAATGGGTCGAAAACGAAGGCTTGCGTTTTGAAGCCTTAGCCAAGATCGACAGTTTCAAGGATGGTCACGTTCATTTCGAAGGGGAAGAATAAAACAAAAATGGCACAAAAAGAAGTTAGTCACAAAAAAGCTGCTATCTTAGGTTTGCAACATTTGCTTGCTATGTATTCTGGTGCGGTTGCTGTTCCACTTTTGATCGGGACCGCACTTAAATTCAATAGTACGCAGATGACTTACCTTGTCTCCATCGATATTTTCATGTGTGGCCTAGCCACCTTAATTCAATTATTTCGCAATAAATATTTTGGAATTGGTTTGCCGGTTGTTTTAGGCTGTGCCATCCAAGCAGTTGCGCCACTAGAAATGATTGGGCAGAAGTTTTCAATCAACACTATGTACGGGGCAATCATCGTGGCGGGGATCTTCGTTTTCCTTATTTCTGGTTGGTTCTCCAAAATTAAGAAGCTATTTCCACCAGTAGTTACTGGCACGCTGATCACCGTTATCGGACTAACTTTAACCCCTGTCGCTTTTCAAAATATGGGCGGCGGAAATGTGCAAGCCAAGGACTTCGGCGATGCTAAAAATCTTATCGTTGCCTTTTTAACCATCATCATCATTGTCGCCATTGAAGTCTGGACTAAAGGATTCCTGCGTTCCATTTCTGTTTTAATTGGTTTGATCGTCGGCACGCTGATCGCTAGCTGCTTAGGCATGGTTTCATTAAAACCAGTCATGCAAGCATCATGGTTCCACTTGCCACAACTGTTCTACTTCGGCGTACCTGAATTCGAATGGTCATCTTGTTTAACGATGATTATCATCGCCTTAGTTTCGATGGTCGAATCCACTGGCGTCTTCTTCGCTATCGGTGATTTGCTTCATAAAGATATCACTGAAGAAGACCTCAAAAAGGGCTATCGCGCTGAAGGCTTAGCTCAAGTCTTTGGTGGGCTTTTCAACACCTTCCCTTACACCACATTCTCACAAAATGTTGGTTTGCTTCAATTATCAGGTATTAAAACTAAACGTCCTATTTTCTGGGCCGCTGGCCTTTTGATGGGTATGGGACTTCTTCCTAAAATTGGTGCTTTAGTTACCATGATCCCTGATGCAGTCTTAGGTGGTGCCATGCTTGTGATGTTCACCATGATTGCCGTTCAAGGAATTAAAATGTTAACCAAGGTTAATTTTGAAAACAACCGCAATATTTTAGTAGTGGCCATCTCAATCGGTTTAGGCTTAGGCGTTACCATCTATCCACAAATTTTCCAAACTTTACCACAAACAGTGCAATTGTTCTTAGGTAACGGGATTGTCGTAGCCAGCTTAAGTGCAACCTTGCTTAACCTCATCTTTAACGGAAGAAGGGATGCCCAATAAGTTGAATACCCCATTTCATAATTTATAATTCCACACATAATTTTTCTATGAATATTCTTTAAACCTCGAAAAGTGTTCCTCATGAGCGCTTTTTTCTTATCGATCACATTTTCTTAAACTTACTATATAATAGTAGTTAAGAGTAATTTTTATAGTGAGGTCAAGATGCCTAATCAATTTCATAATCTAACTAATCCAGAGATCGATAGTCATATTTTATTTTATGGTCAACAGCAATGTCAGCCTGACGAATATTTTGAAGGCGATAATTTACGCAAAAATGATGTTTTGTACTATGTAATTAAAGGCACCGGCTCTTTTTTATCCAGTGGTCATCACGAGGTTAAATTAAAAACTGGCGATTTATTTTTGGTACCACGCAGTCGGACTTGCTCTTTTCAAGCTGATCACAGCAACCCGTGGGAATATTTGTGGATCGGATTAACTGGCAGCGATACTGGCAAGATACTCAAAGCTTCGAATTTACCGAACAAAAACTTTTTACGTCAGATTCAAAATACTAAATTCTTTTCAACTTTAACTGAACTATATGGTGTTTTGAATAAGAAAAAAACGCTGCTTAATCATTTACAGATCGCCTCACTCACCTACCAGCTCTTTTATCACTTAGTTAGCGAATTTCCTGATCATCCCCCAGTACGTAAAATTCCCAAAAATGATCAATATCAAATTGCAATCAACTACTTAAATAAAAACTACACCGATCCCACCTGCAACATTATCGAGTTGTGTAACCGACTGGGAGTTTCTCGGAGTTTTTTGTACTCACTATTTAGAAAAAACACCAAAATTTCACCGCAAAAATACCTTATGAAATTGCGCATGGAAGCCGCTAAGAAAGAACTTACAAGTACCACGCATAATTTAAAGGAAGTCGCCAAAAAAGTCGGCTACGGGGATGAATTCACCTTTTCCAAGGCATTTAAGCGCTACAGTGGTGTGAGTCCTAATGTATTTCGTGGAAATTAATCCATTTTTTGCATACAATATATAGTAGGTAGAAATATAACTTACAGTAAAGGAATGATCAGATGAAACAAACAGAATGTACTACTATCTTAGTAGGTAAAAAAGCAACTATCGACGGCTCAACTATGATCGCTCGTAGTGAAGACGGCGGTAGAGTCATTATCCCTGAAGGCTTCAAGGCCGTTAACCCAGAAGACCAACCTAAGCACTATACCAGTGTCATCAGCAAGCAAAAGATTGACGACGAAGATTTAGCAGAAACTCCACTGCGCTATACTTCAGCTCCTGATGTTTCTGGCAAAAACGGTACTTGGGGCGCTGCCGGCATCAACGCTGACAACGTTGCTATGACCGCTACCGAAACCATTACTACTAATTCACGCATCCAAGGCGTTGATCCAATCCTTGATCCAAGTGAAGGTGGTTTAGGAGAAGAAGATTTCGTTACTTTAACTCTTCCATACCTGCATTCAGCTTTCGACGGTGTTAAGCGCGTAGGTTACTTGGTTGAAAAGTACGGCACTTACGAAATGAACGGCATGGCCTTTTCTGACAAGGACACTATTTGGTATCTTGAAACTATCGGCGGCCACCACTGGATCGCTCGTCGCATCCCTGACGATGCTTATGTCATCGCACCCAACCGTTTAAACATCGATGAATTCGATTTTGACGACACTGACAATTTCGCCGCTTCAAGCGACTTAAAGGATTTAATCAGCGAATACCACTTAAATCCAGACCGCGAAGGCTACAACATGCGTCACATCTTTGGTTCATCAACTATCAAAGATGCTCACTACAATAACCCACGTGCTTGGTACATTCACAACTACTTTGACCCAGACTTCGGTGGCACTCCTGCTGACCAAGATCAACCTTTCGTTTGCCACGCAAACCGTTTGATCTCAATCGAAGACATTAAATGGGCTGAAAGTTCACACTACCAAGACACTCCTTACGATGCTTACGGCGACCAGGGCACAGCTGAACAAAAGAAGACCTTCCGTCCAATCGGCATCAACAGAAACTTTGAAACCCATATTTTGCAAATCAGAAACGATGTTCCTGCAGCAATCGCTGGCGTACAATGGTTAGCATTTGGCCCTAACACCTTTAACTCAATGGTACCATTCTACACTAACGTCACTACTACTCCAGAGAACTTCCAAACTACGCCTAAGTTCAACTTGAACAAGATCTTCTGGCTTAACAAGTTGACCGCTCAACTCGGTGACACTAACTACCGCGTTTATGGCGAATTAGAAGATGCCTTTGAACAAAAGAGTTTAGCAGAATGCCACAAGATCCAACACGATACTGACAAGGAAGTTAAGGATCTTGTAGGCAAGGAATTGCAAGATAAGTTAATTGCAGCTAACCAAAAGATGGCTGATACAGTTTACTACAATACTGTTGAACTACTTGGCCAAATGGTTGACGAAGGTCACGGTTTAATGACTTTGAAATACGACTTGCTTGATTAATAAATAAAAAATCACATGGCTTAAACGGTCATGTGATTTTTTATTTATAAATTTAATTCGTAAGCCCAGCGATCTGGATCAATTGGATCATCAACTTGAATAATTCCACGCTTTTCAAAGCCATGACTAGTTGCAATATGCTGGACAATTTTATTCTTTTGATAAGTATCAATTCTAAAATTGCGTATCCCCTGTGCATAAGTAACTGAAATAATGTTGCTTAAGAAAAACTGACTCAAATGCATCCCTCTAAACTTATCTGATACTGCAATGCGGTGGATCGTCGCATATTGATCAACAGCATTCTTCCACGCACCAGCAATCTTAGTATAATTTGGATCTCTGCCAATCACCACAGCCGCATAAGCTGCGACTTCTTTATCCACAGTTAATACCCAAGCCGCGCCATTTTTGATATCTTCGCGCACACTTTGACAGTTAGGATACCCACTCTGCCACTGCGGACTACCACTTTCCTTCAAAAAATGGATAGCATCAGCTAAAATTTCCCCAATTTTATCCACATCTGCCTCTTTTGCACGTCTCATGAAAACTAAACTCATTATTTTTCTCCACAAAAAAACTACATGATCTAGATCATGCAGCTTAATTTTCTTTTTAGATATTGTCTAAAATGCCAGGTACGGCGGGATCATCCTTGATACTCACGTCGGCACCTAATTGACGCAATTTCTCTTGCACTCGATCATAGCCACGCAAGATATTGCCGGCCTTATCGATAACCGTAGTACCGCTAGCCATCAGACCAGCAATCATTAGACACGCACCAGCGCGAATCTCCCCCGCGGTTACTTCAGCTCCATGCAGCTGCTTAGTGGGGTGAGCCAAAATAATATTGTCCTCAACCTTGATATTAGCGCCCATCTTCTGCAACTGAGCAATATGACCAATGCGCTTTGGATAAATATTATCAATTACTACACCTTCACCAGACTTAGCAGTCAAAAGCAGCGGTGTAATTGGCTGCTGCAAATCTGTCGCAAAGCCCGGATAGACATCCGTCTTCACTTGCACCATCTTAAGATCCCCTGCTGGATAAACATACAGTGAATCTTCATCAGCATCAATCACTACCCCCATTTCTTCTACCTTAGCCAGGTATGAATCAAGGTGTTCTTCAATAATATTATGAATGCGGATACCGTTACCGATACAAGCAGCTAGCGCTACATAAGTACCAGCTTCAATTCTATCAGGAATAATCGTATGCGGAATCTGCGCCTTAAGCATATCCACACCTTCAATTCTAATCGAATCAGTACCAGCGCCACGAATAGTTGCCCCCATATTGTTCAAAAAGGTAGCTAAATCAATAATCTCTGGCTCTTTTGCGGCATTCTCAATGATTGTCTGACCTTGTGCGGTCACACTAGCCATAATAATATTCATTGTAGCCCCAACAGATGGCATCTTCAGGTGAATCTTCGCACCGTGCAGTCCATCTTCAGGAGCCGTAATTATAATCTGATCATTTTTATTCTGTACATTAGCGCCCAAGGCTTCAAAGCCTTTAATATGTTGGTCAATAGGACGTGGTCCAATATCGTCACCACCAGGGAAGCCCACAACTGCTTTGCCAAAACGACCAAGAAGCGCACCCATAAAGTAATATGATGCACGTAAACTCTTGATCTTCCCAGCTGGCAATGGACTCATTTTAATATCAGTAGGATCAATGCGCAACGTGGTCTCTCCGAAATCACAATGTACATCCATCTCACTCAACAAGTCCATCAAGTTGACAACATCAGCAATTCTTGGGACGCCTTCCAAAGTTACTGGTGTTCTCGACAAAATTGATGCTGGAATCAATGCAACCGTAGAATTCTTAGCTCCACCGATCCAAACATCACCCTGCAAGGGCTTTCCACCATGAATTATCATCTGCTTCATTGGCGAAAACAAATCCTTTTCTACTTTCAATTAATCATAATAATGTTAAAGGATATTTACGAAAAAAACAAGAGCTGAGGCCTTCAGGTAAGTGTCAATATTTTTGCGGTAGGCTATTAACCATTAGTCTGACCTTAATTTCTTAAATATTTATTTGACTTAATTTTCTGCCGAAATCATCCAAATAGCTATGACCTGCTGTTAAGCTTTCAATGGCGCCGTGATGAATGCCCAGATGAGCTTCATGCGTCTTTCTTAGGCTGGCACGAAC
>NZ_FMXC01000025.1 GCF_900103655.1 Lactobacillus kefiranofaciens
GATCTTTGTCTCAAATTTATTGCTTGCGAAATTGACTTCGCTTTTTGTTTGGGTTCTTACACCCGCACACTTTTAGCGAAACTTTGTTCAGTTTTCAAAGTACTACCTCTGTCCGGCTAGACCGGACAGCTTTTTCACTTTACCAAACTCTCAAAGCTCTGTCAAGAACTTTTTTGAATTTGTTTTCGTCGACCTGCTTGAGCTTTTCTGCTCTCGCCTGACGGCATTTAAATATGTTACCAGCTTCTCAATGCTTTTGCAAGTACTTTTTTCATTTTCTTGTTTTTTTCTTGCTCAAGCTCTTTTATTGAAGCTCAGCCGCCTCTCTCGAAGCGCCTTTATTAATTTACCCTATTTCTGTCCTTTTGGCAAATCTTCCTTTTCGTTCGCATTATCAGAGACACAGTCTATAGTATTCTTCACATTAAGTATTTCATTATCCATAATCCGATCTTATTTATTGATTATTAAAACATCATTAGCTAATTGCCGAACTATTTTATCAAAATATTTTTCAAAAAAACTTTTATTAAATCAAAATTCCATTGCAATGATCTACTTAATGTTGAATCGTTTCGGCAACAAAGCCAGTAAACTCTTGCGTCATTTTATTCAGCTTCAAATCTTGATAAGTAACCGTAATTCGCTGATAACGCAGTGCCTGTCTTTCTCCACTTAGCGACAAGCATCCCTCTTTTGCAAAATATTTCCCACTTCTTTTAATAATCTGCGGATTAATCATTATTAATGGAAGCATCCCAGCATAGAAAGCAATTATCCGCTTGGACTGACCGATCATGTTAGCTGCTAATCCCGCTGCTCTTCCTTGATTAGCTACTAACGTATCACGCAAATCAAACGCAATGGGTAAATCCATTTTATTTGCTAAAGTTGATTTTTGTCTCAAAAACAATTGATCATGAATTATTTTTTGTGCTGTCATTTTTTCTTCCTCAATTTTACTATTATTACTTTTCCTAGTTAAAAGTCATAAGTAAAGCTTTTAGTTTACATTTTCTTAATGATTTTTAGCTTGTATGCTGCAAAGTTCGCGCTAAAATGTAGATTAGACATATTTAAGGGAGGCCTTCAAAATTCTAAAAAAAACACTCATCAGCTTGGCTGCCGCGTCGCTTTTAACAATTGCCGCACCCGCAGTTGCAGCACCCACTTCGACAACAGTTCAAGCACGCTCATATTCAAAGTCTGCCATGCGCAGTTATGTCCGTAGCGTTTTAGCCCAAAACAATAGTCGCGGCAGCACCGTCATCATTAAAAACGGCAAGCCGCAGCAAATTAGCCTCGGTTGGGCCTGGTATGGCAAGCGAATCGGCAACGGCAATAGTCAAGTTGTTTATCCGACCGGCTCTTTACAAAAAGTAGTTACAGCTGCCATAGTCATTCAATTAATGAATGAAAATTTGCACACCAGTCAGCGCTTTACCCAAAATACCAAGATTTCTCGTTGGTATCCTAACCTAAAGAACGCCGACAATATTACTCTAGGGCAACTGCTGACCCACACTTCTGGCATTAATGCCGGTAATACGGAACCCGACCGTAATCTTGAGTATTCAGAAGATGACGCCATTAACTGGGTAATCGACAATATCAATAATAATAGTACCGGTACGCCAGGCAGTTACTTCTATAATAATTCGAACTTTATTTTGCTTGCCGGCATTATTAAAAAAGTGAGCGGACAATCTTATGAAGATAATTTCAATACCCGCATCGTGAATAAACTAGGTTTGACTAATACTTATTTATATCAAAATATTCCTAGTTGGAAAACTGATTCCATTTCTTACACTTGGAATGCCAAGAATTACCAAGACCCTGAATACGTAAAAAGAACGGTTGCCTCACAGCTTCCAGGTGCCGCCAACATGTTCACCACGCCAATGGATTATTACAAAATTCAAGTAGGGCTAAGCAATGGGCAAATCTTGAGCAAGTCTGATTTCCATTACTTAACTCACTTAAATAGTCGCGCTAATAATTACTCAGGTGGTCTCTATCTGGATAATAACGACACGATCAAGTCTGCTTACGGCAACATTACCGATACCCACTTCGGCATTTGGGTACAAATGACAACAGATAACCGCAACGGTCTGATTATGTTTTTAAACCAAACTGTCGGTGATGAAAACGCGCAAAAGAATGTCGGCTATCAAATCTTAAATCATATCAAGCCATATACATTTATTGATCGTTAGAAAAAGCTTTCTTCAATTTACGAAGAAAGCTTTTTTCATGCAAATAATAATTCATTCATCGCGCTGCTCAATGGATGCTGCAATAGCAAATTCATCCCTACCGCTGGCTTTTTCTTCACGCCTAGCAATTCTTCTCTGACAGAATCCGACTGAATCTTAGCTTCGCCTAAATAAAAGAATTGTTTACCAGATGCATCGCTTCTTTTAACAAATAAGTGCAATTTCATTTGCTTAGTATGCAATAAGCGCTGCACCTCATCTGAATTCAAATGTCGGGGTACCCGCGTATACCACCGCAAGCTGCGCCCATCTTCCAGCGTATTATGATACAAAGCATTGCGCTGCTCGGCATCTTTTTGGTAAGTGATAAAAATCGGCGTCTCGTGTTCACCTACGCGGTAGCCATACATTGGTGCTGACACATCCCTAGGCCAATTTAGCAAGCGACAAGCATCTTTTCGATCGTACTGCTGATATAAAGTGAACTGAGTGCGATTGTCATAGTGCTGGTTCAGCGCTAATCCTACTTCAACTGCATCCTTGAACAATTGCCTAAATTCGACATGTTCCAGGGCCTGACGCAGCTGCTTAGTTAATTGATAATCGAACAAATCCCGCTGTTCAACTAGTGGCTGGTCGCCATACTGCGCCTTTTTTGTGGTTTTACCCTGTTTAATATCAAAAAATGACAAAGATAAAATATCCATTACAGAAGCTAAAACCGCATCATTAATATAGGCATGCTGCTTTTTTAGTGCGACTAGATAGTCTTCTTGACGTACTGTTTTTTCTTGCAGGAGCATTTTTAATAAAAGCAATTCATGAATTCGCTTACCATTGAGTAATTCTTTAGTTACAAAGCTCAAGACTTCATTTTCGTATTGAGTCAGCGCAACCTTTTCATTCATTTTATTCAAAAAATCCGCGTAATTAACTAAACCATGCTGAGTAGCGAAAACCAGCGGAGAAACTGAGCCATATTGGTAAAAATCAAGCAATAACGGCACGCGCCCTAGCTTATTCTTTAACTCGCGATAGCTCTGCCGCAGTTCACGCATCCCATCTAGCTTCACTTGATCCAGTGATGACAAAATCTTTTCTGATGCTAGCTTAGTAAAATTAATCGTTGAAACATCAATTAATTCAGGCAAGCGCGCTTCTCTTTTAGCCTGATCCTTATCACGAGACGTATCCTGATGAAGTGCAATAGGAATCATGTAATTATTTTTATAGTTACCGATAAAATCAAGAACCGTAACAAAATCCTTGCCTGGGTACTTCCTCAATCCTCGCCCTAATTGCTGAATAAAAACAATACTAGACTGAGTATTGCGCAGCATCACAATCTGATTCAAAGCCGGAATGTCGATTCCTTCATTAAACAGATCAACAGCAGTAATATATTCAATCTTGCCATTAATTAAGTCCTGAACTACTTGATTGCGCCGTTTTTCACTATCTTCATTGGTTAAGGCAACCGCAGGGTGCTGTTTAAGAGAAAATAAATGAGCTAAATCCCGCGCTTCTTCTTGTCTGCTGCAGAAAACCAGGCCTTTAGGCTGCTTGCCGCAATAGCCATAATAATCCATTTCCTTTAGCACATAATCGACGCGTTTCTCTGAAACTAAGTAGCGCAAGTCCGTTGTCTCATCAATTGCCTGCCCACCTGCTTCATAATCCTGCACTCCCACATAGTGAAACGGCGCTAGCATCTTTTCTTCCAGCGCATCCCGCAAACGGATCTCATAAGCTAAATTATAATCAAAAATCTGGTAGACATTCTGCTCATCCATTCGTTCAGGCGTAGCCGTCATGCCTAACAAAAACTGTGGTTGAAAATGCGCCAGTATCTGCTGATAGCTAGGTGCTGCTACCCGGTGTGCCTCATCAATTAAAACATAGTCAAATTCATCTGGCTTCAACTGTTTTAAAATATCTGGCTGACTCAACGTCTGCACGGTCGCAAATAAATATTTTTTATCTAAATCATGTTGACCACCAGTAAGCAAGCCGTAATCTTTCCGTTCACCACCAATCACGCGATAGAAGCTTGCCAAAGATTTTTTAGCAATCTGCTGGCGGTGCACAATGTATAAAAATTTTCGGGGTTGAAAATCCTTTACGACAAAAGCACCTAGATATGTCTTCCCCGTTCCTGTTGCCGAAACGACTAGTCCTCTTTTAGCACCGCTATTCACCAAAGCAGTCAAATTTTTCAAGGCCGCCTTCTGCATTTGATTGGGTACGATTTTCACCGTCTTTTTAGGCATCAAACGTGGCGTGGGCTGAACCCAATTTTGTTTATAATTTGCCAGCCATTCTTCATTTAAAACAAAGCTATTTTGCTTTAATGAATTAATTTTGCGTGCAAACTGTTTAGTTAAACCTGCCTGTTTTCTAGAACTAACCTTAAGTACCCATTCGTAATTGGATAACAAAGCCGAGCGCGTGAAATTAGCACTGCCTACAATTACCGTTTCATAATTATCATGTTCAAACAAATAGCCTTTAGCATGAAAACCGGCTTCATTAGCAATTCTGACCTCTAAATTCGGGATCTTGCATAATTCTTCGAACACCCGTGGATTGTTAAAGCCAAGATAATCCCCGGTAATCAAAGTGCCCGCAATGCCTTCTTGGGCTAGATCCGCTAAAATCACCTTCAAGGGCACTAGCATGTCCTGGGTAATAAAGGCCACTGCCCAAGTAAAACCTTTGCAAGTCATTAATTCTTGACGCAAGGCTAACCAGATCTTCTCATGTTGATTGTTGCCTAACAGACTAGGTCCGATAGTTTCGCTACCTAAAAATTTTTCATCATAAAAGCCATTTAAAATTGCGTCTTGGATTGCATCCGTCATTTTTTCACCCCATTTAGCAATTATTCTACTAAAAAAAGCATTCGCCTAAAAAACGAATGCTTTAATTTATTGATTTTGCCATTTTTCATGCCAGTGATAAATAAGCAGTGGCAACACTGAAACGATCGCGCACATGCCAATTAAGGTCCAAACATAGATATGCCGCAAATTAACTGGCGTACCTTGAGCCGGAACGAAAGTCACAAAGAAAGCTACTACGGTAATTACTAAAGCTAAGCAAGCAATTGCAACACTCAAATTTGGATTCTTGCTCATGTAATACATCCGGTGATAGTCTTCATGCTTTTTCTTCAAAACCATATAGGCAATTAACATGATCATGTAGACCATCAAGTATTGCGCGGTCGTTGCAGCCAGAGAGAAATTAAACGCGAAGTCAGCATCTTCGCCACTAGTAAAGGTAATTAACAATGCCGAAATGGTCACGATGCTAGACTGCAAGATCATGATTCTAAGTGGAACGCCATGCTTGGTCGTTTTAGCAAAGAACTTAGGCATGTAGCCTTCCTTCGCTGCTTCGTACATCCCTTGGTTAGGGCCAGCGATCCAGTTGCCTAACTCGCCAATGATCCCGCAAGCTAACATTACCCCAACAATTTTTTGCAATAAATCACCAGGCAAGCCAATCGTAGTCAATAACTTGCCATAAGTATAAACGAAACCGGTACTATTCTGAATCTGATCTTTGGGTACCGTCATGCCGATCGCCATGCTGCCTAACAAGTCAAAGCAGATTGCCGTAAAAGCCAGGCCCAGCATTACCTTGGAGTAAGAACGTGGGTGATCCAGGTTCTTAACGTGCGGTGCTGATGCTTCCCCACCGCAAAAAGCCAACATAAACGGCACAAAGGCAACCAAAGTAGCCCCATCTAGATGATGTGGAATTACCGTATTCCAGTTAATCGCCATATGTAAGGGATGACCTTGAGCCACGTAAACGAAAAACGAGATAATTAACAAAATGACAGGCGTTGCAATCCCCCAGAATGAAGAACCATTCAGCGATTCGGCCTATCTTTCTGATACCGATCACCTGAATCGCGGTCGCACCCCAGAGAATTATCATCATTAGCCCAAAACGCACGATCGGCGTCGTATTAAACCACGGCGTATTAAAGGCAATCGAGAGCGCGCCAATAATGACATACATCATCGTGTCCATCCCCACGGTGATGTGAATCCATTGATAAAACATGGCCGTCCAGCCCGTCTTGTCTCCTAACGATCCCTTCACCCAAGTGAAGATGCCGCCTTTTTCCCAGCCATCAATTGAGGCCATTTCACCAGCCATTTGAGTAATGGGAATAAACCAGGCGATGCCGGCAATCAACAAATAAAACAATGCCGTCGCGCCCGTCTTGCCAAATGGTGCCAGCTCATCAACGGAAATAACCATTGAACTGGTCATTGCGAACAGCTTGAACGCTGTCAGACGATTGTACTTCAGGTCTTGCTCTAAAGCCCAATCTTCTTTTTTCTCGTTATTCAAAGATTTTCAACCCCTATTTTTCAAAAAATACTTTTTCGAAAAATTATTATACTAGTGTTTAAGGCAATTTAAAGGTTAATTTCTAGTAAAATTGGGCAATGATCTGCACGCTTGCCTGTATCGATCATTTCGGAGCGAACTACCTGCTTGGCAATGCGGCTGCTTACTAGCCAATAATCGATTCTCCAGCCTGAGTTATTAGCCTTAGCGGTTCTCACGCGCTGTGCCCACCAAGAATAAACGCCCTTAACATTGCCGTGAACTTCTCGGAAAGTATCGGTAAAGCCACTATTTAACAATTTAGTAAAATCGGTTCTTTCTTCATCAGTAAAACCAGCAGAATGGTGATTATTTTCAGGATGCTTCAAGTCAATTTCGGTATGAGCACAATTATAGTCGCCACTTGCCAAAACTGGCTTTTGCTTATCTAATTTTTGTAAATATTCAATATACTTGCTGTCCCAGACTTGACGCTCAGCTAGACGCTTCAAGCCAGAGCCTGAATTAGGCGTATATACTTGCGTGACAAAGAATTTACCAAAGTCTAAGGTAATTATCCGTCCCTCTGAATCCATCGGCTCAGGAGCACCAATTTGCGGTTCTGTGGCAGCAGGATGCAGCTGCTTTTTATATAGATACATGGTGCCAGCATAGCCCTTACGTGCCGGCTCTACTGAAGAGCGCCAAACATAGTCATATTCGGGGAATTTCTCCGCCAGAATCTCTTTGTGCTTTTTGGTTGGACCAGTTGCTCGTAATTTGGTCTCTTGAATTGCAATAATATCGGGATCAGCCTCATGAATTTTATCCAAAACCTGACGCGTCTCCTCTGCTCTAGCTGAAGTTCCAGTTAAAGCCGCATTTAATGAATCAATATTCCATGAAATTAAAATCATTTTTTCTGCCTTTCTAATTAATTGACAAATTAATTATAGCGAAAAAAAGAAAAAGGACCGGCTTAGATGACTTTTTCTAAACCAGCCCTTTTAAGGGAGTTGTGTTGAATGAGAATAACGAGATTCTTTTACATTAGCCTACTCATCACTAAAGTTGCGAAAATGATTGATCAAGATTAACAAAAGGTCCAACGCAGATGAAGTAGGGAGCTTGATTCCTCACTTTTGCAAAAAGGGGATGGACTTATCAACCTTCACTCTCGATTAGCCGCATAGGGGACAGCTAGTTGAGAGCAATACCCAATGTATGAATCAATAAAGGTCCAATAGGATGTATTAATAAGGAATTAGAAGATTTTACCTTCTTACAATTCATCTTTATTGTTGCGTTGTATTTTTGCTATGAGATATAATAGCAAGATGATGACATAATGTCACTATTTATTTTATGTCTTAAGAAATCCTTTAGAATTTCTATCCTTTAATCCATTTGAATAGGTTTTTTAGACTATTAGATTGATCCTTATCCTTATTAAGCTCGGTCCGCTTCATGCGGGGATGGCGCTGCTTAGCGTTGTCAGCTTGCTTATTTGCTGATTTCGGGGCTTGTTTATCTTTTTGCGGTTGATCGTTGATCTTGATTGCTTCCAGAGATTGATCGATAAAACCTTGTGGCATCTGTTGATTTTTGCCTGCAACAACCTTTAACTTGTCATCAACCTTAACAAAATCGTGACCGCGCTTCATGGCAACGGTGAAGATTTTGATGCTTTTTTGTTGTTCGTCGAAGTATTTAATTGCACCGTTAGAGTCAAAACCGTTATAAACCAATTCGTAGCCTTGATCTTTAAGTCGTTGCAATACTTCTTTCGTGCTATACAGATCATTGATCTTTTGGCCTACATCTCCTGACAAAATATTAGACGATGCGATCTGGTGCGCATTATGATCCAAATCAACAAAATTAACGATTGCCGTCCGTTTTTTACCGCCGATTGGAATGGCCAATACATTGGCGTTGTGCTTGGCTCTGCCTAGCTCTTGCGAATCCGTTTTATCCAATTCTTTAACCTGATCTAACGCGTAATAAGTCAGTTGAATGTCCTCACCCGCTTGATCTACGTTGACTAATGGCTGCTTAGGCATGTAGCCCATCAGACGCGGTACAGTTTGTTCAGTTAATACCTTAGTTGGATTGCTTGGATCAGTCAGATAAGGGATATGCGGTGCATTCGGAATCTTATTTCCTTTAATATCTACTGGCACAACCGCCCCATTCTTTTGATAGGTAATTTCAATTCGGTGATCTTCACGATCAACTTGCCGACTAGGAACATAAGCTTCATTAGCGTGATAGCCATCAATCACTGGTGTAGTCACCTTGTCAAAATTACTGATATCAACTTGCCATTTAGTATTGAACTTGCCATTTTCTACAATACTGCCATCGACGTCATTAACGGTTAAAGTACGCTGCCAACGAGCTACTTGCACTGAATCCTTTGGCGTTTGCTCGCCTGCACCCACATAATGAATACGGTTCTCTACTTGATAATCGTATTCTTTTTGATCAATACCAGCATATGGATGAGCGGGATCGACCTTAACATAGCGCGGCTTGATATGGTACAGAACTGTAGTATTGGCATCAGGATCCTTAACATTGATGATAGGCTCATCAGCCAAATAATTGTCAAACTCTGGCACATCTTCAGTTGCTAAAACTCGGGTAGCATCATCTGGATCAGTAATATAAGCTAAATGCGGCACATCAGGCAACTCTTGCCCTGCTTCATCTACTGGGATAATTTGTCCATTAGCCGTATAAACAATTGTGGCTGACAAATTGTTCTGGGTAACGGGATGCGCTGAGACTACGCCCATATCCGCGTGGTAGCCTCGAATCACTGGAGTCTTTACGGCTTTAAACTGAATTTGATCAGCTTGCCAATCAGTATCAAACTTGCCATCCGCTACTACTTCTTTAGTGATCTGATCATAAGTAATTGTCCGGCTCCAATGAGCAACTTGGATTGAATCCTCTGGCGTCTGCTCACCTGCACCTTGATAATGCACCACTGCCTTAACGGTCTTACTATAATTTTTAGCATCAATTCCTGCAAGCGGATGAGCTGCATTAACGGCAACATACTTGTGAGCCAATACATAAGTTACCTGAATATCTTGTCCTGGATCAGCAACGGGCACCTGTTCTTTTTCGGGTTCATAATCCTGCACTTGATTCAGCACAATTGGCGTGACTACCTTAGTAGCATCATCTTTAGCAGTAATGAATCTTAATTTAGGAATTGCGGCAATTTCTTCGCCAGCCTGATCAAAGGCAATTATTCGGCCATTAAGCTGATATTGCACTTGCTCAACTTGATCTTTCATTGCCACGCTAGCTGCCGGCACTTGGGCCTTATCTGCATGATAGCCCGCCACAATAGGGACTTTTACTACAGGATAGACCTCATCAACTGGATACCAGGCAGTAGTATCATTATCTTTTTCAAAAACAGACTTGGTTACTGCATCGATTGCGGCAGCACGTAGCCACTTGCTATTTTGAACGATTTTCTTAGGAGTTTTTTCTTGTGCGCCACTGAATTCAATAACCCGCTTAACTGTCTTTTCATAAAGTGAACGGTCAATTCCTTCTCTTGGCCGGTCAATGTCAACAACTACTTTTTGATGTTTCAAAGTAACGATAAAGGTCTGGGTAAATTGATTGCTATTATCAAAGAATTGAATATCACCGTTAGCATCAAAGTCGTTGCTTACTAATTCATATCCTGCATTTTCCAGCTTGGTTAAAGTTGGTGCAGTCTGATAAGAAATTTGCGTATTAGCGGCACCTGTCAACTTAACTGCTGGAATAATTTCTTGGTTGTGTCGATCAAGATCGATATATTTTACTTCGGCTGTTTGAGGGTCCGCTGAGGGCTGCTTGTTAATTTTGTAATTAACGGTATATTGCCGGTTAGGGTCATCGACCTTAACTGTCTCGCCGCCCACATAAGCTGCATCAGGGATGTAACCCATCACAGTTGGCGTCCCAATTAAAGGATAGGTTCGCTGATCTACGCTCCAGCCTTGATCGCCGATTTTCTGCCCTGTCACTTGGTCATAAACCAAGATGCGGTTGAAGGTAACCGTTGATACCATATCACGCGGAGTACGATTGCCAGCACCAGCATAATGAACGGTTTGCGTCCCCTTAGTCTGTAAGTCTGTTGGCTTAACGCCATATTTTAAATGATCAATGGTTACTTTTTCGTGTCCATGCCTAAAAGTTACTAGATAACTGGTCGGTTCTGCCTTAAACACCGGTGTCGTGCCTACTGGATCAAAGGCATTATCTACTAATACATACCCTCTATCCTTTAACTTAGAAACCTGCTTATTCGTGCTATATCTAATGGGCTGCCCAAGTGCGCCACTTAAATCACCTGAATTAGCTAATTCGGCGAGACTATTATCTAAATCTATATATTTAACAACGACTTGCGCTGCTTTTTCGCTCAAATTATCCATAAGGTTCCTCTTTTTACAAATTTATCCTATTAATAGTTTTTACACATAGTATATCAAATAGTAGGCTGATGATTTTATTTCTTTTATCCACATTTTTCCACCTCGTTTCACGTGTAACATCATTTTTCCTTTCATTTTTTACAAAAAAAGAGTGTTTTTGTGTTTTGTTGAGCAAGCGAAAGTGTATAATGAAGAATGGTTATATTAATAAATTTTACGGAGGTTGAATTTATGACAAAGGTTTTTGCTTACGCTATTCGAAAAGACGAAGAACCATTCTTGAATGAATGGAAGGAAGCTCACAAGGATATCGATGTTGATTACACTGATAAGCTTTTGACTCCTGAAACTGCTAAGTTAGCTAAGGGTGCTGACGGTGTTGTTGTTTACCAACAATTAGACTACACTGCAGATACTCTTCAAGCTTTAGCAGACGCTGGCGTAACTAAGATGTCATTACGTAACGTTGGTGTTGACAACATTGATATGGACAAGGCTAAGGAATTAGGTTTCCAAATTACCAATGTTCCTGTTTACTCACCAGACGCTATTGCTGAACATGCTGCTATTCAAGCTGCACGTGTATTACGTCAAGACAAGCGCATGGACGAAAAGATGGCTAAACGTGACTTACGTTGGGCACCAACTATCGGCCGTGAAGTTCGTGACCAAGTTGTCGGTGTTGTTGGTACTGGTCACATTGGTCAAGTATTTATGCGTATTATGGAAGGTTTCGGCGCAAAGGTTATTGCTTACGATATCTTCAAGAACCCAGAACTTGAAAAGAAGGGTTACTACGTTGACTCACTTGACGACTTGTACAAGCAAGCTGATGTAATTTCACTTCACGTACCAGATGTTCCAGCTAACGTTCACATGATCAACGACAAGTCAATCGCTGAAATGAAAGACGGCGTTGTAATTGTAAACTGCTCACGTGGTCCACTTGTTGACACTGACGCTGTAATCCGTGGTTTGGACTCAGGCAAGATCTTCGGCTTCGTTATGGATACTTACGAAGACGAAGTTGGTGTATTTAACAAGGATTGGGAAGGTAAAGAATTCCCAGACAAGCGTTTGGCAGACTTAATTGATCGTCCAAACGTATTGGTAACTCCACACACCGCCTTCTACACTACTCACGCTGTACGTAACATGGTTGTTAAGGCATTCAACAACAACTTGAAGTTAATCAACGGCGAAAAGCCAGATTCTCCAGTTTCTTTGGACAAGAACAAGTTTTAATTAGATAATTAAAGCAAATTAAAAGCTTGGGCGTTTTGCTCAAGCTTTTTTTCTACCAAAAATCAAGTATTATCAATGTTTTGTGTGCTTTTTTCTTGGATATTTGTAAATTTATTATAATGTTAATTTAAAGCATTAATAGGGTTAGGTGATAAACATGGATATCGGGAAAGCTTTAAAACAAGAAAGACTAAGACTTAACCTTAGTCAAAGTCAAATGGCTGGCAATGTATTAACCAAATCATTTTATTCTAAAGTAGAACGGAACCTTTGTAGTATTAGAGCAAATGACCTATTAAGTATTCTGGACTTGCACAATATTGACTATTCTTCTTTCTTTAAAAAACTCAAGTCTGAGAACAGCAATCAAAATGAATTATCAGAAACAGAATGTAATAACTTACTCCACTCTGCTTATTATAAAAATGATTATTCAAAAATATTGAAATTGCAAGAACTACTTGCTCAAAAAGATACTAGTAAGTTAAATTTAAATAGTATTAATGCACAAATTATTATTATAAAAGCTGCTATTTCAAATACTTTAGATAAAATTCCTGAAAATAAGAAAGAATATATTAAAAGAGCAATTTTTGAAACAAATAATTGGACAGAAAGCAGTTTAAGATTATTTGCCATTTCAATGTTTATTTTCAATACAGATGACATTAACTCTATTTTGAAAGCATTTTTGAACAATATCCAAGATATCAATTCTATTTCCAAAAATAAGCAAAAAATGTTTTCTGCAATTCTAATTAATTATTTAAATTATTCATTAAATCACACGAATATTGTAATCAAAGATAATGTATATCAATCTATAGGTAGATTAAAATCCTTAAGAGTCGACCCCAAAAACTGTTTTGCTAAGATAATGGCTAATTATTATCAATATGTTTTAAACGGAGATGTAGCAAAAAGCCAAAATATTTTAAATTTCTTAAAGGCAAACGGGATGAGCGAGATAGTTTAAAAAATCAAAAAATAAAAAGTGTCATTTTTGACACTTTTTATTTTTATTTTATTTTTAGATTTATACTCCAGATATTAAAAATATTAACTAGCTCCATAGAAAAGTAGGCAAGATGGCTAATGAAAAAGCTACATTCTTTTCAACATTATTTCAAACTTCTATTGTCTACATACAAATTATTCTTTAAAGCTGCTCCAATTATAGCAACTTTTGTAGCATTATTAGCGCCTATACAAGCTATTGCTTCAGTAGTAGCTATTAATGCAGGTCAAAATGTAATCAATGAAGTCACTGCACATAAGCAATTTTGGACAAGTATTGGAATCTGGATTATTGCTACAGCTCTAACACAGCTTTTGCCTCCCCTTGCTACATCTACTCAAGGAATCCTGACAGATAAGCTAACGGGTTTCATTAATGTTAGCTTAATGAAAAAATCTAAAGATTTGCAATCATTAAGTATTTTTGATAATAATGCCTACTTCGATGACCTACAATTACTAAAAGAAGGCGCCTCTTGGCGGCCAGTCAATTTAATCGTATTTGGTGTTGCGATCATTCAATCTGCTTTAACTCTAATCTTCATGTTAAGTTTATTAGCCAAATATAATTTATGGATCGCTCTCTTACTACTACTGGTAATGTACCTCAGAGCTTAAATTACTATCGAATTCAGCAACAAGCCTTTGAGACAATGGTAACTAGAAGCAAAAATGCAAGAAAACTTGATTATTTAAGTTCACTGTTGCTAGACCGAAAAGATGCTAAAGAAGTACGCTTATTCAACATGTTTCCTGCCGTAATTAACAGGTACATTGAACTGTTCAAAGACACTAGAAAAAACGTCGATCAAGTTCGAATGAAGCAAATGTATGTTAGCTCCTTTTCCCTCGGACTAGTAGTAATAGTTTCGGGTTATGGCTTCTTTTGGTTCGCTTCCTCAGTTAGTCGAGGTCTTATTGGTGCTGGTGCATTATTAATGTTCATTTCTGTAATTGCTTCTGTTTCTAGCTCATTAGCCACTTTAGTGGAAGACAGTAGTTTACTTTATGACTCATTATTATGGGTAGAAAAGTATAATCGTTTTGAAAAATATCATGATAATTTCCAAAATGGTACTCAAAAAATTGGTGATTCAATTAAACAAATAAAATTGTCACACGTTTCTTTCACTTATCCATTTTCTAATGAAGAAGTTTTACACGATATTAATTTTAGTATTAGCAGGGGCGAAAAAATCGCAATTGTTGGTGAAAATGGTTCCGGCAAATCTACCTTAATCAAACTGCTCATGCGCTTCTACGATCCAAGTAAGGGTGAAATTGATCTGAACGGCAGCGATCTGAAAGATTACGATATCAAAAATTATCGGGATAATTTATCTGCAACATTTCAAGACTATTCTAAATTTAAATTGAGTTTATTTGAAAATGTATCAGTCTTCCGTCGTGGCAATAATGACAAAGTCAAAAGTGCTTTAAACAATGCTGGATTGGAATCTTTACTTAAAGATAAAGACATTGATTTAAATACAATCCTAAGCAAGGAATTCGCTCATGGCATTGAATTGTCAGGTGGACAGTGGCAAAAAATTGCTCTTGCGCGTGACATTTACAGTAACGCTCAAGTTGAATTTCTAGATGAGCCTACTGCTGCTATCGATGCTAAAAGTGAAAATGAGATCTATAAACATTTTTTGACTAAAAATAAAGGTAAAACCATTGTATTCGTAACTCATCGGCTTTCCGCTGTAAAATATGCAGATAAAATTCTTTTCTTGCAAAATGGAAAAGTTCAAGGATTTGATTCACATAAACGGTTGATGCAGATTAATACGGATTATAGAAATATGTATAACTTGCAAAAAGAAGCATATATTTAACTAATACAAAAGCTTGGGCGTTTTGCTCAAGCTTTTTTTGCATCCAATTATTTTCCGCTAGCATTCAACATCCAAATACTTAGCCAAAACCTGTAGCACCCCATTATCATCATTCGACGGTGCTTCATACTTTGCTACAGCCTTGGTCTTCTCATTGGCATTTTTCATCGCATAGCTATAGCCACAAGCTTCAAGCATCCCGATATCATTTTCACCATCGCCAAAAGCAATCAGATCTTTTTGTGCGATACCGTAGTGCTTAAGCATATCTGCAACGCCTTTAGCCTTATTAATACCCTTGTGCACCAAATCAATCGTCATATTGCCGCTGCTAGTGCCACGAATATAATCACCATATTTAGCATTGAATTGGTCTTGGATTACCTTCGCTAATTCATCATCGTCAGTTAGACAAATCTTCAAAATCGAATCATTCGGATCAATATCCGTAAATTGATCAATTTCTGTTACCTTACGATAATAGATGCGAATATCGTCTTTGTCTGCCTGATCCATGCTCTTCAAGATGTAGCAGTGGTGCTGCGCGCTAACCATAATGATGGCTTCAGAGAAATCCGTCTGAATAAAGTGCAGTAGTTTTTGCGCAATATCATAGTCCAGCGCTGTCTTTTTAAAAACCTTGCCGTTAGCTTCTAGAATTGCGCCATTTTCAGAAACGTAATCGATGCCCGTCGTAAATTCGTCAAAATATTCATGTGATCTGATCAGCTGATTGCCAGTAGCCGAAATAAAAGGAATATGATTAGCCTGCAATTTTTTCAAAATCTTGCCAAAAAGTTCATGATCAAAAGTCTTTTTCTCAGTTAAAAAAGTACCGTCCATATCTACCGCGACGGCTTTAAAAGGTATTGTCGTCATAAAAAATCAACCTTCCTATTCTGATTTCATCTTACTATGGAAGCGATTTTCTTTCAGCAATTGACAGGCAAAATGAAATTTCTTTCACAGCTTATCAGATATTTCACTTTGTACAATATTTTAGCTGAGCGGATAAGTGTACGGGTAATGCGCGGTCTCAGGTACCTTGTCCCAGGTTACCGTGTGTCCTGCCCCATGAGAACAGAAGACGGAGTTTGGCGTATTGTCTAAATCAGAAACTGGATCGTAATTTCCCTCTGCAATAATTTCTTGAGCGTTGTGACACGGCAAATAGCCCTTAACGACGCATTCTAGATTACCTTCACCATGCGTATAGCTGCGGACTTCTGCCGCATAATCTTGCATCTCGCTAACGGGTGCAGAACCTGTAATGATCGTACGCTCGCCAATATTTTGCGGCGTCGCAAATTTACCACTCATGCGCTGAATATCATTTAAGGCGCGGCCCACTTGGTCTTGTCCTATTTCTAGACGGAAATCATACCAGGGCTCAAGCAGTTCTACCTGATCATGAATTTTTTCTTCCATTAAGCCTTGTCGTACCGCACGATAAGTAGCCTCGCGAAAGTCTCCACCAACGGAGTGGACAATACTGCCTTTACCGCCGAGCAAAGTGATTTTCATATCTGTAATTGGCGCACCGGTTAAAACGCCCAGATGCTCCTTCGAAGCTAGAGCTGTCATAATCTGGTGCTGCCAATTTTTAGTTAAAACTTCTAGACTGCATTTGTTGGCAAAAACAAGGCCACTGTTTCTTGCGCCTGGTTCAAGAAGTAAATGAACTTCCGCATAGTGCCGCAAAGGTTCGAAGTGGCCTACTGCCTCAATTAATTTAGTGATTGTCTCCTTATATAAAATATTGCCCTGCTCAAATGCGATATCTAAATTAAACCGCTCCTGCAACAATTGCTGCAGAAATTGCAATTGGATCTTGCCCATTACCTGTACGTGAATTTCCTGCAAATGTTCTGACCAGGTCACATGCAACTGCGGATTTTCATCTTCCAAGACTTTCAGTGCATCCAAACAAGCGTGAATGTCATTTTCTTTAGAATCAACTTTGTAAGTCAAAACTGGCTTCAATACTGCATTCTTTGCATCCCCGACGCCAAATCCTTGACCCGGATACGTTTTAGTTAAACCAGTTAAAGCGACAACATCGTCGGCTTCCACTTCAGTAATCGTAGTAAATTTTTCACCATTATAAGAACGAATCTGGTTAATCTTTTCGTCGTTTAATTCGGTCTTTGCCTTCAGTTTTCCACCTAAAATCTTAATCCAAGTTAAGCGTTCACCATTTTTATCATGCGAAATCTTAAAGCATCTAGCAGAAAAATCTTTAGTAAATTTTTTCTCACTTGTCCATTGTTCAAAACCAGCTAGAAATTCTTTGATGCCAGTTAGTTTCAATGCGGAGCCGTAATAAACTGGGAAAGTTTTTCTAGCAGCAATTGCCTGTTGGACATCGCTAGGACTAATTTCGCCATTATCCAAATATTTCTCTAACAGCTTATCATCGCAAGCTGCCACGTTCTCGTAGAAATCATCATCAATTTGGGTAAAATCTACACAGTTTTCACTCAAGTTCTTTTGCAAATCGGCCAGCGCTTTTTCTCGATCTGCCCCAACTGCATCAGTTTTATTCACAAAAATAAATACTGGAACATTATTTCGCTCAAGCAAATGCCACAAAGTTCTCGCATAACTGGTCACGCCATCCGCAATCGAGATCACTAAGATAGCGTAATCTAAGACGCTGAGCGTCTCCTCGGTCTGCTGGCCAAAATCGACGTGCCCCGGAGTATCCAGCAAAGTCAGCTCCAGATTATCAGTTTTCAACTTGGCTTCGTGAGAAAAGATCGTGATGCCACGCTTTTTCTCCAGCTGATCCGTATCTAAAAATGCATCCCCATCATCCACTCTGCCTAAGTTGCGCAGATTACCCGCCGTATAAAGCAAAGCTTCAGATAAAGTTGTTTTACCCGCGTCAACGTGAGCCACAATACCCGTTGTAATTTTCTTCATTATTTCACCCTAATAAAAAAGCTCTGCATAAGCAGAGCCACCGCGCGTATGTAAGTTATCGTCTTACATCGCATGCATCCATGATCATTGGACACAACAATTTTCCTATAAGTATTATAACATGATAAAATTAAAAAGCATGTCATTCATGCACATTCCAGGGTAGCCTAATCAACTTACCCATAGGAGGTGAGAGACGTTGAACGACATGACAATTTTCCTACTTTGAGTTCTATTGCATGAACTTCATTTAGTTCTTCATGAACTAAATAGCCTGCTTGATAAGTAATTATCATCAATAGACGCGACCAGAGTCATCGGCAGTTGTAGAGTCGATGATTTTTTTATTTTAAAAATCAACCTTATCCGGATCATTAGCCAACTTGCTTGCTCCACGCAAACCATCTAGCTTCTTCATGTCTTCCGGACTAATCTCAAAGTCAAAGACATCTGCATTAGCAGCAATGTACTTAGGATGAACTGACTTAGGCAATGGCAAAAAGCCGTGCTGCAGCGACCAGCGAATCAAAACTTGCGCTGGAGACTTGCCATAGTTTGCGGCCACTTCACCAACTGTTTCGTTACCGAGCAAACCACCAGTACCAAGAGGACTATAGGCCTCATTAAGCAAATCATATTCTTTGCTTGCGGCCGTCACTTCCGGTTGCAAATCACTCGGATTCAAGTAACTTTGATTAACTACCGGCTTAATCTCAGCCGTCTTCATCAATTCATCCAGGTGGTGCTTTCTAAAGTTGGACACACCGATAGCGCGAATTTTACCAGCTTTCACTGCCTCTTCCATTGCTTGCCAGCTTTCGGCATTTAATTCTGCCCAATTGTTCCGCATAGCTGCAGGGTTAGGCCAGTGAATTAAATAAAGATCAAGATAGTCCAAACCTAATTTTTCCAAGCTAGTATCAATTGCCTTTTTAGTCTTGTCATAGCCGTGATCGGCATCCCACAATTTAGTCATCACAAATAATTCATGACGGTTAATGCCACTCTTCTTAATTGCCTCGCCTACGCTTTCCTCATTGCCATAAGCCGCAGCGGTATCAATGTGGCGATAGCCCGCGTTCAATGCAGCTTCGACAGATTCCTGCGCAACTTCGCCATTTGGAGTTTGCCAAGTTCCGAAGCCAATCACCGGGATTTTCACGCCATTATTTAAAGTATAAGTATCAGTAAGTGAATGTAATTCCATATTTTTCATCTTTCTATCATAGCTACTAAAAATATTTTTTCTTAATTGTAAGCTAGATTAGGTGATTTACGCGAGAAAAAAGGTTTGCCACCAAAGTTTATATCGAAAAAGAGAACCAAATCGAATTAAATTTGATTCCCCTCTAAATTAATTTCTTTATCCAATATTCACTTTTTTTGTGCAGCTACTTGAGCTTCTGCGGCAGTGTTTAATGGAGTTAATTGTACTCCATTAACAAATTTCACATCGTCAGCTTTGACATAAGCATCATGTCCTACATCGATTTTATCGAAAAAACTTGTTCCCGTATTAGTAGCATAGAATTTAGTTCCAACCAAATGATAGAATAAATTAGCTTTCTTTTCACTTGGAACCCAAATATACATCAATTTATCTACTTTAAATTGACCCATTTGCTTTACAATCTTTTGACCATTATGATTTTGGATTGTTCCATCTGCATTGTAAACATTTGTATCTTTAGAAAAAGTAATATAAGCATATTTATTCAAATTTTCTTCCCTCTGTGGATCTCGCAAAGGCAATTTTTTATCTGCTTTTACAAGAACAGCGACAAGCCAATGGGTCGTCCCCTTAATTCTATAGAAACCATCACTGGCCCATTCAGGAATGAACTGGTCAGCAAAAGAAGTTTTTTCAAGACGATCAACTACAAACTTAGTTCCCTTAGGTATATTCTTTTTTATTACCCTGCCTTGATTATCATAGATATTTACATTATAAGCATACTTTACAGTCACTGTAGTTTCTTCACCACTATCTGTTGAAGCAGCTGTATTAGTATTAATTACTAGACCTAAATTATATGATTTAATATATTGCTTATGTGGTCCACCTACTCTGAAGTAACGCTTGCCATTCTTAAACTTATAAGAACCACCATAAGTAGTTACAGTTTGGCCTCTGTATAATTTCCATTTACCATTGAATGAAGTACGGCGATTAGATGATCTGTAAATATAAGCATTATGAGTCATCCGTCTAGTCACACCATCAATATTAGTAGCTTTTAAATATTGGTTCTTACCAAAAACCTTATAGTATAGATTACCATCTATAGTTACTTTTTTCGGATCAACGGTAACTACATCATAAGCATAGTATTTCCGACCTGTACTATTGTCGTCTCTATCATAAGCAATTGCAGTATGCATTACTGTTTTTTTGGCTGAATTAACTGTAGCTCTAACTTCATTAGTTGATGTAACAATCATTGGTACTACGGTCATTAATGCAACTGTAGAAATTAGCATGATTTTACGTTTCATCTAATCATCCTTTTCAAAATTTCTATACTTTAATCTATCTTCTTGATACTAATTTTAAACAATAAAAAGCATTGAATCAAATTCAATGCTTTTTTATCTAACTTAGGTTAATCCCATTCAATTTCATAAATCATATTTAAAGTGGTTTTAGGTTTCTCACCACTCCAACCATGATATGCTACCGTTAGATAACAGTGGTTTTCACCAATAATCTGAATACCCTCTACCTCTGAGTGCAAATTATGAATATCAATAATTTGTGGATGACTAAGATTTACTCTTGGCCATTGACTAGAAGTATTAATATCACGAGAATAATATGGTATCTTTAAAATCTCCTTATGATAATACTTTTTTTCTCAAGGTCAGGTGATTTTTGACTAGAAATATAAATATTACCTTGATTATCTAAGTCATATCCCTGAACCGAATTCAAAATTCCATCAGTGGCCTCTTTACCGCCATGATGAACAGCCATTTGAACCACTTAATGAAATACCTTGACTCAGCCGCCTTAGTCATCGCTGTTCCGGCTTTAATCAGTGGCATCTGGGGCATGAACGTCGGTGGTTTACCTGGTAAAGAAGATAAAAATGGTTTCTGAATCTTAATGATTGTCGCTAGTGTCCTAACTATTGGCTGGGGTATTTTCTTGAAGAGAAAAAAATACAATGATTAATACTTCTTCTGAAAATCATGTTGCATTAATTTAACCAATTCTGGATAAGTCTCTACCACAAACTTGGGATGTAAATGCAAGGTATTTTTACGGTGACGGTGATTATACCAGATACTGTCGAAACCATATTTTTCCGCACCTAAAATATCTGATTGCAGGCCATCGCCAAAAAAGACGGTCTCGGTTGGCCCAATTTCCGTGCGGCTAAAGAAATAATCAAAGGCATGCGGATTCGGCTTAGAATAATGTGCCTCTTCCGAGGTAACGATTAGATCGAAATATTTTTTCACACCAGCCAACTCTAATCGGTGATTTTACATAAACTTTTCACCATTGCTCAAAATAGTCAGCTTATAGCCCTGCTTTTTAGCAAACTTCAAAGTATCTTCAACCCCAGGCAATAATTGATGGGCTTCGCCAAAGTAAGAGCGATATTCATCCATCGCTTTCATGCCATCAATTTCTAAGCCAAGATTCTTTTTGATAAAGTCGTGGAAAGTCATTTCACTTAATTCTTCATAAGTGATTTCACCCTGCTCAAGCCTGCGCCACAAGCCCTGATTATAGGAGTGATATTGGCGCTGCAATTCCGGTGATAAAGGCCAATGATGAGCATTAAACAGGCTGTGTAAAGCGAAATCTTCTGTAGCCGCAAAGTCTATAATCGTATCATCTACGTCAAAAATAATTTGTTGATAGCGCATAAGTAGGTCCTTTCTATTTTTCTGGGATTCTTAATTATAGCAGATTTCAAAATTTCTATTGACATCTTTTAAACAAGCGAATAAAATTTAGGTCAATCAATCATCAATTGAAAGAAAGGAAGAATTTATCATGTTTAAGAATGTAGTAATCAATCGTTGGCAAAACCAGCACTAGAGTTGTTTCTGCACGCTTATATTGGGCACAGATGCGACTCAAATTTTTCGCGTCTGTGCTGGTATGATAAATCTTCAAGAATTATTACCCGCACGGAATATAAGACGTGCGGGTTTTTGTTTTAGGCATTTCCCGTCAAACGGAAATGCCTTTTTTGTTAGAGGAGTTTAAGTATGAAAAGATTAATCGGAACCATCATCGCTCTGTTTGCTTTTCTGGTTGCTGCTTTTGTTTTTGAAAATAATAAGCAAACGGCCGAGCAAAAGAGACCAACTGTGGGAATTCTACAAACGCTGAGTCATCCGGCCTTGGATCAGATCCATCAAGGAATCATTCAAGGGCTAAAAGACGAAGGCTATGTTGAAAATAAAAACGTGAAGATCGATTTTCAAAATGCGCAGGGCGACCAAAGCAATTTGAAATCGATGAGCGATCATTTTAAACAAGAAAATGCCGCCCTTACAATTGGGATTGCGACTCCAGCAGTGCAATCATTGGCCAATCAAGCTGGCAACATCCCGGTCATCATGGGTGCAGTTAGTGATCCGATTGGAGCACATTTAGTAAAAAGCATGACACGTCCCGGCGGCAAGGTTACCGGCGTGCAAGATAGGCAACCAATTCCAGCTCAACTAAAATTATTGCAAACGATTTTGCCTAAAGCTAAAAAAATCGGCGTCATCTATACCTCAAGCGATGACTCATCTACTGCTGAATACCATGAATTTAAAAAGCTAGCTGAAGCCCAAGGCATCACGGTTCGCCCTTACACCATCACCTCAACCAACGATATCGAGCAGGTTGCCCAAACGATGGCCGGCAAGGTGCAGGCGGTCTACGTGCCAACTGACAACACCGTAGCTTCCGGAATCGCTACTTTGCTTAAAGCTACGAACGCAGCCAAGATTCCAGTCTTCCCAGCTGCCGACACCATGGTCAAGTCAGGCGGTTTAGCACAACGCGCTGTGTCAGTCAATTCGACATGGGCGTCTTAACTGGCAAAATGGCCGGACAAATTTTAAAAGGCAAAAATCCAGCAACTACGCCAGTTAAGCGTGTTACTAGCTACGAAACAGTCATCAATCAAAAAGCTGCCGATGAACTAAATATTCATATTCCAAATCAGGTATTGCAAGCAGCGCACAAGAAAGGACGGATCATCAAATGAGTCTTATTACTTCTACCATCGGACAAGGCCTCTTATGGGGCGTCTTAGCCTTAGGGCTTTTCCTCACCTTTAGAATTTTGAACTTCCCCGACATGACGGTCGAGGGCACTTTCCCCTTCGGCGCAGCAATCTGCGTCAGTGCATTGGTCCACGGCGTTGATCCCATGCTGGCCACGATTTTAGCATTCTTAGGCGGGATGCTTACCGGACTAGTGACTGGCTTGCTTTATACCAAGGGTAAAATTCCAGTACTACTGGCCGGAATCCTAACCATGACAGGCGTCTATTCTATCAACTTACGAATCCTGGGCAAGGCCAATGTGGGTCTGCTCAATAAAGCAACTTTGCTCAATGGCAAATTATTGCAAAAATTGCCGGCTAACTTTCCTACGATTGTGATCGGACTCTTAGCCGCAATCTTAATTATTTTATTGTTAGCCCTTTTCCTTAACACCGATCTTGGTCAAAGCTTCATTGCGACCGGTGATAACGAAAACATGGCTCGATCTTTAGGCATCAACACAGATAATATGAAAATCCTGGGCTTGATGATTTCCAACGGTTTGATCGGGTTAGCCGGCGGATTGTTAGCCCAAAACGGTGGCTACGCCGACGTTAACATGGGAATCGGGACGATGGTTATTGGGTTAGCCGCCATTATCATCGGTGAAGTAGCCTATGGTGATTTAAGCCTAACCGCGCGATTGATCGCAGTGGTTATCGGCAGTATCATCTATCGCCTAATCCTGCTCTTAGTTTTGCAATTAGGCTTCAGCACCAACGATTTCAAACTGATCTCGGCCATCATCTTAGCAATTTGTATGATGCTTCCCTTATTTGAAAAGAAATTTCATACGCGCAAATTATTGAAAAAAGGAGTAACAAAGCCATGAGTACAATTTTAGATTTACAAAACATTTCGACTACGGTTAATGCAGGTACGAATGAAGAAAAAAAGATTCTCAAAAACATCAATTTAAAACTGGAAGATGGCGATTTTGTTACTCTCCTTGGAACTAACGGCGCGGGCAAATCTACCCTGCTCAACATCATCAACGGCTCGCTGTTTCCTACCACTGGAAAAATATTTTTAAAAAAGCGCAAAAAGCGCAACTTGACTAATGACTCTGAAGTAAAACGCGCAAAATACATCGCGCAAGTTTTTCAGGACCCTAAGATGGGCACGGCACCGAGAATGACTGTGGCTGAGAATTTATTGTTAGCTACTAAGCGAGGCCACCACCGCGGACTGCATTTGCGCGGACTTGATAAGCACCTAGACGATTTTAAAAAGGAAACATCACAGCTTCCTAATGGTTTAAACGAACGGCTTAATACATTCGTGGGTAACCTTTCTGGTGGTCAGCGTCAAACCTTAAGTTTCTTAATGGCCACGATTAAACGGCCAGATCTGCTCTTACTTGATGAACACACGGCAGCACTTGATCCTAATACCAGCCGCGAGCTATTGGAGTTAACCGACAAGGTTGTCCGCGAAGAGCATTTGACCTGCATCATGATTACCCACCAATTAAAGGATGCGATCAAATATGGCAACCGCACGATTATTCTAAATAGTGGTGAAATCGTGCTTGATGTGAAAGGCAAAGACAAAAAGAAATTAACTGAAGAAGACATTTTGCAATATTTTGCTGACTAAGTGACTGTATTTTAAGATTGTGTCCTAATATATCCGGTAGCTGTAATATTAGCACTAGGCAAACAAATTACTGACAGTTACAATTAAGTTGTGGTCATAATAGGATTTTCCAAGAGACAGATATTCAAATTGAGTATCTGTCTTTTTTTATTTAAATTACAAAAGAATTTGTTTTTTATTTTTTGACTATTTTAAAGCAAAAATCGTCATGCTTGTTATCATAGCAAGGCTTTGAGCCATTTGAATTCTTTTTAAAAAAGTTTCAATTTTCCCTTGCAATTAATAGCATATGTTATGCAATAAAGATGTAAGGAATGAGGGAACAAAAAGTTCCAATCAATTAAAGCGATATAGAAAAAACGAGGTATTCATTATGTTTGATTCAAAGAAATTAGTTAAAGTTGTTTCAGTTGCAGTTGCTTCAATGAGTTTGTTAGGTGT
>NZ_FMXC01000007.1 GCF_900103655.1 Lactobacillus kefiranofaciens
AAAAGCATCAGTTCATGATGCCAGGGAGACAGTTGAACTGATGGAAAATACCCATCCATCTAATTACTATCTTCTTGGCGACGAAGGCTATTTAGGCAAAGAACTGCATCAACAGCTAAAACAAATGGGTTATGAACTTTGGACACCATATCGTAAAAATATGACAGGAGCTAAAAAGCACAATGATCATCAATTGATGGCTATTCGCAGAACAATTGAAAGCGACTTTTCGCTTCTGACCTATTACAATGCCGAGAACAATCGAGCACGTAGTCTGATAGGCTTTCAAAGCCGGTTAGAAATTGCAATTTTAGCTTATAATTTGGCTTATTGTCTAGAACGATTTAACTAGCACCACGCGTATTATTTATACTATTCTGGTTACAATAGAAGTTACAAATAATAATCGGTGAGGAAATATTGGTGTTAATGGATAGATATCTTGTATTGCTGTTATCAGCTGCAATTTTGTTATTACTCATTTTTAATATAAAAACCTCGCGTCGCTTTAATATGTGGGATCACTGGCTGCACCACCAATTGGTAAAAAAGCATGATGGTTATAGTTGGCAAGTAATTGCTTTTATTAATGATCCCAAGCTCATGGTTGTGTGGGACGTATTATTAGCTGGTATTTTGTTGAATCAGGAACGTGACCTGACTGCTCTGTGGGTGTTGGGAACGTTAGGTTTTGCTGACTTATCAGGAATTGTCTTAAAAAAGATGATCCGTAGAAAGCGCCCTTTTTTGCATTCCAAAATGGAAACTGGTTATAGCTTTCCCAGCGGTCATGTATTGGGTGCGACTACAATGGGCCTAATCTTATTGCAGCTATTTGCTAAAGAGTTCGGTGTTGGCTTTATTATTAGTGTTATTGCTTTATGGGTAATGGTAATTATTT
The DNA here is from genome assembly GCF_900103655.1 of Lactobacillus kefiranofaciens. Lineage (GTDB taxonomy): Bacteria > Bacillota > Bacilli > Lactobacillales > Lactobacillaceae > Lactobacillus > Lactobacillus kefiranofaciens. The sequence continues at coordinate 902 of NZ_FMXC01000007.1, forward strand.
CTCGGCTGAGCTTAAAGGCTCATTATCCTTCAGATGTGATTGGCGCGACTAGTTTAGCGATTGTTTGTTTTAGCATTTCACAACAATTATTTTTAGCAATCTAAACTAATAAAAAATGATTTGATTCATCTTTTTTTATTTTTTGCTTAAAACACTAAATATTGGTATTTGCATTATCAAACATACAAGATATGTGCTATCGTAATTAAAAATGTATTTTTGAAAGGTGTATAAAAATGGCAATTCTTGAACAACCTTATTTAGATCTTTTGCAGAAAATCATGACTGAAGGCCATGATAAGAGTGACCGAACAGGTACAGGAACTAGAAGTTATTTTGGAGCTCAGATGCGTTTTGATTTATCTCAAGGTTTTCCACTCCTAACTACAAAGAAGGTGCCTTTTGGCTTAATTAAAAGTGAATTATTGTGGTTTCTGCGTGGTGATACCAATATCCGCTTTTTGTTAGAACATTATAATCATATTTGGGATGAATGGGCTTTTAAAAATTGGGTAACCAGCGCTGAATATGATGGCCCTGACATGACTAACTTTGGCTTAAGAAGTCAAAGCGATCCGGATTTTAATCAAGTTTATCAAACCGAGATGAAAAAATTTGATGAACGAATTTTAAGTGATAAAGATTTTGCTCAAAAATATGGCAATCTTGGCGATGTCTATGGCGCACAATGGCGACACTGGGAAAAGCGCGACGGCGGCTTTATTGATCAAATTGCTAACGTAATCAAACAGATTAGGGAATCGCCTGATTCGCGGCGCATGATCGTGACAGCTTGGAACCCAGAAGATGTGCCAACTAGCGCATTGCCACCATGTCATGTAATGTTTCAGTTTTACGTAGTTGATGGCAAGATTAGCGTGCAGCTTTATCAAAGAAGTGGCGATATGTTCTTAGGCGTACCTTTTAATATTGCTTCATATGCGCTTTTACTGAGTATGATTGCTAGAGAAACAGGACTTGAAGTAGGAGAATTTGTTCATACTTTAGGGGATGCTCATATTTATCGCAACCACTTTAATCAGGTAAAAGAATTGCTCAGCCGACAGCCCTATGATTCACCTAAATTGTGGCTGAATCCTGAGAAAAAGCGGATTGAGGATTTTGAAATGCAAGATATCAAAGTAATCGATTACCAACATCATGGCACGATTAAGGCGCCTGTTGCCGTATAAAGGAAAAGTTATGATTGAATATGTGTGGGCAGAAGATGAAAAACATCAGATTGGGCTAAATGGGCATTTACCCTGGCATTTACCAGCTGATTTACGCCATTTTAAAGAAAAAACGATTGGGCATCCCATAATTATGGGCAGAAAAACTTTCATGAGTTTGCCAAAATTATTACCTCAAAGAAAGCATATTGTTTTGACTAGTAGTCAGGAACTTAGGCAAAAGTATCAGCATAATAAACAAGTGCTGATTTTATCTTCTTTAGCTGAGATCAATGACTATATACAAAAGCACAAGCAAGAAAAAATGTGTGTCATCGGTGGCGCATCAGTTTTTAAGGCTCTGATAGATCAGGTAGATATTTTGGAAAAAACGGCGATTGAAGCAGTTTTTGAAGCTGATACTAAGATGCCGGCGATAGATTATGATCAATTCGCTTTGCTTAATAAAGAACATCATGTTTCGGATAGCAAGAATAAATACCCATATACTTTTTTAACTTATCAAAGGAAATCTTGAAAAGAAGCCCGCTAAAATTGCGAGCTTTTTTGATTATTAGGTATAATAGTGTCACGAGAGAAAATATTTACTGGGTAATAAAAATGAACGAAGAAAAAACTAACTTAGAAACAGGTTTGACTTCTGTGGAAGTTGAACACAGAATTCAAGCAGGAGAAGTAAATAAAGCGGTTGATGACCAATTTAAGACGAATAAGCAGATTATTCGTGAGAACTTATTTACTTACTTCAACTTAATCTTTTTGGTACTCTCAATTTTATTGGTAGTTGTGGGAGCTTATAAGGATTTGACTTTTTTACCGGTAATTATTTTGAATACTGTTATCGGAATTGTGCAAGAAATTCGTGCTAAGAAGATTTTGAGTAAATTAAACGTAATGAATACCACAGATATTATGGCATTACGTGATGGGCAGGAAGTCAAAATATCAATTGAAAACCTAGTTAAGGATGATATCGTCTTGCTTAAAACAGGTGATCAGATTCCAGCTGATGGTCATGTGATAAAAGGCAATATTCGAGTAAATGAGTCGCTATTAACCGGTGAAGCAGACGAAATCACTAAAGGAATTGGTGATGAGTTGATGTCAGGCTCTTTTGTTGTTTCTGGTACAGCTTACATGCAGCTGGAAAAAGTAGGTAAAGAAAGTTATATTTCTAAACTAACGATTAAGGCTAAAGCAATGGGTAGTAGTGAGCAATCCGAGATGGTGCGCTCGATTAACAAGTTGATCAAATGGGTCGGCATTATCATTATTCCGTTGGGAATTGCATTGTTTTCAATGAGTTTCTTTATTAATAAGATGTCGCTCTATCGTAGTATTGTGTCGATGGAAGCAGCAATTATCGGAATGATCCCAGAAGGGCTGTATTTGTTAACTACGATTGCTTTAGCACTTGCGGTAGTTCGGCTGGCACGCAATCAAGTAATGCTGCATGATATGAAGAGCGTGGAAACTTTGGCTAGAGTCAATGTCCTTTGCGTGGATAAAACTGGTACAATTACCGAACCTAAGATGAGCGTTGAAAAAGCTATTCCTTCGAAGAACTATAAAGGCAATTTGAATAAGATTATTGGTGATTTCGCGCAAAATATGCCGGCGGATAACGCCACGATGAAGGCTGTACATGAATTCTTTACAGAAAACAATGACAAGAAAGCCAACGGTATTCTGCCGTTTACTTCCGTAAATAAATATAGTGGTGTCATTTTTGATGATCATACTTTACTGATTGGTGCACCAGAAATGGTTCTGCGTGATCAATTTGATGAGTATCAGGCTGAGTTTGAACATTATGCGGCTACGGGCTACCGAGTATTAATTGTAGCAAATTATCCAGGTGTGTTAACCGAAAATGATTCAGCTTTAGTAAAACCGGTTGAGGTGTATGGTTATATTCTATTAACAAATCCAATTAGAAAGGAAGCTAAGGCAACATTTGAATATTTTGCTAAACAGGGCGTAGAAATCAAGGTGATTTCTGGTGATAATCCGGTCACTGTTTCTAGAGTTGCGCAGCAAGCTGGAATTAAAAATTCAGATAGATATATCGATGCGCAAGAAATTCCTGAAGATGGTTATGAAGAGGCAATGCAAAAGTATAGCGTTTTTGGCCGAGTGAAGCCTGAGCAAAAACGTAAATTTGTTAAAGCATTGCAAAATCAGGGCAATACAGTCGCTATGACTGGTGATGGTGTAAATGATATCTTAGCTATGAAAAAAGCTGATTGCTCAATTGCTATCGCTTCAGGCAATAGTGCGGCAGTTCAGGCATCACAAGTGGTTTTGCTAGATTCAAACTTTGCTAGGATGCCTAAAGTAGTTAATGAGGGCCGCAGGGTAGTTAATAATATTCAACGTTCAGCAAGCTTATTTTTAGTGAAGAATATTTTCTCATTCTTGATGGCAATCTTTTCATTGATCATGGTAATTAATTATCCATTACAGCCATCACAGATTACTTTAATTTCGGCTTTTACAATTGGACTACCTTCATTCCTGCTTGCTTTAGAGAGCAACAAGAACAGAATTCGCGGTCAATTTATTCCCAATATTTTGTCACAAGCAATTCCTGGTGGGGTCACTGATATGCTAGCAGTAAGTATTTTGGTAGTAGCTGGAGGCTATTTTCAACTAGATCATAATAATGTAGGTACTACGGCAACGTTATTGCTAATTGCAGTAGGAATGATGGTGTTATATCACATTTCTGCTCCGCTTAATCGTTTTCGTTTACTGGTAATGATTGGCTCTTTTGTGGGACTGGTTCTAGCAATTATTTTCTTGCATAATTTGTTCTCGATGTCGATGATTACTGATAAGGCGCTCTTTATCTTAGCAGTCTTGTTCTGTGCGGCAACGACAATTTTCCGTTGGCTATCTAGAATCTTGGATGGAATTCGCGAAGTATTTATTGTTTTTGACCAAAAAGGGAAGAATATGACATTTGGCGATTTTCATGAGGCCTATAAACGCGGCAGAGAAAATATAATTGAATAAAAATGAAAAAAGTTATTGACTAGATTAAAAGATAATGATAGTCTATTTATAACAAATCAAAATTTAGTATCTTGAAAAGCTGAGTAACTAGAATCTTATTTTTAAAGAGAGCTAACAAAGTGGTGAAAGTTAGCAAATAAGAACTAGTGAATATGGGCTTGGAATGATATCTGGTAGTGATAGTTAGCTATCAGCGGAGTTGCATCCGTTAGTAGTGCAGACTATTTTTTTGATAGTCAGTAAGATTTATCATGTGAATGATAAATGAATTAAAGGTGGTAACGCGAGCATTCGCCCTTTGGGGGTGGATGCTCTTTTTATTTTCATTGATAAATTAGGAGTTGAGTTTTATGAGAAAACGTAGACGAAGAAATACAATTATTTTGTCAATTATCGGAATTTTAATTCTGATTGCAGGCTGGTTTAGTTTTGGACCTGGTCTTAATATCAATAATCAAGCGCAGAATAAGACAGTTGTAGTAGGTGTAGTTTCACAAAGCAAACAAGATGCGGCTATTTGGAAGAGTGTAGCCAAAACTGCCAAAGAAGATTATGGGATCACTATTAAAATCAAAAATTTTACTGATTATAACCAACCCAATAAGGCTTTAAAATCTGGTGATGTGGATTTAAATGCTTTTCAACATTATGCCTTCTTAAAAGCTTGGAACAAATCTAATGGTGGTGGCGTAGTTCCTATTGGGAGAACTTATATTGCACCAATTCGCTTATATTCTAAGAAATATAAGAAACTGGCTGATTTGCCAGATGGAGCAACGATTGCCATTCCTAATGATGCTACTAATGAATCAAGAGCTTTATTTGTATTAAAGAATGCCGGCTTAATCAATTTAAGAAAGGGCAAGGCGTTAGTTACTGTTGCTGATATTACGAAGAATCCACATAACTTTAAATTGAAAGAGGTTGGCGCAGAACAAACTGGCCGGGTGATCAACTCCGTTGATGCGTCAGTAGTCAACAATGACTATGCTGGACCTGCTGGCTTAGGTGATAAGCAAACTATTTACATTGAGCCAGTCAACAAAGATTCTAAGCAATGGATTAACATCATTTGTGCTAAGAAGGGTCAAGCAAATAACAAGCTTTACCAAGACGTAGTAAAAGCTTACCAAACCAAGAAGACAAAGCAATTAACTAAACATTTTTATGGCAATTCACAGATTGCTGCTTGGGATATCAAGATTAAGTAGGAGGGGTAAGGATGAGTATTATTCAATTAGATCATATTAATGTAGATTTCCCGCAAAAAAAGGGGAAAGTTGTGCAGGCTGTTCATGATGTAAGCTTACATGTTGAAAAGAGCGATATTTACGGCGTAGTTGGCTTTTCTGGTGCTGGTAAGTCAACCTTAGTTAGAACCATCAATCTCTTGCAGCACCCTACTGCAGGCGATATTAAAGTCAATGATGTTGATTTTGTTAAAAATGGTAAGCAGGTAATTTCAACTAAGCAATTACAGCTAGAGCGTAGAAAAATCGGCATGATTTTCCAGGGTTTTAATTTATTAAATGAAACAACGGTTTTAGAAAATGTAGCTTTTGCTTTAAAGCATGCTAAATTATCTGATGATGAATTAGAAAAAAGATCCTTGGAGCTGCTTGACTTGGTTGATTTGAAAGATAAAGCAAACTTTTATCCAGTTGAACTCTCAGGTGGGCAGCAACAACGAGTAGCAATTGCGCGAGCTTTAGCCAATCATCCAGATATTTTAATTTCGGATGAGGCAACTAGTGCGTTGGACCCACAAAACACCCAGCAAATCTTAGATCTGCTAAAAAGCTTGAATAAAAAATTAGGCTTAACGGTTGTCTTAATCACGCACGAGATGGACGCTGTAAAGAAGATCTGTAATAAAGTTGCAGTGATGGAACACGGCAAGATGATTGAAAATGGCAATTTGAGACAAGTCTTTTTGCATCCAAAGAAGGAATTGACTAAACGATTTGTAGGTGGAAGTCTTGAAGCAATTCAAACTTTAGATGCCTTGAATCTAGGCAAGCTGACTGAAAATGAAGAAGTTTATCAGTTGGTCTACAGCATCGCCAACGTAACTAAATCGATTATTATTGAACTTTATCAGCAAATTGGCGTCGAAGTTTCAATGTTGTATGGCAACGTGGAGTTGTTAAACGGTGAAGCAATTGGTACTTTGGTGGTATTGGTAAAAGGTGATGCAGAAAAGCAGGAACGAGCTAGAGAATTCCTGAAAAAGCAAAATGTTACTTTAACTAGATTGGATGAAAAGGGGAATTTAGATGATTAGTTGGTTTGCAAAAGTTTGTCCAAATGTAGTTCAGTTAGGCTGGGGTGGAGATGCCGGCTGGGGAACTAGTATTTTTCAAACATTATTCATGACTTTTTGGGCTACAATCTTCGGTGGCATTCTGGGAATCATCTTTGGCGTTTTGCTAGTAGTGACTAAAGATGATGGCATTCGTCCCAATAAGTTCTGGTACAATGTCTGCGATAAGATCGTTTCCATTTTTAGAGCCATTCCATTCGTAATTTTGCTGGCCTTTGTAGCACCAGTTACGCAAAAGATTGTTGGTACCCAAATTGGGATAAAGGCAGCATTAGTTCCGTTGACTTTGGGCGTTTTCCCATTTTATGCTAGGCAAGTGCAGGTTGCTTTAGAAAGCGTAGACACAGGTAAGGTCGAAGCAGCACAAAGTTTGGGTGCAACAGTATCAGATATTATCTTTGATGTTTATTTGCGTGAATCACGTTCAGAACTAATTAGAGTTTCCACAGTAACAATTATTTCGCTGATCGGTTTGACTGCAATGGCTGGTGCGATTGGTGCTGGTGGCTTAGGTAATACTGCAATTTCATATGGTTATAATCGTTTTAATAATGACGTAACATTGGCAGCAACAATTTTAGTTATTGTTTTAATTTTTATTGTACAAATAGTAGGTGACTTCTTTGCTAAGAAGATGAATCATCAAAATAGATAGGAAAATGCATCTCTTAATGTAGGAGGTGCGTTTTTTTATTTTAGGTAGCTTATGCTAGGAGTATGTGAAATAAGCGTACTTTTAGCATTTTATTTTTAAATAATAAGTCGTTTTATTTGTTATTTTTAGATTAAGCATAGTATTGGTCTTGAAAGCGATTAAAAAGTGAGAGAGGAGAGATTAAAATGGATGAAAAACTGGCGCTTGCCCAAAAGCCAGTTAGCAAAGGCTATAGATATTTTATGGTTTTCCTATGTATGCTAACGCAAGCAGTGCCATATGGAATAGCTCAATTGATTCAGCCATTATTTGTGCATCCATTAGTTAATACATTTCATTTTACATTAGCTTCATATACTTTGATTTTTACTTTTGGTGCAGTTGTCGGGTCACTGGTATCACCATTAGTTGGTAAAGCATTGCCAAAAGTTAATTTTAAAATTATGTATCTAATCGGTATTGTTCTATCGGCTGGAGCATATGGGATTTTCGGACTTAGTACAAAATTGCCTGGCTTTTACCTGGCTGGCATCATTTGTATGGTTGGTTCGACTTTTTATTCAGGTCAAGGTGTTCCTTGGGTAATTAACCACTGGTTTCCAGATGAAGGCCGTGGTGTTGCATTAGGGCTTGCCTTTTGTGGTGGTTCTGTTGGTGAGATTTTCTTACAGCCAATTACTCAAGCAATTTTAAAGAGCTTTATGGTTGGCGGTGCTAAAACAGGACATCTAACTTCAATGATGCCATTCTTTATTTTTAGCATTGCACTGCTAGTTATTGGTGTAATTATCGCGCTGTTCATTCGCGTTCCTAAAAGTAATGAAATTGTTTCTAGTGCAATTGATAAAAAAGATAGAGCCACTAAAGCTCAAACTAACCAGGATTTTCAAGGCTGGTCTAGTAAAGAGGTCTTGAAAATGAAGTGGTTCTGGATTTTTAGTATTGGTTTTCTGATTTTTGGCCTAGGCATGGCCTCTTTGAATGAAGATTATGCGGCCTTTTTGGATACCAAAATGTCTTTAACACAAGTAGGATTAATTGGTTCCGTCTTTGGCATGGCCGGAATTGTCGGTAATATCTCTGGCGGTTATCTATTTGATCGTCTTGGAGTAGCTAAAGCAATGACCTATGCTGGAGTAATGCTGGTAATCTCGATTTTGTTAATGTTGTTAATTAGCGTGCATCCTTACGGCGATTCCATGAATTCAGTTGCTGGGATTGGTTATGCTATCGCTAGTGGTTTATCGGTATTCAGTTACATGTCCGGGCCGGCTTTCATGACCAAGAGTCTCTTTGGCGCTAAAGCTCAGGGGGTAAATTTAGGTTATGTAAGTTTGACCTATGCAGTTGGCTTCGCCATCGGTGCACCGTTATTTGGCGTAATTAAGGGGATGACTAATTTCACAATTGCTTGGTGCTTTACGCTGATCTTTGTATCAGTTGGCTTCATTTTGTTGATTATTGCTGCACTAAGAATTAAGCGGTTGCAAAAGCAATTAATTTAATAAACATAAACAGAGTAAAAACAGATTTAGTAGAGAAAGAGGGACGTTAAAATGAGTAGGAATAATGTCGCTGTTGACCAGAAAAAGACAGTAAGCAATGGCTATAAATATTTTATGGTCTTTCTATGTATGCTGACCCAAGCAATTCCTTATGGGATTGCCCAAAATATTCAGCCGTTATTTGTTCATCCGCTCGTTAATACATTTCATTTTACACTGGCATCTTATACTTTGATCTTTACCTTTGGGGCCGTAGCTGCTTCAATTGCTTCACCATTTATTGGTAAAGCATTGGAAAAGGTTAACTACAAGATCATGTATTTGATTGGTATGGGTCTTTCGGCTTTAGCTTCTTTAAATGAAGACTATGCTGCCTTCCTAGATACGAAACTAACCTTAACTGATGTTGGTTTGATCGGCTCAATGTATGGTGTTGGTTGTTTAATTGGTAATGTATCTGGTGGTGTCTTGTTTGATAAATTCGGCACAGCTAAATCAATGACCTATGCAGCTTGCATGTACGTCTTATCAATCGCCATGCTGATTTTCGTTAGTCTGCAGCCTTATGGTGCCACTCAAAGCAGAGTAGCCGGTTATGCTTATGCGATCTTTTGTGGACTAGCAGTATTTAGCTACATGTCAGGTCCTGCCTTTATGGCAAAAGATTTGTTTGGCGCTAAAGAACAAGGGGTAATGCTAGGTTATGTTGGTTTAGCTTACGCAATTGGTTTTGCGATTGGTGCGCCATTATTCGGCATTATTAAGGGAATGTCTAGTTTTACCGTTGCCTGGTACTTCATGCTGGCCTTTGTAATTATCGGCTTTGCCCTTTTAATTGTGGCTGTTATTCAAATTAAGAAATATCAAAAGAAATATATTGCTGAGCAAGCTGCAAAAGGCGCTAACGCCTGAGGAGGAAAGACTATGTGTACAGGATTAAGATTTACAGATGATCAAGGTAATCTATACTTTGGTCGCAACTTAGATGTAGCACAGGATTATGGTGAAAAAGTTATTATTACCCCTAGAAACTATCCTTTGCCGTATAAGTTTTTGCAGGATACGAAGACTAAAAAAGCTGTTATTGGGATGGGAATCGTTGTTGACGGCTATCCATCATATTTTGACTGCTATAACGAAGACGGTTTAGGAATTGCCGGTTTGAATTTCCCTCACTTTGCGCAATTTAGCTCAGGCCCAGTTGAAGGGAAGACCAACCTGGCTTCTTATGAAATCATGCTCTGGGTAACCGAAAACTTTTCAACCGTTGAGGAAGTTAAAAAAGCTTTGAAGAATTTAAACTTAGTCAACGAAGCAATTAATTCTTCATTTCCAGTTGCTCCGCTTCATTGGATCATTAGTGACCAAAATGAAGCAATTGTGGTAGAAGACTCAAAACAATATGGTTTGAAAGTCTTTGAAGATAAGTTAGGTGTTTTAACTAATAGTCCTGATTTCAATTGGCATTTGACCAATTTAGGCAATTACACTGGCTTAAATGTTCATGATGCCAGTGTTGAAAATTGAAATGGTCAAACTGTGACACCTTTGGGCGTTGGCACTGGCAGCTTAGGTCTACCTGGTGATAGTATTCCTGCCGACCGTTTTGTTAAGGCAGCATACCTCAATGCTAACTATCCAGTAGTAACTGGTGAAAAAGCTAATGTCGCTAAGTTTTTTAATATTTTAAAATGTAACCGCATTATCTTAATTTTATTGAAAAAGAAAGCTCTTACAGGTATTATAAAAGGTGATTGAAAATTAATGAAAACCTTATATCACTTAATAAGGAGGAAAATTATGAGCGAAGAAGAATATCGTATTGAGAGTGACACTATTGGTCCCGTTAAGATTCCTAAAGATGCATTATGGGGTCCTCAAACTGAGAGAAGTCGCAATAACTTCCCGAGTGGTGAAAGAATGCCACTGCAAATCATTCGTGCTTTTTTACACTTAAAGAAAGCAGCCGCTGAATCAAACGTTGAAGTAGGGGATGAGTCTAGAGAAAAAGGTGAAGCAATTGAAGATGCTATTGATCATCTTTTAAAGTTGAACGATACAGACTTGCGTAAAGACTTTCCACTTCATGTTTTGCAAACTGGTTCAGGTACGCAAAGCAACATGAATGTCAACGAGGTTGTTGCTAATTTAGCTAATAAATTGCATCATGGCTTAGAAATTTTACCAAACGATGATGTTAACCGTGGTCAATCATCTAATGATACTTATCCAACAGCTATGAATATTGTTGCAGTGGAAGTATTAGACAAGCTTGAGCCAGCTATTCAGCACTTAATCGATGAATTAGTGATCAAAGAGAAAAAGTACTGGAAGACTGTGAAAGTAGGACGTACTCACCTTCAAGATGCAACGCCTTTGACTTTTGGGCAAGAAGTTTCTGGTTACATTTCAGCTTTAAAGCATGATCTAGCATATATTCAAGAATTGAAGCCGACTCTTTATGAACTGGCTATCGGCGGCACCGCAGTTGGTACTGGTTTGAATGCTGCACCAGGTATGACTGAAAAAATTGCTGGCAAATTGTCCGAAGTTTATGGTCATGAATTTAAGGTTAAGACCAACAAGTTCTGGGGCTTAGCTCACCACTCTGGCCTTGACGTGATGCACGGTGCTCTCAAGACTTTAGCTGCTGATATGTTTAAGATTGCCCAAGACATTCGTTTGCTTGCTTCTGGTCCTCGTGCTGGTTACCATGAATTAAATATTCCGGCTAATGAGCCAGGCTCAAGTATCATGCCAGGTAAGGTTAACCCAACCCAGGCTGAAGCTGTAACAATGGCTGCCGCTAAAGTCTTTGGTAATGATACTACAATTACCTTTGCCTGCTCACAGGGTAACTTTGAAATGAATGTCTTCAAGACTGTTTTAATTGCTGCCTTCCTTGATTCATGTAACATTTTGACGGGGACGATTACCGGCTTTGCCGACAAGATGATTCATGGCTTGACTGTCAACGATGAACGCATGGATGAATTATTGGAGAATTCATTGATGACAGTTACTGCTTTGTCACCACACATTGGCTATCATGCTGCGGCCAAGATCGCTCAAGCTGCAGATAAAGAAGGTACGACCTTGAAAGAAGCTGCCTTAAAGAGTGGTAAAGTGACAGAAGAACAATACGATGAGTGGATGGACTACATGAAGATGACTAACGTTGATAAGTCCACTCCAGAAGAATAATAGGGAGAAAATATGCCTAATAACGAAGAATTAAAGAAAAAATATGATGCAGTTATCATCGGTTCTGGTGGTACTGGTTTAACTGCTGCATTGCAAGCACGTGAACTCGGTTTAAATGTAGTTGTTTTAGAGAAAAATGGTAAAACTGGTGGCAATACCAATCGAGCTTCTAGTGGGATGAACGCTTCAGAATCACTAGTTCAACTGAATGAAGGGATTATTGACAACAACCGCGATTTCTATGAAGAAACTTTAAAAGGTGGCGGTTTGTTAAATGACCGTGCCATGCTTAAGTATTTTGTGCGCCATTCAGCAATCGCCATTAGCTGGCTGATGAAATATGGCGTTCGGTTGACTGATTTAACTATTACTGGAGGGATGAGCAGAAAGAGAGCTCACCGTCCTGGCTCCATGGAACCAGTTGGCTTTTATTTGACTTCGCGTTTGACCACGCAAGTTAAAAAGCAAGGCGTTAATATTTTTACCAACGCTAGAGTAACTAAGCTTTTACAGGATAGTAAGGGCAAGGTTAATGGCGTGGTTGTAGACACCGATGACGGTGAGAAGACCATTAAGGCTCAAGCGGTCTTATTAGCAACTGGTGGTTTTGGTGCTTCAAAAGAAATTATCAAGAAGTATCGACCGGATTTAGTTGACTACAAGACGACTAATCAACCAGGCGCTACTGGTGATGGCTTGAAATTGGCTAAAAACGTTGGAGCACAACTAATGCAAATGAACTTTATTCAGGTGCACCCAACCGCTAATACCGACAATCCTCACGTTTACTTAATTGGTGAAGGTCTGCGTGGTGAAGGTGCCATCTTGGTCAACAAGAGCGGCCAACGTTTTGTCAATGAATTAAGCACGCGAAAGATTGTATCTGATGCAATTACTTCATTACACGAAGATGGCGCATATTTGATCTTTGATTCTGGTGTACGTGGTCACTTCGCTGCGGTAGAATTTTATGATCATATTGGATTGGTTAGGCATGGCGATAATTTAGCTGATTTGGCTAAAGAAATTGGTGTTGATCCGGCAAACTTGGAGACAACTGTGGCTGACTGGAATAAGGCAATTGAGAGTCATAAGGATAAAGAGTTTGGTCGAACAACTGGGATGGATCGTGCCATTGATCGTGGTCCATACTATGCTATTCATATTCATCCAGCTATTCATTACACGATGGGTGGTATCCATATTAATACTGAAACCCAAGTCTTGGATACTAATGGTAATGTAATTAAAGGATTGTATGCGGCTGGTGAAGTTTCTGGTGGACTTCACGGTAATAACCGAATTGGTGGTAACTCAATTGCTGAAACAGTTATTTTCGGTCGTCAAGCCGGTATTCAAATGGCTAAGTTTGTTCGTGAAAACAAGTAGGATGCTGATGATCAAATAAATAGTGTCTAATGTAAGCGCTTAGTGTATAATGATCATGTAAATAAACAGTTAATAACTTTGAAAGGACTAATATAACTTATGAGTAGAAAAGTATTTCTTGTTGGTGATGGTGCTGTAGGTTCAACTTTTGCAAATGATTTATTGCAAAATGCTACTGTTGATGAATTAGCAATTTTTGATGTTGCTAAGGATCGTCCAGTTGGTGACTCAATGGATTTAGAAGATATTACTCCATTTATGGGTCAAACTGATATCCACCCAGCTGAATACAGCGATGCTAAGGATGCAGATGTATGTGTAATTACTGCTGGTGTGCCAAGAAAACCAGGTGAAACTAGATTAGACTTAGTTGCTAAGAATGTTAAAATCTTGAAGAGCATTGTTCAACCAGTAGTTGAATCAGGCTTTAAGGGTGTCTTTGTTGTTTCAGTTAACCCAGTAGATATTTTAACCACCTTAACTCAGAAATTATCAGGCTTCCCTAAGAGTCGCGTAATTGGTACTGGTACTTCACTTGATTCAATGCGTTTACGGGTTGAACTTGCTAAGAGATTAAATGTGCCAGTTGCTAAGGTTAACTCCATGGTTTTGGGTGAACATGGTGATACTAGTTTTGAAAACTTTGACGAATCCATTGTTGATGGTAAGCCATTACGTGACTACTCAGAGATTAACGATGATGTTTTAAGTGAAATCGAAACTGACGTCCGTAAGAAGGGTGGCAAGATCATTGGCAACAAGGGTGCAACTTTCTATGGTGTTGCAATGATGCTTACTCAAATCGTGAGTGCTATTTTAAACAACCGTTCAATCTGCTTACCATTATCAGCTCCAATTAATGGCGAATATGGTATTAAGCATGATCTTTACTTAGGTACTCCAGCCGTAATTAATGGTCAAGGAATTGAACAAGTTATTGAAACTAAGATTTCTGATGCTGAACAAGCTAAAATGACCAACTCAGCTGATAAGATGCAAGAAGTCTTAGATGGAATTAAATTAGATTAATAAAAAGCTCCTCACCAAGCTAATTGATTAGAGGTTGGAATTAGGATTAGGTGATTTTTGATCACTTAATCTTTTTTCTTTTCTAATGGCTTATTCCGGCTGAACTTGGCTTATAATGATAATTAAGTATAGAAAATTTAGGATGGTTGAAGAATAAGTATGTCTCTGTTTAAAAAAGAAAGAAACAAAGCAATAGTTAACTTTATAGATATAGATAATGGATCTGCTCAACTAGCTAGCTCAGGCGAGTTGAATGGAGAAGCAGGGCAAAGGATTGTATATGATAGTCAAGCTCAAATTAATAGCTTAGAGCAGCAAGGATATGTATTAGAGAAAAATAATTTTAATCCAAATGGAGAAACGCCATTTTTTGGAAAGCAAACAGAATATGTAATTTCTTTTAAGCATCAGAAAATAGCAATTACTCATCCTGATGAGAAATCAGGTATTACGTCAGCTGATTTGAAGAAAGTTGGACAACAGATTGTGCACTATGATGGTGCTGCTAATCGAACACCACAAGATAGCGTTAATCAAGTTGTTTTTAGGCGGACAGTGCTAGTTGATCGAGTAACTGGACAAAAGAAGATGCAGCCTTGGCAGCCTGCTGAGCAAAATTTCTTGATGGTTTCTACACCTGAAATTCCCGGATATATTGCTCAACATGCTTATGTTGGCGGTGAAAGCGTTACGCCATTAGACTGCAACCGTAATTATGAGGTAACCTATGAGATTAATCATGCACCCTCAAGCAATCAGCAAAAAGTTGAAATTAAATGAGATTAAATATGTTGATCTAAGTAATGATAATGAAGAAATTACTACCGATACACTAGTAGGCGAGCCGAATGCCGTAGTTAATTATGATCCCCAGGAAACGGTTGCTAAGTTAAAGCAGCAAGGATATCTATTGATCAATAATGGTTATAATCCTAATCAAGAAATTCAATTTTTTAGTAATAATGACGATTATGTTCCTACTTTTATTATGACCATGAAGCGTTCGGTTGTTCTGGTTGATGCAGATCATCCTACCAAACTTATTCCTAAAAGAGAGTATGCTAAGCAGATTCAACTGATTGTTAGCTATAGTGGTGCTGGTGAGTTGACCCCACCTGACAATATTCAAACAATTAATTTAACTAGAAAACTTCAGATTAATGAAGCTAGTGGTGAGATTATTAAATCTAGTCCTTGGCAAGCTGACCAAGAAAAGTTTAATGATGTTCAGGTCCCATTAATTCCGGGCTTTCATGCCGATAAAAACAAGATTGCGGGGATGAAAAGCAAGATCTCTATCGAAAAAGTAGTGAAGTATCAAGCTAATGGTAGAATTATCCCAATTGATGCAGAAGGCAATGAAATTCCTAATGCCAAGCAACCAATTTATAAGACTGACGGATATGATCCTACCAAAGTAGAAGCTGGTATTATCTTGCCTGTAATTAAGGACTACAGTTGCGATTTAGTAACTATTACTCCAAAGGATCCCGCCAAAAATACTAAGGTAGTTTATCAACCAGTGAAACAAGATGATAATGTACTGGTAATTAAAGTAGGCCAGCAAAAGGCGAAAAAAACTAATACAAAGAAGAAAGCAAAAGTTGAGCCTAAATCTCAACCTCAAACTAGAACAAAGTCTCAGAAAAAGCCGATCCAGATGGCAGTGGTCAATTTTATTGATTTGGATCAAAATGGTAGGCAGTTAACATCTTCTGGTATCTTGAAAGGTTATGCTGGCAGCAGCATTAACGCTTTATATAGTACTAAAATACCACTTAAAATTATTAAACAGGCAGGTTATCATATTGTCTTTAACAATTTTGACATCCCAGATACGGTGCAAAAATTTGGTGATCAGCCATCAATCGTCCAGATTTTTACCATTGGCCTAAGTCGAAAATAAACTAAAAGAGTGAATGAGTTTTCACTCTTTTTTGGTTGCAGAGCAAATCAAAACACTGTATGATTAAGATATTAATAAAAAATTAAAGAGATTAATAAAATCGAGGTAAAATATGACAGTTATTTCAGAGCAAGAATTAGCTGAATTTTCAGCTAATTTCAATTCTAATAAGAAGAATGAGGTGGCTTCTCGTGCCGCTCGTCGTAGTGGTCTGCTTGAAGCATCATTTAATGACCGTGTATCAGAACGCTTGAACCATGTATTTTCAACTGAGCTTGATATTGGTGGCGTTACTGATCAAAAGCATTCTGGACGTTGTTGGGAGTTTACTACGTTGAATGTTTTGCGTCATTATTTTGGTAAGGAGAACAAAGTTAAGAATTTCACTTTTTCACAAGCTTATAATTTCTTCTGGGACAAGATTGAACGTGCTAATGCTTTTTATGATGCGATTATTCGCTTAGCAGATCATCCTTTGACAGATCGTCATGTTCGAGCTTGGCTAGAATTTGCTGGTGAAGATGGTGGTCTTTGGACAATGGCTATTAATTTGGTTAAAAAGTATGGCGTAGTGCCTTCATATGCAATGCCAGAGAGTTTTAATACCAACAATACTACTGCTTTAGCTGAAAATCTTGCTCGCAAGGAACGAAAAGATGCTCTTGTTTTACGTAAATTGGTTAATGAAGGCAAGCAGGATGAAGCTGAAAAAACTAAGAAACAATTCTTAAATGAAGTTTACCGAATGGTAGCTGTAGCTCTGGGAGAACCACCTAAGAAATTTGATTTGGAATACCGTGATGATGATAAAAAATATCATTTAGAACGCGATTTAACGCCACAAGCTTTTGTACAAAAATACTTTAAAGATTTTAATTTTGACGATTATGTAGCTTTGTCTAATATTCCTAATCATGAATATAACAAGGTCTACCATTTGCCACTTTATGATAATGTCGCTGGTGGCGATCAAGTAAAATATTTAAATGTGCCAAGTGAATATCTAGCTCAAGCTGCTGTGGCTCAACTTAAGTCAGGTGAAGCAGTCAGCTTTGGTAACGATGTGTTAAAGCAAATGGAGAGAAAGACAGGTTTTCTGGATACTGATTTGTATAAGACTGATCAGTTATTTGATGTTGATACGCAGATGAGCAAGGCAGATCGTTTGAATACTGGTGAAGGTTTTGCCACGCACGATATGACCTTAGTTGGTGTTGATGAAGATAATGGTCATATTCGTAAATGGAAGGTAGAAAATTCCTGGGGTGACAAGTTTGGTCACAAGGGCTTCTATGAAATGAGCCAGGCTTGGTTTGAACAATACGTCTATGATGTAATTGTAAAGAAAGAATTTTTACCAAAGGAATTACAAAAGTTGGTTGATCAACCAGCAATCGATGTAATGCCTTGGGATAATTTTGGTGAATAATAAATAACCTCTATATGAAGTTAAGGGATCTAGCAAAAAAGGCTAGATCCTTTTTTGTTGGAAAAATAAAACTTAAAATTATCAAAAATAGCCTATAAATTTAAATAATTTAAAATTTGTAACCGCTTAACGCCTTGATAAGTGTATAATATTAATTGTGAGTTGAAACAATTTTGAAGTTAAAAATTGTTTTAACAAAGTAGAGGATAACTGTCTTGAATCAAAAACAAGAAGGGGAGAAATATTCTATGCCTGTAGGAAAGAGAATCTATCTAGAGCGACAGATGCCTGATCCGCAAATTGTCGCGGGATTTAAGGGGATACCTGCGTCGAATACAGCTGATTGTATGGAACGTAACTGTGCAATGAATCCACGTATCAAGTTGATGTCTAATCCCGATGAAGAAATGGTGGGACCTGCATTTACTGTTCATACTAGAGCCGGTGATAATCTAGCTATTTATGCTGCATTAAGATATTGTCAGCCTGGGGATGTGATTGTGATTGACGATGAGGGCGATAATACCAGATCCTTAATTGGTGAAGTAATGATGTCATATTTGCGTGATCAAAAGAAGATCGCTGGAATTGTGATTGATGGCCCGATTCGTGACATTGATAATTTACAACATTGGAAGTTACCAATTTATGCAACGGGTACTACACCAGGTGGTCCATACAAGGAAGGGCCTGGTGAGTTGAATGTACCAGTCGCTTGTGGGAATGTGAGCGTTAATCCAGGCGATGTGATTTTAGGCGATCCGGATGGCATTATCTGTATTCCGCGTCAAGATGCACCGTCAATTTTGCCTAAGGCACAAGCCTTTCATCGACAAGATGATGCTAAAGCGATTGCTTTTAGCAAGGGTGAAGTTGATCTTAGTTGGGTTGATCATTCGTTGAAAGATAAAGGCTTTGATATTATTGACGATGTTTATCGGCCATAGGGAAGCAGGGGAAAACTTATGAAAGCTTTAGAGAAAGTAAATTATAAAGGCTTTATTTGGCCTTTGATTGTCGGAATTGTGCTGTGGTGCATTACACCATGGCGTCCTAGTGGTTTAACGCCGCAAGCTTGGCAAATGTTTGCCATCTTTGTTGCGACGATTGTGGGCTGTATTACTAAGCCATTACCAATTGGTGGTACAACCTTGACTGGGCTAGTAGTGACTGTCTTAGTTGGCTTGGCTCCAATGAAGGACGTGACTAATGCTAAGGGTATGGTAGTTAACCAAGGCGTGCTTAGTTCGTTTGGTAATTCTGCAGCTTGGCTAATTGCGATGGCCTTTATTATGGCTCACGGAATCAGTAAAACTGGTTTAGGTAATCGCATTGCTTATATTATGATTCAAAAATTTGGTAAGAAGTCATTAGGTATTGGCTATGCAATTACTGGTTTGGAATTAGTTTTAGGTGCTTTGATTCCGTCTAACTCTGCTCGTACTGGTGGGGTTGTTTGGCCTGTAGTTCAATCAGTATCTAAGGAAGGATATGATTCTAAGCCTGATGAGGCATCACGTAAAAAGATTGGTGCTTATATTGACTTTACAGCTTTTCATGCCAATATTTTGTCGACGGCTTTATTCATTACTGGTGCTGCGCCTAACATGGTTGCTCAACAATTAGCTGCTCAAAAAGGATATCAAATGTCTTGGGCCGGTTGGTTCTTTACTGCAATTGTGCCTGTAGCTGTGGGTGCAATTATCGTGCCTTGGGTAATTTATAAAATGTATCCACCAGAAATCAAGGAAACTCCTGATGCTAAGAAATGGGCTGATGCTAAATTGCAAGCAATGGGTCCAATGTCTGTACCAGAAAAGATTATGTCAGCTGTCTTTGCATTGTCTATTGTGCTTTGGGTTTTATCTGGTTTCTTCAAGATTCCACAATTAGATGCGACTTTTGTTGCCTTCTTAGCTGTCACTATTTTAATGGTAACTGGCGTTTTAACTATGCAAGATGCCTTGAAAGAAACCGGTGCTTGGAACATTTTGATTTGGCTTTCAATTCTGATGTTTATGGCTGGTAAATTGATTTCATACGGCTTCATTGATTGGTTCTCCAAACTTGTACAAAGTGATTTACGTGGTGTTAGCTGGGGCTTTGTATTAGCGATCTTGGTCTTGCTTTTATTCTATACTCACTACTTCTTTGCTAGTGGTACCGCTCATATGACTGCACTTTACTTGTCATTCTTGTCTGTTGCTGTTGCAACTGGGGCTCCTTTAGGTCTTTCTGCGATGCTGTTGGCCTTCACGGGTGCCTTCAACGCTTCAACTACTCATTATGCTAATGGCCCTGCTTCAATTTTGGCTACGACCGGTTATGTCAAGCAAGGCGAATGGTGGAAGATGAACTTTGTTTTAGGTTTGATCTATCTAGTTATCTTTGGTGTGATTGGTACTCTTTGGATGAAAGTAATCGGTGTTTGGTAAAAAATTAAGCAATCTGGAATTCCCGGATTGCTTTTTTGCGTCATAATATTAATTGAGCCAAATAAATGAAAGAAGAGTAAAGATGAAATTCAAAACTAATGACGATGTGATTTTACATTATACTGATACTAGTGAAAAAGAAAAGCCTGTTTTACTGGGAATTCCAGGCATCGGTGGATCTATTCAGATGTGGCGAAATTTGATTGCTTTATTTAATGATAAGTATCGTTTTATTATGCTAGATCCACGTAATCAAGGTCAGTCTGAGAGAACCTATCGCGGACAGCGAATTAGCCGTCATGCTGTAGATTTAGAAGAATTAATGGTTAAACTTGATTTGCATGATGTTGTAGCAATTGGTAATTCCATGGGGGCAGCTAACCTTTGGGCATACTTATCAATTTATGGTAAAGGCAGATTAAAAGCGATGGTTGATTTGGATCAATCGCCTAAAATGATTGCAGACAAGAGTTGGAAGTATGGTTTTAAGGATTTGAATTGGAATAATTATCCGACGATGCTAAAGTTTGATTTTGGTAAAGCATTTTATCACCATATTGATGACCAGATTTTTCAAGCTGCTAAAAAGGAATACCAAGAATTTCCTTATGATCCCGCTGAAAATTATAATTGTTTAGTCGAACATGCAGAACAGAATTGGCGGGACATGATTATGGATATGCCAGTGCCGATGCTAATTATTGCGGGTGAAAAATCGCCATTCTTTAATCCAGAGTTTATTAAAGCAGTGAAGTTTTTAAACGAAGATATTAAGACAGCGATTATTCCAGAATGTGGACATTTGCCCCAAGCTGAGCAACCAGAGAAGACTTATCATATCATTACCGACTTTTTGAATAATTTAAAAAATTGATTCATAAATTGAAATAATTCAAATAATAGAGTAAACTATATTTATGAAAGCGATTACTCAAAAATAGTTAGGTGGCATGCTTATGGATCAAGTCGTTGATTTGTTTTTAAGTGACGCATCAACTCGAAAGAAATGGGAGGAATTATTAAGTTCACTTGGTTTGCATGACTTCAGCGAACGTGAAGTTGACGTAATTGACCATACAATCGGGCTAAAAGATGAAGAAGGCAATTTAGTTGGCACGGGTAGCGTGGCTGGCAATGTTTTAAAATATATCGGCGTAAAAAATGACAATATGGCCCAAGGTGCACGTTTTAATAAGGTTGTTTCAAGCTTAATGCAGTATCTAGTTAATGAACGAATTTTTCATTCATTTGTATTTACGAAGGCAAAATATGCGACAAGCTTTGAACATTTGCACTTTAATTTACTGGCCAAGACGGATACGGCTGCTTTTCTTGAGAATGGCATGCCGGATGTTACCGACTATGTTGCCGATTTACCTAAAGTTGAAGATCAAGCAACCAAGAAGGTTGCAGCCATAGTGATGAATGCTAATCCTTTTACCTTAGGACACCAATATTTGGTTAAATTGGCTAGTGAAGAGAATGATTTAGTTTACGTTTTCGTTGTCGCTAATGATGCTTCATTGTTTAGTTTTGATGAGCGTCTCGAATTGGTTAAAGCGGGCACTAAGGCATTTGCCAATGTGAAGGTTGTCTCAGGTGGAGACTATATGGTATCACCGGCAACTTTTCCAGCATATTTCTTAAAAACACCAGCCGATTTAATCAAAGTACAAACAGTAATCGATGCTGCTGTATTCAAAAATAAGATTGCCCCGGACTTAAACATTCACAAACGTTATTTAGGTCAAGAACCGTTTTCAAAAACCACCAACTTCTATAATGAAAGTCTAATAGATGAGCTTGGACATGATATTGATGTAGTAGTTGTTAAACGCCTTCAAGAAAATCAAGAAATTGTCACTGCTACTAAGGTAAGACAATTAATCAAGGCAGATAAGTTAAAGGAAATCAGTAAATTCGTACCGCCAACAACGTATGAATTTGTTAAAAAAAACATGGATGAATTACAATCCAGAATTAAGAAAGGAATGAAAATTGATGGAAATTAAAACCACAGCCGTTGCTGGAACACTTGAAAGTTCTGATATTCAAATCATGATTTCTAAAGGTTCTAACGGCATTGAAATCGATTTGGAATCGGAAGTTGAAAAAGCATATGGTGATCAAATTAGAAAAGTAATTACTGATACTTTGAAGAGCTACGGACTTGAAAATGCTAAAGTTAAGGCAACTGATAAGGGTGCACTTGACTGTGTAATCAAGGCTCGTACTTTAGCTGCAGCACAACGTGCAACTGAAACGCAAGATAAGCCAGATTTGGAGGTGCTCTAATGACTTACGTTAAGAATCGTTTGCGTAGAACTATGATGTTTGTACCTGGCAACAATCCAGCCATGATCAAGGACGCTGGTATTTATGGTGCTGACTCAATCATGCTTGATTTGGAGGACTCAGTTTCATTAACCGAAAAGGATGCTGCCAGAATGCTTGTTTACGAAGCAATTAAGACAGTTGATTTTGGCGTTAGTGAGATTGTTGTCAGAGTTAATGGACAAGATACGCCATTTTATGACGAAGATGTTCGTGCGATGGTTAAAGCTGGTGTCGATGTTATTCGTTTGCCAAAGACTGAATCAGCAGCCATGATTCAAAAATTGGTTAAGGATATTGAACACTGGGAAGATGAATATGGCATTGAAAAAGGCTCAATCGGTGTAATGGCTGCTATTGAAAGTGCCAAGGGCGTTTTGAATGCACCAGAGATCGCTACTGCAACGCCATTAATGATGGGCTTAGCCGTATCAGGTGAAGATTACACTGCAGATATGCATACGCACCGTTATCCAGATGGTCGCGAATTGGAATTTGCTCGCAACATGGTTTTACAAGCTGCTCGTGCTGCTGATGTATATGCTTTTGACACTGTCTTCTCCAATATGAAGGATACTGAAGGCTTCTATCGTGAAACCAATTATATTCATGAATTGGGTTATGACGGTAAGAGTTTGGTAAATCCACGTCAAATTCAAATGGTTAATAAAGTCTTCAACCCATCCAAAGAAGATATTGAACAGGCCAAGAATGTTGAAAATGCTATTCGTGAAGCTAAAGCTAAGGGTTCAGGTGTTATTTCACTTAACGGTAAGATGGTTGATAAACCAGTCGTAGAAAAAGCAACCCGTGTCCTTGAAACTGCTAAGGCTTCTAACTTGATTGATGAAGAAGGTAACTACATTGGAGAATAAAGTTAAACGCGAATTACCAGACGATTTAATGAACAAAATGGGATTAAAGCCATTTGAAACTACAGAAATTGGTCATCCAGAAGTAAAACGTGTAGCTCCTAAAGTCAGAGTTACTACTGGTCAAAACAAGATTGTTGATTCACTTGATGAAGTAATCAAGAATAACTTGCAAGATGGTATGACAATTTCATTCCACCACCACTTTAGAAATGGTGACTTTGTCTTTAATTTAGTTATGGATAAGATTATTAAGATGGGCTACAAGGATTTGACTTTAGCTCCAAGTTCATTGACTGGTGTAATGAATGATAAAGTAATTGAAGCAATCAAGAAGGGTGTAATTACTAACATTACTTCTTCAGGGATGCGTGGCTCCTTAGGTGACTTCGTTTCTCATGGCGGCTTGAAGAATCCAGTTATTTTCCGTTCACACGGCAATCGTGCTCGGTCAATTGAAGATGGAGAAATCAAGATTGACGTTGCTTTCTTAGGCGTACCTGTATCAGACCCAGCCGGTAACGCTAATGGTCAAGATGGAGATGCTGTCTTTGGCTCATTAGGTTATGCTTTAATGGATGCACGATATGCTAATAAAGTGGTTTTGTTGACAGATAATATTGTTGACTATCCAAATACTCCTGCATCAATTAAGCAGGATCAAGTTGATTATGTAGTTAAAGTCGATAAGGTAGGAGATCCTGATAAGATTGGTTCAGGTGCTACTCGTTTCACGAAAGACCCTAAGGAATTGAAGATTGCTCAAATGGTTAACCAAGTAATCGTTAACTCACCATATTACAAGCAAGGCTTTAGTTTCCAAACTGGTTCAGGTGGTGCCGCATTGGCTGTAACCCGTTATCTTCGTCAAAGCATGATCAAGGACGGCATCACTGCTTCATTTGCCTTAGGTGGTATCACTAAGCCAACTACTGATTTACTTGAAGAAGGCTTAGTCAGAAAAGTAATGGATGTTCAGGACTTTGACAAGGGTGCTGCACAATCGATGGCTAATAATAAGAATCAACAAGAAATTGATGCTTCTTGGTACGCTGATCCACATAACAAGGGTGCCGTAGTAAATAACCTTGATGTTTCTATTTTATCAGCTTTGCAAATTGATACTGATTTTAATGTTAATGTAATGACTGGTTCTGATGGCGTAATTCGTGGCGCTGTAGGTGGTCACCAAGACGCAGCAGCTGGTGCTAAGATGACGATTATTACTGCTCCACTTGTTCGTGGCAGAAATGCAACTGTTGTACCTAGTGTTGAAACGATTGTTACCCCAGGTTCATCAATCGATGTTTTGGTAACTGAGCGTGGTATTGCAATTAATCCAGCTCGTCAAGACCTGATTAAGGCATTTAAGAATGTTCCAGGACTTAATATTTTGGACATTAAAGACTTGCAGAAGATGGCAGAAAAGCAAGTTGGTGCACCAAAGCCACTTGAATATACTGATAGAACTGTTGCTTTAGTTGAATACCGTGATGGTACAATTATTGATGCAATTAAAGAAGTTAAAGACTAGAGAATAAAAATAATAAAAAGAGTTGACAGTCTATGCAAAAATAGGATTGGTCAACTCTTTTTTATTTTTGAAGAACAAAACAGTCTACCGGTTTTAGGGTAGACTGTTTGCATATACATCTATTGTCCTGAGTAACTATAGTATGACAGCTCTATTTAAAAAATTCACTTATTTTGTCTTGAAGTTTATTTTTTGATAAAGTAAGTAAATACTGTACGCAATTAGAATAATGGGGGATATAAATGGAAAGTTGGTTGTTTTTAGCATTAGTCTTAGCAGTGGCCGTAATTGGTAAAAATATGTCGCTAATCATTGCCACAGGAGTAGTTATGCTTTTTAAGCTATTACCATTTACCAGTAAGTGGCTGCCTACGATTCAAGCAAAAGGAATTAATTGGGGAGTAACCGTGATCTCGGTGGCAATTTTAATTCCAATTGCTACTGGACAGATTGGTTTTAAAGATTTGGTTAAAACTTTTAAATCACCAGCTGGATGGATTGCAATTATTGCTGGTATTGCAGTAGCTATTTTATCGAGATATGGTGTTGACCAGTTGGCGGCTGTTCCGCAAGTTACAGTGGCTTTAGTATTAGGTACTATCATTGGTGTGGTAGTATTTAAGGGGGGGGTGCAGCTGGCCCTGTAATTGCTAGTGGGATGACTTACCTAGTAATCACTTTGTTTAATTTGCATTTTTAGATGCTATAATTTAAAAAAGAGGTGAGTGCAATGACAATAATTGTACATGAGAATATGACGCAACGACTTGATGATTATTTAGAACGTCGTTTACGCAATTATGAAGTCATTACGCCGCCGATTCCTAAGAGACCTAAGATTATTACGATAGACAATAAGAAAGATAAGCATCGTAAAAAGAACGCTAATTAACGAGGTAAAATAATGAATAAAAAAGAACGAACAGAACAACTAAATATGAAAATTGGCGCTTATGTAGCTACTGAAACTAAAACTATTTGGGTAGACGAACATACTATGCAAATTGCAACTATCATGATTGATGCATATGGCGATACTGTGTATGTTTGGGCAGAAGACCATGGTGATTATTGGCGAATTACTGATGGCGGACGAATTTTGTTCAAACTTGATCCTAAGGCTGAGGACAAGGAATTAAACGAGACAGCACAGGATATCGCATATGGTTCAGGCTATGAATTTGATCCGGAACATTATGAGATCTATGTAGATGTTGCTCAAGAAAATGTAGCGCAAGTTATCATGAAATTGGCTCAGTTAGAAGTAGCAATTTCATATTTAGGCTAAAAAAAGCTGCCATTTTTTGGCGGCTTTTTCATTTAGTCTTAAAATGATTAACGTGCTGCATAAAGATAAAAAATGCAGACACTATATTAACAATTACAGCAGGCAAAGCTAAGACGGCAGTGAAGCCGTATAGTGCATTGCCAACTACGCCCAGGATCGGTCCGACTAGCGAGATCTGCAAGTTATGGGATTGAACTACAGCGATGGCATTAATAATTACGCCAATCCAGGCAAATAGATAAAAGAACATTGCTACCCTAGTAGTAAAATCGGCACCAAAGATTGCAAACCATGATGCAATGAAGAGTAAGCAATTAATTAAATTGATCGCCCCAATCCAGATGTCGTATTTAGATTTTTTCATTTTTTCCTCCAATAAAATTATGCCATATTTTGTAAAACACGGTTAGCGATGACATCATTTGTCACTAGATGAGTTAATGTTCCAGTTCTTAAAGCACCAAGTAATGCGGTTGCTTTAAATTGATCTCGAACAACGCAAAAGCGAATCGGCGTTTTCATAATATCAGTAATAGAAACACCACAGATATGCTTTTCAAAATTCTGGAAAAAGTGACCGTCGATATCATAAGGTCGGCCCATGATTGTACCTGCAACTTTTTCTTCGGGGATATCTTTAAACAATATAGGTACATAATTTCTGTCTAAGAACTGATTAACTTTGATTGACTGCATGGTGCCAATCCCTGTGAAGAGTAGATCTAAATTATGATAGCAGGTCTCAATCACTTCAAAATAAGGCTCGCGTTTTAATTCCATAATCAAGTCAGAATTGAGCATATAAAGAGGCGCTGGTAAAGACAGACTTTGTACGTGCAATTTTTCTGCTGCTTTTTGAGCTAATGGATTCTTGCGACGGTTAGCATTAATTGCCTGTCCTAATAATTGAACGAAATAAAGCTGATTTAAGTTTTTTTCGTCAAAGTCATTAATAATGCCACGCATCGTGGAACCCCAACTGATGCCGATTGTTTTAGCATTTTTTAAATAAGTTTCAATCTGTTTAGCAGCGAAGTTAACGATGGCTTCTGCATCCTCATCTTTATTTTCAGAACTTTGCAAAATGAATGCTTCTTTAAGATTGAACTTTTTTTGAAATTCTCGTTCTAGTTGTTGGTTACGCTTAATGCGATGAGTGATTTGAATTTTTACAATTCCACGGTTCTCTGCATCTTCTAATGCTTTAGCAATTAGATAGCGTGAAAGATCATATTTCTGTGAAATTTCTGCAATATTTAGCTTGCTTAAATAAAAGTCATGTGCAATTCCAGCAAGTTCTTGATCAGTTAATTGTGCCAATTTTTATCCATCCTTTATCACTTTTTAATTGATATGTTAATTATAAATTTAAAATAGTCAAATGGCGTATAAAATTTTGAAAAAGTATCAATAAATTGCCTCCTCCAAAATGTGTTAAAATAGAGAAGTTAATTTTTGCTAAATTTTAAAATTGTGAGGGAAAGTAAACATTACTGATGAAAGAAAAGGAACGAGAATACCATTTATCGAAAAAACATCATATGAAAATTCTATGGGAAGAATTTTTTAAGAGTGATGATGATACCATGGCTCAAGATGCCACTCTGGTTGATAAAGCATCGATCGTTGGTCGTGTCGGGATTATGCTTTTGAGTTGCGGTACTGGTGCTTGGCGTGTGCGAGATTCAATGGATACAATTGCTCGAACATTGGGAATTACTTGCTCGGCTGATATTGGTCTAGTTTCAATAGAATATACTTGCTTTGATGTAGATAATGAATCTTATTCACAGACATTGTCACTCCCATCCACGGGTGTGAATATGACCAAATTAAATGCGATGGAAAAATTTGTCCGTCAATTGGAAGCAGGCCATGGTAAATGGACGATTGGGCAGATTCATAAGCGACTACGTGAGATTGAGAGCCAAAAATCAGCATATTCTTCATTAATTGCTGGTTTAAGTTCTGGATTAGCCTGTGCAGGCTTTATATTCTTGTTAGGTGGAGGCTGGCCGGAAGTTATCTGTGCTTTCTTTGGCGCAGGTGCAGGCAACTTTGTCCGTGCAGGTATGGGAAAGAAAAAGATGACTTTGGTGTCAAAGATTGCTGTAGCAGTTGCAGTTGCTTGTGCAGTTTACTTTTTGTGTTTCCACTTGGGGTTACTGCTATTTCACTATGATTATCATCATGCATATGGCTATATCGGTGCAATGCTGTTTGTGATTCCAGGTTTTCCATTTATTACATCTGGTCTGGACATGTCAAAGTTAGATATGCGTTCAGGTTTGGAACGCCTGACTTATGCCGTTTTGATCATCATTATTGCTACAATGGTTGGTTGGGGCGTTGCCACTATTTTGAACTTGCATCCCGGATCAATGCCTAAGTTAAATATAAATTCAGGTATGCTCACGTTTTTAAGATTAATTGCCAGTTTCTGTGGGGTATTTGGCTTCTCAATTATGTTTAATAGTCGTCCAGATATGGCTGCTACAGCCGCAATTATGGGCGCTATGGCGAATACTTTGCGGCTAAGTCTGTTTGACTATGGTCATATGGCTCCTGCCTTAGCTGCTTTTATTGGTGCGTTAATGGCAGGTCTACTTGCAAGTATCGTTAGAAAAAAGGTTGGTTTTCCAAGAATTGCAATTACTGTTCCTTCAATTGTTATTATGGTGCCAGGTCTGTATATGTATCGTGCCGTATTTAATTTTGGGGTGACGAATATTAATATTGGTGCTTACTGGATTACTGAAGCATTGATGATTGTGATTGCCTTGCCATTAGGGTTGCTAGCTGCTCGTATCTTGACAGACAAGAAGTGGAGACATGCAGATTAAATGAAAAAGAGACGAAATTTAAGTTTCGTCTCTTTTTTTGTGATTTTGAATTAGTTTTTATGCTTTTTTCTATCAATTGCTAAGCTAATTAAGCCACCTAATGCAACTAAGCTTAGACCAAGAATGTCTAATTTCGCTTTATTTTCTCCGGTTTGCGGAAGGGTATTATAGCCTTGGTTTTTACTTTGAATGCTTACGTTAGATAAGTTATTCCCTTTAGGTTCAGTATTATTGAATGAACTGCTCTTAGGAATATTGCTATGACGATAATCATGTTGACGTTCATTACGTTTATGATACTTGCCATTTTCACCCCATGGATTATTATTATTGCTCCAATTATGTGATTGTTTACCAGTTTTCTTAACTATTTGTTTAGGATGACGAGTAGAAGTCTTGTGTTTAGTGGGTTGGGTAGGCTCAATAGGCTCAGTGGGCTGAGCTGGTTTAGTCGATTAACTGGTTGAGTAGGTACTGTTGGCTGAGGCTTTGATGGATTAGGACTAGGCTGTGGCGTTGGGATAGGACTAATTACATCGTAAGGTACTTGAACATCAATTTTAGCGTTAGCTGGCAAAGCCGAGATTTCATTATTGTTGAATGTAATCAGTTGAATCTTGCCATTTTTTCCTTTGACAATCAGCAATTCTTCAGTCTCATGTTTGCCAGAAGTATCTGTAATAATAAACTTACCCTCGGGATTTAATTTATAATGATCATCTAAATTTTGTGGCAGTTTACCAAATGGAATTGCTTTAAATGCCAGCTCGATATTGCTATTGTCTTTAGCCGAATCTAAAATCCAATTGCTTTCAGTTGACTTGTGAGTTACTAGGTCAGTTTTTATATTTCTGACAAAATTCAGTTCGTAGTCTAGTGGCCGATAAGTAGCAGGAACTTTTTAACCTTGCTTGGGACCATTCTCATAGTAGTAAGAGATATGCTCTTTGACACTAGCAATCTTTTTTTCATTCTTAACGTTATGTATAAAGTGTAAAACAAAAGTTTGATCTACATTTTCGTTATTATCGAATTTGCCATATGAGATATTGGAATATTTTTTATTTGTAGTAGAGCCTTTACCAGTAACGCCATTGAATATGTAATGGTTATTTGTCAAAAAGCTTACAACTGAGTCTGCATTTTTAAAGGAGATATCTTGTTGAGTAGAATTATTGTCTTGCTTTTGGTAATTGTCATCGATCTTTGTTTTTTGTGAGTGTTGGCTTAAATAAGTATCTAGAGGTTCATTATCCGTGTCATCGTAGAAAGTAACATGAGCGGCTTCTGTTACATAATATGGAATAGTGATGACATATTTGTCCTCATTTTGTGCTGAAGCAGTATTAATAACCAGTTGATGATCAGAGTTTAAATTAAAGTGTTGATCATTCTTAGTAACGATCATTTGCCCGAAATCAGCTGTATATTTTTTAGCAGCTTGTTTTGAAGCATTAGGTTTAATGATAATCTTATTATTTGAAATATCTTTCCAAGTTTTTCCGTTATCTTCGCTATACTTAGTCCAAGTTTTTCCGTTATCTTTTGATAAGAATTTAATTGTAGCAGTAGTCGAATCAAAAGGACTATTTGATAATCTACTACCATTTTTATAAACGTGATTAATTTGATAATTAATAAATTTGGTTTGTTGATCAATATTACTGTCCGATTCACCACTTATTTTATTAGTCCAGCTTGTAGTTTGGTGGTCAATTTGTTCACCAGTTCCATTTAAAGTGTGAGTATATGCAATAGTAGTACTGTCATTAGGAATTGCAGTAGCATTGCCTAAAAAGGTATCTAGTTGAATAAAGTAAGCGTGTTTACCATAGTTATTATTACCGTTTATTTTAAATGGCCCTTTTTGTGAAACTTTAAATCCATTGTGGTCTTTTTTAGTAGTCGAATCAACATATGTTAAATTTGTTTTTAATAGATTTTCGAATTCTGGTTTTTGATTTTGTCCAGTTGCAATCTGATTATAGTAAGTAGAATTTTGAGTTTGGTCTTGTGGATCGTGATAGTAATCAGCTACTCCATGACGATAGCCATTGTTATCAACTGCCATACCAGTCGGGACCTCAAATACCTTAATAGAAGATGGAATTAAAATTTGACCGGAACTAAAAGAAGTACCAAAAGTGGCATTTATTAATGAATAAAGGTTAGTATTGTTTTTTTGACTACCATAATTGAAGTAAATTCCCCATTGAAGAATTTTGCTATTTTCGTTTAATTTAAAATCCTTAATATCAGCTGTTGAAAAGTTGCTTTTTTCGGCATAGCTACCGTTAACACTATTGAAGGTTTTTACGCCCATTAGGAAGCCTTTTAAAATTTCTCTCTTTGAAACTTTTTCTTGATAAGGCTTTAGATCGGCGGTGAAGGCAGTATATGAAGTATCGTTGACTTTAATAGCAAATTTTTGATCATTAGTATCACGTTTAATAAAATCTGAATTACCTTGAACAGGAAGAGTAAGTTTTAAATCTTG
Organism: Lactobacillus kefiranofaciens; assembly: GCF_900103655.1. Lineage (GTDB taxonomy): Bacteria > Bacillota > Bacilli > Lactobacillales > Lactobacillaceae > Lactobacillus > Lactobacillus kefiranofaciens. The sequence continues at coordinate 32,356 of NZ_FMXC01000007.1, forward strand.
AGGTTGTCTCATAGTTGGAGAAGACCATTTAGCCACAATTGAACTGCCATTTTGTTTATCTTCGCTAGGAACGATGGTCCAAGTTGATTTCTTGTCGTTTTTATCAGGAATTATTTGCTTTTGATAAGGAATTTTAAAATCTTTGTTTTTTCCAGCATTTGGCAAATTAATAGTTAAGGAACTGTTATTATCTAATTTTGGATTAGTAACTTTAATAGTAATATTTACTGTATCTTGACCTGCCATTAAGGATACATTTTTTTGTTTATCTATGGGAGTAGTATTATTTCCGTCTTTATCTGTTTTGTTTGCAGTAACCTTGATTGTTTCATTAGCAACTGTTTTTCTTTCAAAGAAAGCAGAATAAGGGTGGTTACTCTTTTTTACATCAAGGGAAGTTTCTTTATCATTATCATTTAAAGTACTATCAGTTATTGAAGCTTTTAAAGTATTATTGGTTGCTGGAGCTTTATCATTTGATTTAAGGGTAGTGTCCGTCTGTTTATTAAAGTCTGCGGATGCCGGGTTAGAAACCTCATCTGCTTTGGGGTGTTGTGACTTAGCTTTGGTCTTCACTTGAGAGACTGATTCAGGATTATTTTGTGTATCAGCTTGCACTAATTGACCATTTTCTAAGAAAAAGGCGGTTCCTAGTGTCACTGCAGCTAGGCCAACAGTTAATTTTCTAAAGCCAAATTTGGGTTTACCATTAAATTTATTATTAAAAATTAAATCATTTTTATGTTTCATATCTAGACCTCGTATTATTGGAAATTTAAAAGAATGATCTTTCTTAAGTCATTCTTACACTAGCACAAATAAATAACGATATTCATAAAAATTATGAATTAATTTAAAGTTTTTTTACAAAAATCTATATATCAAGTAAAAAGTATTCACATGACAATATTTTATGTACATAAATATAAAATAGCGATCATCAATATGAAACAATAAAAAAAGAGCAGTATTAAACTACTCATTTTTAAATATCATTAACTTGCAACTTTATTTGGCTATTGCTAATGCTGTCACAACAAGTGCAGCGATAATAGCGACTGTAAAGCCGACAATCCCTAATAATATATTCAATTCAGTCATCTTCTTCTATAATCAGTCACGTTCTACATGTGGTACAAAACTAGTTTAACATAAAAATAAGATAATGACTTAATAAATTTGAAGCGCTTTCACTCTTTTAAATCAACGAATGGAGCATGACAGAACTTAGCCAAGTCTTTTGGATTGAGAAAAACGCTTCGACCAAGTTCACCACTTGAAACAGCAATTTCATCGTTCTTTTTCATTGAATCATCAAGATAAATAGGTAATTTTTCCTTAAAATAAATACCAATTGGAGTGTTTGCACCATGAATGTAACCTGTCGTTTTGGCTAATTTCTTTAAAGGAAGCATTTCACATTTTTTATTACCAGATACCTTAGCCAATTTTTTCATGCTGAGATGCTCAGTAATGGGCACAACCCCAACTAAAGGGCCAGTTTTATTTCCTTCACAAACCAAGGTTTTGTAGACTAAATGCTCTTTCTCTTCTAAAATAGAAGTGTCCATTTGTGCGACCCCACCTTTATCTTTGGTTACCGCAAATGAAGCTTGATGATACTTGATCTTATGTTGGTCTAAAATTTTTTCTACTAATGTTTTTTCAAGTTTATTCTTTTTATTTTTCTTCTTTGACATATTTATCACCTTTAATCATGATAGCATTGCTCAAAGAAAATCCCAAAGGAGTTTTACATTAATGAAATTATTAATTATTAAAATTGACACTAGTCATGAAGTAGAAGATGCGCTTGGCATTTATGCAATGGATAATCTAAATGCATTAGGGATTGAGTCTAGACAGCGCAACGATTTTGAACAAGCAGGGTGGTTGCATGACTCAACCGTGGTTGAGATGGATGATATTAAGGATTTACCTAAGGATACCTATTTTTATGCTTATTTTGACGAAGAAGCAGATAAGGATGATTTAGTTAAAAAGTTTGCGGAAAAGTTGCAAGAGCTGCAAGGTTATGGTCTTAAGATTGGGGATGCAAAAATTACTACTTCTTACATTAAAGATCAAGATTGGAATACCGCTTGGCAGAAGTACTACCATGTCATTGATTTTTCAAGACACTTAGCAATCGTTCCTGAATGGGAAGACTATCAGCCAGCTTTTAAGGATCAAAAGCTGATTAAGCTTGATCCAGGTTTAGCCTTTGGTACTGGCAATCATAAGACTACTCAACTTGCGATGATGGGGCTTGAACGCGATATTACTAAAAAGCCAATTAGTGTGGTTGATGTTGGTACTGGATCCGGTATTTTAGCCATTGCAGCGGCGAAATTAGGTGCTACTGATATTTTAGCTACTGATATTTCTGATGAATCAATGACTGCAACTAAGCAGAATGCTGCCTTGAACCAAATCAAAAATATTCGAGTGCAAAAGACTAGTTTATTAGCTGATGTTAAAGGAAAGTTTGATATTATTGTAGCTAATATTTTAGCTGAAATTTTGCTTGATTTGATTCCGCAAATGGACGCCCATCTAAATGAAGGAGGAAAGGTTATCTTTTCAGGGATTGATTACAAGCAGTTGCCTAAGATTCAAAAATCTCTTGCTGAGAATGGGTTCAAGATTGATCTAACTATGAGACAAGGTCGCTGGATTGGGTTAGCAATTACTAGAAAAGATAAATAAACGTGGTAAAATAATATCAATTAAATTAAACTTTAATGAGAGGCATAGATTTTTAATGAAAAATGGTGGAAAGAAGACCCAAGAAATTCCAATAGTTAAAAAAATGAGTAAGTATGTTTGGATGCCGCTCATCTGGTGGAGTATCTTAGCTGCGGTTTTGCCTTATATTTTCAGTCTTTGCCGGATACCAATTGCTTGGCGTTTAGGATTGCTTTTTTTCGTAATTAACTGTGCAATTGCCTATCATCTGGGTTGTTTAATCGTACGATTGAAGCTTAATTATGGTTGGATTTTGTTAATGCCGATCCTATTTTGTTTAGCAATTTTGCCGCATTTTGCACTCTATAATTTAATGTTTGGTTTAATTTATTTAATAATTGAAGTTTTCGGACTAATGAATAAGAATATTTATCGCTAGAAGGGATGACCAGAATGTCCAAATACGTTGAAATGACTCATGATCAGGTAATTGATGCCTGCAAAAAGTATATGAATGATGATCAAGTTGCCTTTGTTGAGAAAGCATATGAATTTGCTGATAAGGCCCATGCTGGACAAAAACGGGCATCTGGACAACCTTATATTATTCATCCCACTCAAGTTGCAGGGACTTTAGCAACTTTAGGATTAGATCCAGATACTGTAGCCGCTGGCTTTTTACATGATACAGTGGAAGATACGCCAGTTACTAACGATGAATTAAAAGAAAAATTTGGTGAAGATGTCGCCTTTATCGTTGATGGCGTAACTAAATTAAATAAATACGAATATAAGTCTCATCAAGAATTTTTGGCTGAAAATCACCGTAAAATGTTGATCGCAATGGCTAAGGACTTGCGGGTCATTATGGTCAAATTAGCTGATCGTTTGCATAATATGCATACTCTGCAGCATTTGCGTCCCGATAAGCAACGCAGAATTGCTTCTGAAACCATGGATATTTATGCACCACTAGCCGACCGTTTAGGTATTGGGACAATCAAGTGGGAACTAGAAGACATGAGTTTTCACTATCTTAACCCAGAAGCTTACTATCGCATTGTTAATTTGATGGACGTTAAGAGAAGTCAACGTGAAAAATATATCGCTGATACCATTAAGACATTGAAAAAGACTTTGGATGAATTGGGCATTAAGTACGAGATTTATGGCCGTCCTAAGCATATTTATTCTATTTACAAAAAGATGGTCAATAAGCACAAAGACTTCGATGAAATTTACGATTTGTTGGCTGTCCGTGCAATTGTTAAAAATGTGCGTGATTGTTATGCGGTCTTAGGTGCCGTCCATACCGAATGGAAACCGATGCCAGGCCGCTTTAAGGACTACATTGCCATGCCTAAGGTCAACGGCTATCAATCACTCCATACTACTATTATTGGACCGGGTGGTCGACCTCTAGAAATTCAAATTAGAACTGAACAAATGCATGAAGTTGCTGAATACGGTGTTGCTGCTCACTGGGCTTACAAGCGTGGCAACTTTAGCGGTGTGCAAACTACCTCTTCTGGTGAAAAGTTAGACATGGTACGTGAGATCCTTGAATTAAAGGATGAGACTAAAGATGCTGGGGAATTTATGAAATCCGTTAAAAGCGATATTTTCTCGGACCGTGTATATGTATTTACCCCAAGAGGTGAAGTATATGAATTGCCTAAGGGATCAGTAACTTTAGATTTTGCATATGCAATTCATACTCAAGTTGGTAGTCATGCCGTAGGGGCAAAGGTTAACAATAAGTTAGTACCACTAGATTACAAGTTAAGAAATGGTGACGTCATTGAAATTATGACGCAGACTAATGCCACACCATCGCGCGACTGGGTAGATATTGTTAAAACTTCTAGAGCTCGTAATAAGATTCGGCGTTACTTCAGAAGTCAGGATCGTGAACAAAGCATTGAGCATGGACAGCAAATGCTTGCTAATGTGATCCGTGAAGAAGATCTTGCTCCAAAAGATTTTATGGATAAAGAGCATATTGAGAAGATCTTAGATCACTTCAATTACCATACTCCAGATGAATTGTATGCTGCAGTGGGCTTTGGCGATTTATCTGCACAGGCCGTAGTCAACCGTTTAACAATTGATTTACGTCGTGAAGATGAGAAGCAAAAGCAAAAAGAATTAGAAGAAAAGATTCTGAATTCTGGTCAACAGTCCATACAAGAGGAACAGCCAAAAAAGAACACCAATTCAGCTATGAAGGTAAAGCATAAGAATGGCGTTATGATACAAGGCGTCAGTGATTTAATGCTTCATTTGGCTAAGTGTTGTAATCCTGTTCCAGGTGACAAGATTATTGGCTATGTTACCAAAGGTCGCGGAGTAACGATTCATAGAGCAGATTGTCGCAACATTACCAAGGAAGCGGCACAGCAAGGGCGTTTGATCGATGTGGAATGGGAAAATGTTGAAGAAAACAGTGTTCAGTCATTCAGCGCCAATATCGAAGTCTTTGGCTACAATCGCTCTAATTTATTGAGCGATGTCATTAACAAGTTGAATTCACTTACCAAAAACATTACCAATATTTCTGGTAAAGTTAATGAAGACAATATTGCTCATATGTACGTTACTGTGGCGGTTAAGAATGCCGATCAGCTTGATGAAATTTTAAGTAAATTACGCGACATTCCAGATGTTTACGAAACTAAGAGGTCAGATAATTAATGAGAGTTGTAATTCAAAGAGTTAATCACGCCAAGGTAAATATTGCTGGCAAAACTGTTGGCAAGATCGGCAAAGGGTTTATGTTGCTAGTCGGCATCAAGAACGGAGATGAACTCTCTGTTGTTAAAAAAGCAGCCGATAAGATTGCTAAGATGCGAATTTTTGAAGATGAAGAGGGCAAAACTAATTTATCTTTAAAAGATGTCGGCGGTGAAATTTTAAGTGTTAGTCAATTTACTTTAATGGCTAATACTAAAAAGGGCAATCGTCCTAGCTTTGTTGATGCCATGCGTCCTCCGAAGTCTAAAGAACTATGGGAAGACTTTAACAAAGAACTTGAAGCAGATGGCTTTCATGTTGAAACTGGTGAGTTTGGTGCTGATATGCAGGTTGACCTAGAAAATGATGGACCATTTACAATCGTTTTGGATTTGTAAAAAATCGCTTACAAAGGTTGACTTTAAAGCTGTAAAAATATAAGCTAAAAAAGAATTATCGATGACAAAGAATGAAGATTAGCGATGATCTATTTTTAGAGACTGCTTGTTGTGGTGCAAGAGCAGATAGATCAGAATCTGTGACACCTTTATCAGATAATGGATCGTTTGGCGAGCGTTAATCGCAGCAACCAAAAAAGGTGGTACCGTGCTAATTTGAGCGCCCTTGATTAATTTCAGGGGTGCTTTTTATTTTTATCAAGATAGCAAAATATAAAAAGGATGATTAAATGAGAGTTCAAAAACCAAAAGGTACAGTTGATATTTTGCCTGATCAATCTGGTTCATGGCAAAAAGTCGAAGAAACTGCAAGAAACTTCTTCAATCGTGCCAATTACCGTGAAATTCGCACGCCTAGTTTTGAAAATTATGAGATTTTTTCACGTTCCAGTGGTGACAGTTCAGAAATTGTAGAAAAGCAAATGTATGATTTTAACGACAAAGGCGGTCGTCATATTGCTTTACGTCCAGAAGGTACGGCTGGCGTAGTTCGTGCTTACGTCGAAGACAAGATGTACGCTCCAGAAGTAGTTAAGCCATTTAACGTTTTCTACATGGAATCAACTTTTAGATATGAAAGACCACAAGCAGGTCGTCAACGCGAATTTCACCAAATCGGAGTTGAAAGTTTTGGCTCAAGCAACCCATTATCAGATGTGCAAACTATCATGATGGGGCATGATTTGCTGGGTGAATTGGGCGTTAAGAATTATCAACTGCATATCAATACTTTAGGTAATGAACAAGTGCGTAAGGATTACCATGATGCTTTGGTAAATTACTTTACTCCGGTAAAGGATGAATTATCAGAGGATTCACAAAGAAGATTGCGTGATAATCCTCTTCGTATCTTAGATTCAAAGGATGACTGCGACAAGAAGTTCTTGCCAGATGCACCTAAGATTCGTGATTTCTTGGATGACGATTCTAAGGCTAACTTTGAAGCAATCTTAAAGATGCTGGATCAATTGGGCATTGATTATGTCATTGACGATGACTTAGTTCGTGGTCTTGACTACTATACTGGCGTAATTTTTGAATTCATGGTTGAAGATAAGAGTCTTTGGGAATCAGCTACTACTATCTTAGGCGGTGGTCGTTACGACCATTTGGTAGAAGAATTTAATGGCCCAGCTACTCCAGCTGTTGGTTTTGGTATTGGTGAAGAAAGATTAATGCTTGTTTTGGAAAAGCAAAATCCTGCTTTGTTTAAGAATGAAGGCTTAGATTTCTTCATCACTAATATCGGTGAAGGAACCGCCCAAAAAGCAATCGAGATTGCTAGAAGCTTGCGTAAGCAAGGCTTTGAAGCTGATTTTGACGTTAACCAAAAGAAGCTTAAGGCGCAATTTAAGAAGGCTGACCGTGATCATGCTAAGTTCGTTATTACTTTGGGTGAAAAAGAACTTGAAAATGGCGTCTTAAACGTTAAGCGTTTGGCTGATGGCAAGACCATTGATTTGAGTTTAGAAGATCTCAATGATATGAGTAAGGTAATGGGAGAATTAAAGGATTAGCATAATGGAAAAGATTGAAAAAAGAACAGATTATTGTGGCAATATTACTGAAAAGTATATCGGCGAAAATGTAAATCTTTATGGTTGGGTACAACGTGTACGTAACCTGGGCAACTTGGTATTTATCGACTTGCGTGACCGTGAAGGCTTAGTACAAATTGTGGTTAATAAGGATTCTGGTAAGGACTTGATGGATATTGCCGACTCTCTTGGCAATGAATACGTTCTTCAAGTTAAGGGTAAAGTTGTTAAGCGTTCAGAAGTCAACCCAGATATGAAGACTGGTCAAGTTGAAGTTGACGCTACTGATATTATTATTTTAAATAAAGCTAAGAACCCTCCATTTGAAATTAAGAACGGTGTAGAAATTTCAGAACAAACTAGATTAAAGTACCGTTACCTTGACCTTCGTCGTCCAGAAGTTCAACAAGCTATCATCTTACGTTCAAAAATTTTGCGTGCAACGCACGAATTCTTTGACGAGAATGGCTTCATTGATATTGAAACCCCAATTTTAGGCAAGTCATCTCCAGAAGGTGCACGTGACTACTTAGTTCCATCAAGAATTTACCCAGGTAGTTTCTACGCTTTGCCACAATCACCACAATTGTTTAAACAATTATTAATGGGTGCTGGTTTTGACAAGTACTACCAGTTAGCTCGTTGTTTCCGTGACGAAGACTTGCGTGGTGACCGTCAACCTGAATTTACTCAAATCGATATGGAAATGTCATTTGCTGACGAAGAAACTATCCAAGGCTACACTGAAGGTCTTTTAAAGAAGATTATGAAGGATGTTAAGGGTATCGACCTTAAGACTCCTATTAAGCGAATTACTTGGACTGATTCAATGAACAGGTACGGTTGTGACAAGCCAGATACACGTTACGGCATGCTTATTCATGACTTAAGCCCAATCTTTAAGGATAGTGACTTTAAGGTATTCTCAGGTGCAATCGCTGACGGCGGCTTCGTTAAGGGTATTGCCGTTAAGAATGGTGCTAAGGAATACTCACGCAAGAAGATCGACAAGAAGGCTGACTTCATCAAACGTTTTCACGCTAAGGGTTTAGCTTGGGTTAAGTTTGAAGATGGCGAATTCTCAGGCCCTGTTGCACGCTTTTTAACTGATGAAAACAAGGAAGCTTTGAAGAAGGAATTCAATCTTGAAGGTGGAGAATTAGTTGTCTTCATCGCTGACAAGTGGAAGGTCTGCTGTGACAGTTTGAACCACTTGCGTCGTGAATTTGCTCATGAAACTGGTATTATTCCTAAGGGCGTTTATGACTTTGTCTGGGTTGTTGACTGGCCATTATTCGAATATGATGAAGGTCTTGGTCGTTGGGTTGCAGCTCACCACCCATTCACCATGCCAGATGATAAGGGCGTTGAATTATTGACTACTGAACCTCATAAGGCTCACGCACGCAGCTACGACATCGTTATGAACGGTGATGAAATGGGCGGTGGCTCAATTCGTATTCACAAGCGTTCAACCCAAGAAAACATGTTCAAGGCATTAGGCTTCACTAAGAAACGTGCTTATGAACAATTCGGTTACTTGATGGATGCCTTAGATATGGGCTTCCCACCTCACGCAGGTTTAGCTATTGGTCTTGACAGATTTGCTATGATGCTTGCCGACAAGGATAATATCCGTGACGTATTGGCCTTCCCTAAGAATGCTAGTGCTTCAGAACCAATGATGCATGCTCCAGCTCCAGTTGCTGATCAACAATTGAATGATTTAGGTATTGAAGTTGAAGACAAGTACCAAGATAGTGTTAAAGCAACTGAAGCTCGTCTTGAAAAGATGGCAGCAGAGGATGCTGAAGAAAACTCAACTTGGGACAAGTAATAAATTAAGATATAAAAAAGGCGATCCAAAGGATCGCCTTTTTTGATACAGTTTTAAAGATTTTTTACAAAATTGATAATACGCTTTAGAGCTTCTTGCATTTGTTCATTTGAAGAAGCATAGGAAAGACGAACATATCCTTCGCCACCTTTACCAAAATAACGACCAGGAGTTACACCAACTTGAGCTTTTTGGGCTAATTCAAAGGCAAATTGCTCGTCATCAGTGCCATATTGCTCTGGAATTTTAGCGAAAATATAGAAAGCACCTTGAGGTGTGGCCATTTCAAAGCCAACTTTTTCCAGCCCAGTTTTCATAAATTGCAAACGCAATTCATAAATTTTTTTCGCTTCTTTGGGATCGTCGTGTCCATTGTTTAAGGCTTCAACCGCCGCCATCTGAACGTTGTCTGTCACCGCTGTGACTAAGAAAGCATTAATTTTACAAATGCTTTGCATTATTTCCTTGGGACCTGCTATGTAGCCCAATCGCCAACCAGTCATTGCGTAAGCTTTAGATACGCCAGAAATTAAGATATTGCGATCTGGAATATATTCAGAAAGTGAATGGTGCTTTACTGTGTCATAAACAAGTTCTGCATAAATTTCGTCAGTTACAGAATAAATTTGATATTCTTTGATTACTTCTGCAAGTTCTTTTAAAATTTCAGCGGGATAAACGCGGCCAGTTGGATTAGATGGGTTAGTAAGAATAATCGCCTTAGCTCCCTTGCCACGACCGTCTAAAACATGGCGTAAGTGTTGAGGGGTGAGGATAAAATTATCTTTTTTGGTATCAATTTGGATAGGAATTGCACCAGTCAATTTGATTAATTGAAAGTAAAGTGCCCAAACTGGGGTTGGCACTAGAATCTTGTCACCAGGATTAAGCAAGGCCATGAAGACATCGTTTAAAGCACCTGTAGCACCAACAGTTGCACAGATTTCACTTGTAGGATCGTAATGAATACCAATTTTGCGTTCAAGATAGTTACTAATTGCATCAAGTAGTTCCGGTTTACCTGCTTGAGGAGCATAGTGTGAATCATTAGCTTGGATGTCACGGATTGCGGCATTTTTGATATGATCTGGCGTATTTAGATCAGGTTCACCAATGGTTAACTTAATAATACCAGGAATACTTGAGACTTTTTGATCAAATGCACGAATTTTAGAAGCGGATAAATTATTAAGTCTTTTGTTAATAATAGGAGTTAAGTCACTAGATAAATTTGGCATATATGTATAAAATCCTTTCTTTAATACTATTGATTTTATCGAAGCAAACAAAAGAAGACAACATATTTCTTTTCAAAAAAAGAAATGACAGTAAATCATTTCTTCTTTAGCACTTTATTTAAATCGGTATAAATTGTCTTTTTTTTATTCAAATTATGTAGCAGTGGTGAGCTTGGCAAAGTGCCATTCATTGGTTTAGCTGGATGATGTGGCTTTTTGGGTTTAACTGATTGATCAACGATTTTGACAGTGTCAACATTATTTTTTGGTGGTGTTGGTGCTGCCGAGTTGCTACAAGCAGATAAACTCGCCCCTAGTAATAAGAGCAATAATAATTTACAAATAAGTTTCATTTTTCCTCCAAAATATGATCCCCGAAAGATATTCTACTATTTTTTTACTTAATGATAAAATAAAATTAAATTGAAACATGAAGGGATTAAGATGACGAGAATAACAGTATATATGACAGGTGGGATTGCGGCTTATAAGGCAGTAGAGGCAATCCGTGATTTGGAGAAAAAGGGTCATGAAATTAGAATTGTAATGACTAAAAACGCTGAGCATTTTGTAACCAGTAATACTCTTGCCGCCTTAACTAAGTATCCAGTTCTAGATGACTTATGGAGTAAAGAAAATGAAGCTAGCATTCCTCATGTACATTTGGCGTGCTGGACTGAATTAGCGTTAGTTTTACCAGCTACAGCAAATTTTATTGCTAAAATGGCTGTTGGAATCGCCGATGACGCAGCTAGTACGACAATTCTAGCTACTGCGGCTCCTAAGCTAGTAGTACCTGCTATGAATGATCAGATGTGGTTTAACCCGGCGACTCAACGTAATTTATCTTTTTTGCGCAAAAACGGAGTCCAGATTATGGATCCGGCAACAGGAATGCTAGCAGAAGGCTATGCAGCTAAGGGGAGAATGCCAGAAATCACCGACATTGTTAAGTGGGTTGAAGATTTCTTAAAACAGAAAAAGCTTCTCCAAGATAAGACAATAATTGTAACAGCAGGTGGAACTGAGGAACCAATTGATCCTGTTCGTTTTATTGGAAATCGCTCCAGCGGCAAAATGGGAATCGCAATTGCAACGGCAGCAGCAAGTTTGGGTGCACAGGTAAAATTGATTTATGGGAATGTCACTACTACGTTGCCTCGAAACTCTAAGATTGATTTGATTTCTGCGCGATCAAGTGAAGATATGCTACAGGCGATAGAAAAACATTTTAAGCAGGCTAATATTTTAATTATGGCAGCTGCGGTAGCTGATTGGCGTATGCAAAAAGTGGCAGATCATAAATTAAAAAAGCAAGTTCAGCAACCAACTCTAAATTTAACTTTAGTTAAGACGACCGATATTTTGGCAACGATAGCTCATCATAAACAAGAAAACCAGATCGTGGTGGGCTTTGCTGCAGAGACTAATGATTTAATGCAGAATGCTGAAAAGAAACTGCAATCTAAAGGTGCAGATATGATTGTGGCTAATGATGTGTCGCAAAATGTTTTTGGCAATGATCAAGATCAAGTTACGCTTTTAGATAAAGATGGGACAATTAATCGTTGGGCGCGGATGAGTAAGATAGAGATCGCTAAGAAGTTGCTTAAAATAGTTGCTTCTAAGCTATAATATATATGCATATATATTATAGCAAAAATATAAAAGCTGCTAATGTAATAATTTTGTAATATAGCAATCAACTATTTATGTATGTACTGAGACTATACAAATATATTTATTAAAAATAACATAAATTGCCTTTATAACCTCTAAAAAAGCTTGTTTTCCTACTTAAATCTAGTATTATAGGTAATGGGAATTAAGAGACTGAGGAGAAAGAGTTGATGCGTTAATAATCAGCCCTTTCTTTTTTATGGTTTAAATTCAAAAAACGTATAGAATTACTAAAAAATTTCTATAATATAAGAAAGCATAGAGGACTTGATATGACGCACTTTATAGCGGGCTTAAATGATGACATGGTCTCATAGTTGATACAATATTTCTGATATACGTATAGGATTTAGTGATATATTGGTGTATGCTATAAGTAAGATGCAAAGGAATTAAAAATTATAAGACGACTAAGTTTTTAAATAACTATGCACATATAGGGAATAGAAGAGGCAGAAACATATTAGATAAAATGTAGAGGTGTAAAGTGTGTACTCTGATAAAACAATAACATTAAACAACGGAATAAAAATGCCTCAAATTCAGCTGGGTACCTGGCTCATCAACAACGATGACGTTAGAAAAACAATACGTCAAGCAATTGAGGTAGGTTATCGCGCCTTTGACACTGCTAAGGACTATGGTAATGAAACGGGTGTTGGTAAGGGTATTTGGAATTCCGACGTGGAACGTAGTGATATCTTTTTAACTACTAAATTACCAACTGCAGTTAAGGATTATGAAGGTACAAAAAAGGCAATCGATGATGCATTGGATCGATTTAGCTTGGAATATATTGATATGATGCTGATCCATTCACCTCAACCTTGGATTGAAGTGAATCGAACTAATGATCGTCATTTCGAAGGAAATCTAGAGAATTGGCGCGCAATGGAAGAGGCGGTTAAAGCTGGTAAGATTAGGGCAATTGGTGTTTCGAACTTTCTAGAAGAAGATGTAGATAATATTGTCAAAAATGGTAGTATTAAGCCAGCTGTTAATCAAATTGAAGTTCATATTGGCAAAGTACCGAAAGAATTAATGGATTATTGCCAACAGTTAGGTATTCTAATCGAAGCATATTCACCACTTTCTCATGGTCGTTTGCTTAATGAACGCAAGGTACGAGAATATGCTAAGAAATATAAGGTTTCTGCAGCTCAATTAATGCTTGCTTTTGACCTACAGTTAGGTTGTGTTGTCTTACCTAAGAGTGACAATATTTCAGAAATGAAAGATAATTTAGCAGTTAATTTCAAAATCAGTGCTGAAGATATGGCAGAATTAATTAAATTGAAAGAAAAAGTACTTACTTTGTCAGTTTAGTGAGTATCGCGAAAAAGCGATACTTTTTTATTGGAAATCGAGAGTAATGGAAGATATTAAATTAATTGCCATTGATATTGATGGCACCTTAGTCAATTCTAAAAAGAAAATTACGCCTGCTGTTAAACAAGCAGTCTTAAGAGCGCGTCAAGCAGGGATGCAGATTGTTATTTGTACAGGTCGACCATTGTCTGGGGCACAGCAATATTTGGATGAATTAGGTTTAAATAATCAAGCTGATCAATATGTCGTTAGTTTTAATGGTGCTGTTGTTGAAACTACTAATGGTCAAGTTATTTTTAAGCAGGGATTGAATTATGAAGACTATATTGATCTAGAAGCAATTGCTCGTAAATTAAAGCTGCATTTCCATAGCGTTAGTTTGGATAGAATTTATACAGCTGAACGTGATTTAGGTCATTATACGATTTATAATTCTCGAGTGGTAAAATTAGAAGTTTCTTATCGAACACAGGCAGAGATGCGTCAAATCCCAATTATTAAGTGTATGTACATTGATGATCCAGCCTATTTAGATAGTAAGCTGGAAAGTTCATTGTTTAAGCAAATGGCAAGGCGAGTTGTTTTTTCAAAGACAGAGCCGTTTTATTATGAGGCTACTGCGGCTGGTGTTGATAAAGGAACTGGCCTAAAGAGATTATGTGATCATTTGAATATTGAGCCTAAAAATGTCATGGCTTTAGGTGATCAGGCTAATGATATGCCAATGCTTAAATATGCTGGTCTCGGAGTAGCGATGGGCAATGCAGTAGATTATACTAAAAAACATGCAGATGAAATAACTGCTGATTGTGATCATAATGGTGTTGCTGTAGCGATCAATAAAATCTTGAAATAAGATATTATTTTCCTTCAAAGAGTGTTATCTTTAACTAAAGCTATTGAATAGAGGTTTTGAAATAATGAATAAAGCAAAAGTTTTGGTTTTAGGCGGTTTTAAGGGACGATGCTTTAACTGATTTAAAGAATAACTGTGAAGTTACAATTGGTCCTGTAGGGCATCGTCCAGATGATGATCGTCAGTGGGTACTTGATCATATTGCTGAATATGATGGTGTGATTGTGGCTAAGATCCCTTTTGATAAGAAAATAATTGATGCTGCTAAGAATTTAAAAATCATTTCAACTTATGGGGTAGGTTTTGATCATATTGATGTTGCCTATGCTAAGCAAAAAGGCATTGTTGTTTCAAACTGTCCGAAAAGCGTGTTGCGTCCAACTGCTGAATTAACTTTAGCAATGATCTTGGGTTCAGCACGGCGGTTACGCTATTATGATCATGCTTTGCGTGAAGGTGTCTTTTTGGATGCTAATGAGTATGACAATCAAGGCTACAGTATTGAAGGCAAGACATTAGGTATTTTAGGTATGGGTAGAATTGGCCAGCAAGTGGCACGGTTTGCTAAAGCTTTTGGTATGAAGATAATTTATCATAATCGTCATTGTGTTGCTGAAGATATTGCTAATGAATTGCAAGCAAAATATGTTGATTTTGATACTTTAATTAAAGAGTCTGATTTCTTAACTTTACATTTGCCTTTGACTAAAGAAAGTCATCACGTTATTAATGCGGATGTCTTTAAGCAAATGAAGAAGACGGCATTTTTAATTAATGTCGCTCGTGGATCGCTCGTCAATGGTGAGGACTTAGTTTCTGCCTTAAAGAATGATGAGATTGCCGGAGCAGCACATGATGTCTTTGAAAATGAACCACATCCAAGACAGGAATTAGTGGAGATGGATAATGTAATTATGACACCACATGTGGGCTCGGCTACTCATGTTGCTCGTTATAATTTAACTAAAGAAGCAGCTGACAATATTTTGAATTTCTTTGAAAATAAACAAGCAGAAAACAAATTAATTAAAGGCAATCAAAAAAGCGCGATATTTGTTCGCGCTTTTTATTTTACATAATATTAATTATTCATGTTCTAGTTGACTGTGATGGTAACCATAAACAAAGTAAATTATTGCTCCAATAATTAACCAAATGCCGGCCATTAAATATATTTCTGAACTCAAATGACAGATCATGAAAATGCAGATTAAGCCAGAAATAATTGGTAAAAATGGATAGCCTGGAACTTTAAAGCCATCATTCGTAATATTTGTTCTTTTTCTTAATTTTAGAATGCCAAAGGAAACTAAGGTGAATGCAAATAAGGTACCAAAGTTAACTAGGTTGGCTAGCTGATCAACAGAGAAGAAAGCTGCTCCTAGTGCAATAATAATAGTGACTGCAATTAATGCATTTTGTGGTGAATGGTGCTTTTTGTCTAATTTGCTAAAGCTTGCAGGCAATAAACTGTCACGGGCCATAGCATAGATTAATCTGGAGCTGGAATAAATCATTGTCAGCATCATCGTAGCCATTCCTAACATCGCACCAAAGGACAAAAGCTCAGCCACCCAATTTTGGTGAACATATTGTAAAGCAAAGGCAACCGGATTGGAAACGTCAAGATGGGTATAATTGACCATTCCAGTTAATACGATGGATACGCCAAAGTAAAGTACGGCTGCAATTGCTAGTGTTCCAATAATGCCGATTGGCATGTTCTTCTTAGGATTCTTAACTTCAGCAGCTGAAGAAGAAACAACGTCAAAACCGAGAAAGGCAAAGAAAACTGTCGTTGCTCCCTTAATTACACCAGAAAAATGATAAGGCAAAAATGGGTGGTAATTGCCTGGTTTAATAAATTGTAATCCTACGAAGATAAAGATTAGAATAATCGCAATTTTAATCGCAACGGCGACGACATTGATTCTAATCGAATTTCGCATCCCATTTGACAAAAGAATACTGATTAAAAGAATAATTAAAACTGAAACTAGATCAAAATATACACCATGAGATAAATTCATTGGACCTGAAATAGCTTGAGGCACCTTTAAACCAAATGGGGCGATGAAGGAACTAAAATATGAGGACCAGCCAGCAGCTACAGTGGCTACTGATAGCATATATTCCAGAATTAATGCCCAGCCGATAAGCCAGCCGGTAAATTCACCATAGATGATGTTGCCATAAGAATAGGCACTACCAGCCACTGGAATTGCAGAGGCAAACTCTGCATAGCACATGCCGGCTAATGCACAAACAATTGCAGCTACGACGAATGATAAACTTACTCCAGGTCCTGCTAATGTAGCTGCAACCGTACCAGGCAGAATAAAGATTCCGGTTCCAATTACTGCGCCAACCCCGAGTGACATTAGATCGACCGCATTCATTGTTTTAGAGAACTTGATATCTTTGCCAAGATAATTCTGAATGCTTTGTTTTCTAAAAATGTTAAATTTCACACAATCATCCCTTTAATATAAAGATAGATTAATTTTACATTATATTTTTAATTATTTGAAGAAGAAAAAGCCTATTCATGCGAATAGACTTTTTTAGTTAGCTTTGATTTTTTGCTTGTACCACTTAATGGAATAATAAATAGTCGCTAGAAGAATCAATGCCCCAATGACTAAAGAATATTCTTCAAAGATATTTACAATCACGTGCCATTTTTCACCCATATAAGAGCCTAAGCAAATAAGAATTGTATTCCAGATCAAACTACCTAGCGTAGTATAAAGTAAGAACTTCGTGGGCTTGACTTTAGCAATACCAGCGGGAATTGAGATCAAGCTCCTAATGACTGGGATGCAGCGACCATAAAAAATAGCCCCCGTACCATATTTTTCAAACCATTTAATTGCTTTTTTTACATCGCCTTTTTTAAAACCCAGCATTTTAAATAGTTTGTGATTAAAAATTTCTTCTAGTCTTGCTTCATTGAGCAAGCTGCCAATCCAATAAAGAATGAGGGCTCCTAATACTGCACCGATGGTTGAAGCGACAATCACTAACGGAACGCTCATTTGTGAATGGTGCGTTGCAAAGCCGGCAAAAGAAAGAATAACTTCTGATGGGATTGGGGGAAAGATATTCTCAATGGCAATTAATAAACTTACCGCAAAGTAGCCTAGTTGATTAATTAGGTCAAAAACGATATTTGTCATGTATTTTTCTCCTAGTTGATTTTCTTTAATGTATCAAATTTTGGCCTAGATAGCTATGTTTCTAAGCAAAGTTAATATCTTCTTAAAAAAGCTGTGTTAAACTATAAAATGCAAATTTTTGGTGGGGTGCAAAAAATGGCAACACAATTAATTGAAAATAAATTGAAGCTTTTGCCTGAAAAACCGGGCTGCTATTTAATGAAAGACGTGAATGGCTCAGTTATTTATGTAGGCAAATCCAAGAACTTAAAAAATAGAGTACGCTCATATTTTAAAAGCAAACAGGTGGGACGCCGAGCTGAGTTGGTTCGTGAAATTAGGGATTATGATATTATTACGGTTTCTACAGACAAAGAAGCCTTCTTACTAGAAATTACGTTAATTAAAAAGTATCAGCCATACTATAATGTGCAATTAAAGCAAGGTACAGGCTATCCATATATTGAAATTACCAGAGAGCATGATCCGCAGACTCGCTTGACTAGTATTGTCCATAAGGATGGAGGCTATTACTTTGGCCCATATCCTAACGTGTATGCAGCCCAGGCTACTTTGAAGTTTATTCAAAAAGTTTTTCCACTGCGGCGCTGTCATGGCTACCAGGGAAGGCCATGTTTGTATTATCATATGGGGCAATGTTTAGGAGCTTGTTTTAATAAAGTTCCTCAAAAAGAATACGATGAACAAATTAAAAAGATCAAAAGCTTTTTAAATGGTGATATTGGTTGGGTTAAACAAGATCTGACTGAAAAAATGAGTCAGGCTGCAGCAAACTTAGAATTTGAGCGCGCTGCTGAGATTCGAGATCAGCTAAAATATATTGAAGAGACTGTTGAAAAGCAAAAAATTATTTCTAACGACAATACGCAACGTGATATTTTTAATTATTACGTTGATAAATCATGGATCTCTATTCAGATTTTCTTTTTGCGCCAGGCTAAATTGCTAAGAAGAGAGACGAAGATGTTTCCTTTAACAGACGCGTCTGATCCAGAAGATACATTTGCCACATTTATCGTTCAGTTTTATGAACAAAAAAACCGAGTATTGCCAAAAGAAGTTTTGCTACCTGAAGGTTTTGATAATCACACTCTAGCTGAAGTCTTAAAAGTTCCAGTCAGAACGCCGAAAAGAGGACAGAAGAAATCTTTATTAGATATGGCTAAAGACAATGCTAAACTAAAATTGGATGATAAGTTTAGGCTGTTAGAATTGGGCAATCGTAAAACTAAGGGAGCACAAAAAGAAATTTTTAATGCACTCGGCTTGCCATATGGTCACATTATTGAAAGTTTTGACCATTCACATATTCAAGGTGCTGATCCAGTGTCAGCATTAGTTGTTTTTAAGGATGGTGAACCCTTTAAGACGGCTTATCGTAAGTATAAGCTAAAGGGTGAAGTTGAACACCAAAATGGTGGAGACGAAGTGCGTAATACTCGTGAAGTAGTTAGACGGCGTTATGGGCGTTTGCTACGTGAACATAAGAAGATGCCGGATTTGATTCTTATGGACGGGGGACAAATCCAAGTAGATGCCTGTGAAGATGTTCTGCGTAATGAGCTAAATTTAAATATTCCGGTAGCTGGGATGGTTAAGGATGATAAGCACAGAACCAATCATTTGTTATTTGGGGATCCAATCAATGGTATTCCTTTAAAGCTAATACCGTTAAATCCTCAATCTGAAGGGTTTTATCTAATGACTAGGATTCAAGATGGGGTCCACCGCTTTGCTATTACTTTTCATCGCAGACGTCATGCGAAGAATGCCTTGTCTAGTCGACTTGATTCAATTAAGGGTATTGGACCTAAAAGTCGCAACAAATTGCTCAGAACTTTTGGATCTATGAAAAAGATTAAAGAAGCCTCAATTGAGGATTTAAGAGCTGCAGGACTAACTTTACCGCAATCGCAAACTGTAAAATTAACATTGTAATACCTAGAAATCGCGCTAATTGGCGCTCTTCTGTGGTATAGTATAAAAGTTAGATTAAGACGGAAGGAAGAGAAAAACATGCCAACATTTGTTGATCAAACTAAAATTGAAGTTCAAGCCGGAAAAGGCGGCGATGGCATGGTGGCTTTCCGCCATGAAAAATATGTTCCTAATGGCGGACCAGCTGGTGGCGATGGTGGTCGCGGTGGTAGTATTATCTTTGTCGCAGATAGTGGCTTGCGAACATTAATGGATTTTCGTTATCGGCGCAAGTTTAAGGCTGATAACGGTGAAAATGGTCGGATTAAGTCACAATATGGTCGCGCTGCTAAAGATCTTTATTTAAAAGTACCAGTTGGCACTACGGTTTATGATTTTAATACTGATGAATTGATTGGCGATTTAGTTGAAAAGGATCAAGAACTAGTTGTAGCTAAGGGTGGTCGCGGTGGCCGTGGTAACATTCACTTTGCAACTAGTGTAAATACGGCGCCTGAAATTGCCGAAAATGGTGAACCGGGTGAAGATCGGGTTTTACGCTTAGAACTTAAATTGTTAGCTGATGTAGGACTAGTCGGTTTTCCATCAGTAGGGAAGTCGACGCTACTATCAGTGACTACTAAGGCTAAACCTAAGATTGCGGCTTATCAATTTACTACTTTAACGCCTAATTTAGGCATGGTGATTTTGCCAGATGGTCGTGATTTCTCTATGGCTGATTTGCCTGGTTTAATCGAAGGGGCAAGTCAAGGCGTTGGCTTAGGTATTCAATTTTTGCGTCATGTTGAGCGAACTAAGGTCATTCTGCACTTGATCTCGATGGATCCGAATAATGGCCGTACAGCTATTGATGATTACCACACCATTAAGCAGGAATTGAAAAACTATGAAACAGATTTATCCAAGAAGCGCGAATTAATTGTTGCTTCACAGATGGATATTCCTGGTGCCGAAGAAAAATTAGCAGAGTTTAAAAAAGCATTACAAAAAGAGGACAATAGCGAACCTGTTTATGAAATTTCAAGTGTTACTCATCGAGGCGTAAGCAAATTGATGAATGATACGGCAACTTTAGTTGCAGAAGTAGAAAAAGAGCGCGCTGAGCAAGAGCCTGAAATTACTCAAAAGACAAAGGAATATAAATACAAGGCTCCACAGAAGAATGAATTTACTGTAGAAAAAGTTGGCGAGCATGAGTTCGTTGTTAAGGGTGAGCAATTGGAGCGGTTAGTCCAGATGACTAACTTAGATCATCAAGACGGCATTATACGATTAGCTAGACGGTTGAAACGCTTAGGCGTTGATGACGCATTGCGTGACAAGGGAGCAGTTAATGGCGATGACGTTGCTATTGGCAAGTTTGTCTTTGAGTTCGTGCAATAAGGGTAGAGATAACATATGAAAAAAAATCGGTTTATAACAGGATATTCTGGACTTAGAGCATTAGCAGTTATTGGTGTAATTCTTTATCACCTTGATCCTAATTCCTTTATGGGGGGCTATCTTGGTGTGCCGATTTTTTTCGTGCTATCAGGATATTTGGTAACTGATCATATGATGAATTCGTATGTTCAAACAGGATCATATGATAATAAGCATTTTTATTTAAGTCGGATAAAGAGACTGTATCCGCAATTAATTACGGTTTTATGGCTAAGTGCCGCATACATCTTTGTCTTTCAACGAAATTTGTTAGCTAAATTGAATCAAATTGTATTGGCTAATTTATTAAACGTTTATAATTTTTGGCAAATTGGTAATGGACAGAGCTATTTTGAACGCTTTGCTTCAAATGAGTCGCCTTTTACTAACCTATGGACGATGTCTATTGAAGGTCAATTTTATATCGTATGGCCGATTATTATTTATTTGTTAGTAAAATTAGTCAGAAAAAAGAAGAATATCTTTTGGATTTTATTTGGTTTATCTTTAGCTTCCGCAATTGAAATGGCTGTGCTGTATTTATTGCGATTTGATATTAACCGAATTTATTATGGTACTGACACACGTTTCTTTTCGTTGGGATTAGGAGCAGTACTTGCTTTAATTTGGCCAATTGCGCAACTTAATCCACATGTTAGAAAAAAAGATACTTTAATTTTGGATATCATGGGGCTAGTTTCCTTCCGTAATCATGATGATGTTGTTCTTTTCTAAGGCAATGGATCCCCAAAGATCATTTGCTTACTGTGGAGGGATGCTATTATTTACGCTTGATATCTGTATTTTAGCGGGAGTGATTGCGCACCCAGGTAGCCATTGGAATCGTATTTTGACTAATAAGTTATTTGATTGGATCGGCTCTAGAAGTTACGGGATTTATCTTTACCAATTTCCAGTAATGATCTTTTTTGAAGATAAGGTGAATATTGGTGATCATCCTAATGCTTATCATATTATTGAAATTATTCTTATTTTGTTGATCACGGAGATTACTTATAGATTAATTGAGAAGCCAATGAGCAAGACCTCTTGGAGTAAAACTAAAGCTTATTTTGCTAGGATTTTTGATTGGGATGCGACTGATTATGCTAAAAAAATTCAGGCCTTTATTGCATTTTTGATCTTAATTGTAGGTAGTGCTGCAATCGTTGTTGCACCACGTGTTAAAGCAGAAGATTTTAATAAGAGCCAATTGGCTGAGAGGATTAATCAAAATACTAAAAAGCAGAAAACTGATAATGCTAAGTTAATTAAAAAACTGAAAAAGCAAAAGCAGAAAAAAGAAGATAAATCAAAAGCTATTCAAGAAGCAACGAAGCAGGCTACCCAGCATCCTGTAAATAAGTCTTACGTAAAATATGGAATTTCTCAATTGGATTTACAACTAGCACAAAAAGTCCAAGTAACAGCAATTGGCGATTCTGTAATGGCAGGTTCGAGCAGCAACTTAAAGCAATTGATGCCTAAAGCGTTGATTGATGCGGCTGTATCACGGCAATTAAATGTGGCATTTGGTCTTTTGGATAATTATAAGAGTCAGGGCGTTTTAGCTGATAATGTCCTAATTGGCTTGGGAACAAATGGACCATTTTCAATGGATGATTTAAATAAAATTATGTATGCTGTTGGTCCTAGAAGAAAAGTATTTTGGGTTAATGTACATGTGCCGACCCGTGATTGGCAAAATTCGGTGAATAGCTTGATAAAGCAAGGAGCAAAAAGATATCATAATCTTATAGTGATTGATTGGTATTCATATTCGAAGAATCATCCTAAGTGGTTTTATGGCGATCATACTCATCCTAATTTAATTGGATCAAAGTATTATAGCGCGCTAATTACCAAGACAATTGTTAAGCATTCAAAATTTTAAATTAGAATAGGATTTTCATGGAATTAGAATTCTTAGGCACTGGGGCGGGTCAGCCGTCAAAGCAGCGTAACGTTTCCAGTGTTGCACTTAAATTATTAGATGAATTAAATGAGATTTGGCTATTTGACGTTGGAGAAGCTACACAGCATCAAATTTTAAGAACCAATATTAGACTACGTAAAATTACTAAAATTTTTATTTCTCATAATCATGGTGACCATATTTTTGGTTTGCCAGGATTACTTTCAACTCGGTCTTTTCAAGGCGACGTTGGTCCATTAACAATTTATGGTCCCACTGGAATTGAACAGTTTGTTAAAACTGCATTGAAAGTTTCTAGAACTAAGATTTCATATCCAATTAAGTATGTAGTTTTATCAGAACCAGGTTTGATTTGTGAAGACAAGGATTTTCGTGTATATACGGATCAATTAGAGCATCGCATTCCTAGTTTTGGCTTCCGTGTAGTAGAAAGTTCACATTCTGGCGAATTATTGATGGATAAATTAGCTAAATATCATGTACCAAATGGGCCACTTCTTGGTAAACTAAAGAGGGGTGAGCAAGTAGCCTTAGCAGATGGTACTGTTTTAAATGGTAAAGACTTCTTGGGCCCTGAAAAGCCTGGTCGGATTGTGACGATTATCTATGATACGCGTTCTACGCCTAGCATTGCTCGTCTGGCTAAAAATGCAGATGTTCTAGTACATGAATCAACCTTTGCTGGCAATGAAGCCAAGATGGCTCATAATTATTATCATTCTACGGCAGTTGAAGCAGCAAAAGTAGCTAGAAAAGATAATGTGAAAAAATTATGCTTGAATCACATCTCCGCTCGTCATATGGGAGCAGAGGCTAAAAAATTAGAAAAACAAGCGCAAAAGTTTTTTCCGAATACAATGTTAGTGAATGATTTTGATCGGGTTAATATTCCAATGAAAGGTTCAAAAGAATGAAAGATTCATTAAGAAATAAAGTTGTTATTGTTACTGGTGCTTCGAGTGGTATTGGACGTTCCATTACCCTTGAAAGTGCAGGCCGAGGTGCTACGGTGATTTTAATTGCGAGAAGAAAGGATCGCTTGGAAGAAATTGCAGCTGAAGCTAGAGAATTATCAGGTGCTGAAGCATATGTCTTTTCAGCTGATATGGGTAAGCCTGATGATATTGAAAAAACTTTTGATGAAATTACTAAGCAAGTTCATCATATTGATTTTTTAGTTAATTGTGCTGGATTTGGTAAATTTGAAGAATTTATGGATCAAAAGATGCAAGATGTGACTAATATGTTCCAAGTTGATGTTTTAGGCTTGATGTACTTTACTCGTTTAGTAGGACGTGTCATGCTTGAACAGAGAACGGGACAGATTGTTAATTTCGGCTCTATTGCTGGCAAGGTGCCGACTACTAAGTCAGCTGCTTATAGTGCTGCTAAGGCGGCAGTGATCCAATTTTCAAATGTATTGCGTCTTGAATTGAAACCATTTGGCATTAAGGTAATGACGGTTAATCCAGGACCGGTTTACACTAATTTCTTTAATGTTGCTGATAAAACTGGCAATTATGTCAAAAATGTACAAGAATTTATGCTTGATCCAGATGATGTAGCTTGGCAAGTAGTTCATTTCTTTGGTAGTGACAAGCGTGAGCTTAACTTGCCCCTCAGCTTGGCAGTATGCGCAAAGTTATATAACTTGTTCCCAGCAATTGGTGATAAACTTTCATTAGAGTTTGCTTCTAGAAAGTGATGGATATGAAAAACCAAAAGAATTTAGTTATCGGTTCAATAGTAGCTTTAATTGCAGTGATTTTTGTTATTTTGAATACTAAACCAGTTGTAATTAATTTCGGTTTTTTCAACGTTAAATTGCCGTTGATCGTGGTCTTGGTAGTGATGGTCATTATTGGGATGATCATTGCCTGGTTCTTTGGACACGATAAAGAAGAGAAGCATCATTTTTTCAATAAAAACGAGAAGAAAACTGAATAGATCTTGATTTATTCTAGATTGAATAGTATCATTGAATCACGTGAGTAATTCAGGGTAATTAATCCTGAAGCTTAAGACTACAATAAAGGAGATCAATTAAATGGCAGTTCCTGCAAGACATACTTCTAAACAAAAGAAACGTTCACGTCGTGGTCATATTAAGTTAAGTGTTCCAGCAATGCACTATGATGCAACTACTGGTGAATACCGCTTAAGCCACCGTGTTTCACCAAAGGGTTATTACAAGGGTCGTCAAGTTGTAAAGAACAACGATAACGGCAATAACTAATAAAAGGGCACCTGTAATGATGGTGTCTTTTTTTATGCCTCAGAAAAGGAAATAAAGCGATGAAATTAGTATTTTTACATTCAAGTGATACCCATGGCTTTCTCTTGCCTACGGATTATCAAAATAAAACCAACTATGACGCACCATTTAGTTTAAGTAGAGTTAGTTCAGTAATAAAGTCTGAGAAGAAAAAATATGGGGCTGATCATGTAGTAGTTACTGATGCGGGTGATTGCCTACAAGGAGGTTCGCCTCTTGCTTATTATACGCATTCTACTGGCGATTATCATGATTTGCGCAAGTTTACTGATGCCTATAATGCGGTGGGCTATGATGCACGTTGTTTGGGCAATCATGATTTTAACTTTGGATTAGATTATTTAAGCTACTACGTTGATAATAACAAGGCTCCAATTATTAATGACAATGTTTTGGATGCTGAAACTGAAGTGCCATTTTTTGGTCGTGAATATGTCATCATTAAAAGAAACGGCTTAAAAATTGGTATTTTGGGTATTACTACACAATACATTCCGCATTGGGAGCCTAAAGAAAATGTTGCAGGTCTAAAATTTGCTTCGGCATATGAGAAGATTAAGCATTATGCTAAAATTTTGCGCCCTCAAGTAGATATTCTAGCCGTAATGTATCATGGCGGCTTTGAAAGTGATCCAGAAACAGGAAAGGCTACTGAACCACATCGTGGTGAAAATGAAGGATACAAGATTTTAACTGAAATTCCTGAAGTTGATGTTTTCTTAACTGGCCATCAGCACCGTCGCTTGAATTTGGTTACTAAAAATACTGCAATTGTTCAACCTGGTTATCGTGGTGAAGCTGTTGCAGAAGTCATTGTTGAAGTTGATGATAATACTAAAAAGATCACCAATATGACGACTAAGCTGATTGATACTAAGGATTATGCTCCAGATCCTGCTGTAGTCGAAAAAATCGCTGATTTAGACAAGAGAACTCAAGAATGGTTGGATAAGCCTATAGCTTATTTAAATAAGCCTGCACGGATTGAAAATGCCATGAAGGGCCGAATTGAAGGTGCACCTTTCATTAACCTGATTCAACAAACGCAATTATGGTTTACTAAGGCAGATGTTTCCGCTACGGCTGTCATGAGTGAAACTGCTAAGGGCTTTAATGAAACAGTTACTATGCGTGATGTTTTGTTAAATTATCCATATGCTAACCAGCTTTGCCGAGTTAAGCTGACTGGTAAAGAGTTGCGTCATATTATTGAACATAGCGCCGGCTTTTTGAAGAAAGATAAAGATGGCAAGATTGGCTTCATCGATCGCTGGATTAAGCCTAAGCCAATGCTTTATAATTTTGATGTCTTTTATCCAGTTGAATATGAAGCTGATTTATCTAAGCCAGAGGGTGAACGTTTAACTAAGCTTACTTTGCATGGCAAGCCAATTGAAGATGACAAGATATATCATTTGGCTGTTAATAATTACCGTGCGATGGGCGGTGGCTTTTATCCTGAATATAGTATGGATAAGATTGAAACCACTTTGGATAAAGATTACGTACAAATGTTTAGCGAATATTTGACGCATGGCAATATCGAAGTGGATACTAAGAAAAACTACAAGTTTTATTAAAAAACAAAAACACGTGGATTTAATTTCCACGTGCTTTTTTAGAATAAAAATTATTTTAAATTACTATATTTACTGTTGTCTTTGTGTGAGTGAGCGGTAATCGTAGCAATAATTGCAGCAAAGAGAATGCCGAAGATAACCCCAACAACTAAGCAGTTCTTAAGATCAGCTCCGCTGAATGAAGCACTCTGAACTAAAGGACCAGCAATAAAGCCAATGATTAACATATAGATCACGCTCCACACAATTGTGATGATATAACGACCCATAATGATTCCTTCTTTCGGATAGAATTTTATCAAAAAAAGGGCATAAGATCAAACTTGATTAATCCAGTTTGATATACTGGAGTTAATAATTTTACAGTGAAAGGTGGTTAACTATATGCAAGTAGCAGCACTGCAAAATCTGAGTTCATTCACTTTATTGGATAGTCCAACAAGAGTGAGCGATTTGATTAAAACAGCTCAAGAGCGTGGATATCAAGCAGTTGGCTTGGCTGATATCAACGTGACCTATGGTTTAGTTAACTTCTATGAATTAGCTAAAAAAGCGGGTATTAAGCCATTATTAGGGATGCAGCTTCGTTTAAATGGTTTAATTGATAGCACGCAAAAATATGATCTGATTGTTTTTGCCAAGAATAATCAAGGCTATCATAATTTGCTTAGATTATCGAGTGCCATTAATTTATTAACTGAAAATGGTGAGAATGATAAGGTTTTAACCTTAAAAGAATTAACTAAGTATCTAAATGATTTGTTAATCATTGTTCCTGCCAATGTTAGAAGTGAATTAGTTGCATTATCTGAAACTAACCAGTCTTTGGGTAGTGACTTTGTGCGAGAGATGAAGAAGTTAACCCCGGAACTTTATTTGGGAGTTTATGCCTCTAAGGATAGTCAGAGCTATATTGATTATCTTCAAGAGCTAGCTAAGCAATTTGAACTGCCCTTAGTTGCGGTGGAAGATAGTGAGTATTTGAACCCACATGATCAATTTTTGCAAAAAACGTTGCAAGCAATTGATGCTGGTCAAAAAATACAAGATTTATTGCCTTTGGCCCAACAAGCAGGATCGCATTATTTAGTGACCGCTACGGAAGCGTTAGAACGTTATCATCAATACGACTTAGATGATGCAATTAATAATACTTGGAAAATAGCACAAGAATGTGATGCTGAAGTAGTATTTCAAAAGCCCGTTTTGCCTAAGTATCGTCAAGATCGTTTTCCAAGTTCAGAGGAATATTTGCATTATTTAGCTCAAACTGGTCTGCAAAGGCGCTTTGGTAAAAATAAAATTCCTGTTGAATATCAAAAGCGCTTAAATTATGAATTGCGCGTAATTAATCAGATGGGATTTGATAATTATTTCTTAATCGTGTGGGATGTAATTAACTATTGCCATCGAGTTGAAATTACGACTGGACCGGGTCGTGGATCAGCTTGTGGATCTTTGGTCTCATATTCTTTAAGAATTACTGAAGTTGATCCAATACAATATCATTTGCTTTTTGAACGTTTTTTGAATCCAGCTAGACATGAAATGCCGGATATAGACTTAGATATTCCTGATACACAAAGAGATACAGTTATTAAATATATGTATCAAAAATACGGAATGGATCATGCTGCTCAAATTTTAACCTTTGGTACTTTAGCAGCCAAGCAAGCTTTACGTGATGTAGGGCGAGTATTCGGCCTAACAATGGTTGAAATTCAAAAGTGGGCGAGAACAGTTCCTTTTTCTAAAGATAAAATGACCTTAAAGCGTGCTTATAAAGAATCTCGTGAATTGCGTTTATTAGTTGATGCGACTCCTGAAAATAAACTATTATTTAAAACTGCTTTAGGACTTGAAGGCTTGCCGCGCCATTATTCGATTCATGCCGCTGGCTTAGTTATTAGCGATGACTCAATTGCAGGGATTTCAGGATTGCAGGCAGGCCCTTTAGGGATTCCGGTTACTCAACAAACAAAGAAATATGTGGAATCATTAGGCTTATTAAAGATCGACTTTTTGGGTTTACGCAATTTAACGGTGCTAGGCAATATTTTGACGCTAGTGCGTCAGCAAGGAATTAAAATTGATCCTAATCTGATTCCGTTAAATGATGCGGAAACTCTACGTCTTTTTCAACAAGGAAAAACGGATGCTGTTTTCCAATTTGAATCAAGTGGGATCCGGCGCGTATTGCGTGAATTGCATCCCGATAGTTTTGAAGATCTGGTTGCAGTTAATGCTCTTTATCGTCCGGGTCCAATGCAAAATATAGCGACATTTATTGCACGTAAAAATGGCAGGGAAGCAGTTAAATATCCTGATCCTAGTCTGAAGCAAATCTTGCAGCCGACTTATGGCGTATTGGTTTATCAAGAGCAAGTAATGCAGACGGCACAAATTTTAGCGGGGTTTTCTTTAGGCGAAGCCGATATTTTACGACGGGCAATGTCCAAGAAAAAGCAAGATGTAATTGAACAAGAACGTGGTAAATTCATTTCGGGTACCGTTAAAAAAGGCCATGCGCGAGAAGTTGGCGAGCGAGTTTATCATTATATTGAGCAGTTTGCCAATTATGGTTTCAATCGTTCGCATGCTGTAGCCTATACTAAGATTGCTTTTTGGCTAGCTTATTTAAAAGTGCATTATCCTGCAGCTTTCTATACTTCAATGCTGAATTCATCAGTTGCAGCCAAGGCAGAAGATTATATTATGCGAGCGCAGGAAACAGATATTCGAATTTTGCCTCCGGATATAAATGATAGCCAAGTGGATTTTACGGTTAAAAATAAAAAGATATTGGTAGGCCTTAAGGCAATTAAGGGTCTGCGTGTTGATTTTGCTAAAGAAATTGCAGCCAATCACAAGCCGTATCAATCTTTGAATGATTTTTTACGTCGAATTGATCCTAAGTTTTTGCAGATTGAAACTATTCAAGCTTTGATTATGGCTGGATGCTTCGATCAATTAGAAAATAATCGTAATGAGTTGCTAGCAAATTGTAAAGAAATTATTGCTAATGTCCAACTAACGGGACAGAATATCTCTCTATCTGAAATTTTGGGAGATGCACCGCTTAAGCCAGCAGATCCGCCAACTAGTGCCGAAAAAGCTGAAATGGAAGAAAGGGTGTTAGGTTTTTCTACTACAACTACACCTCTAATAGTGGTTCAAAAGTATGCGCAAAAATTTAATGCCCGTTCACTGGATTCGTTTGAATTAAATGAAAAAGGCATTGGAGTCGGTAAGTTGATGCAATTTAAGCAAATTCGTACTAAAAATGATAAAACAATGGCTTTTGCTCGCTTTGCAGATACGTCGAGTGAGCAGGAAGTAATTATTTTTCCGGGTGTTTATGAAAAAATTGGCTCAATTTTGAAAAATGGTGGTATTTATTTATTGGGACTACGCGTTCAAGGAGATCGCTATGACCAGAATAAAAAACAATATTTGTTAACCAATTTACGTAAAGTCAATTTTAAAGAATAAGTAGCAAAAAATAGTTAGTTGATTTAATCACAATGTAAGTGCTAACATCATATAATATAGAAAGAAAGCGTAAATTAGTCCAATTTTAATGAGCTTTTTGGCCTAAAAAATGTTAATATTTACTTGATGTGAGAAATTACACAAAATAATCATGATGAGGTGAATTCATGAAACGGATTGGTATTTTAACTAGTGGTGGAGACGCCCCTGGTATGAATGCAGCAATTAGAGCTGTTACTAAGACTGCTATCCATCATGGACTTGAAGTCTTTGGAATTCGTTATGGTTTCGCTGGTTTGGTTGCAGGCGACTTTATTCCGCTTACTACGGAAAATGTTGACCACAAGATTAGTGAAGGCGGTACGTTTTTGTACAGTGCTCGGTATCCAGAATTTGCACAAGAAGAAGTGCAACAAAAGGGTGTTGAGCAATTAAAGAAGCATGGTATTGATGCTGTTATCGTTATTGGCGGTGACGGATCATACCACGGTGCTTTAGCCTTAACTCGCCACGGCGTAAACTCAGTTGGTCTACCAGGAACTATCGATAATGATATTCCTTATACTGACTACACGATCGGCTTTGATTCTGCATGTCGTACTGCTATGGACGCAATTGATAAGATTCGTGACACAGCAAGCAGTCACCACCGCGTATTCGTTGTTAACGTAATGGGCCGTGAATGTGGTGACATTGCTATGCGTGTTGGTGTAGCTAGTGGTGCAGACGCAATTGTTATTCCTGAACGTTCTTACGATGTTAAGGAAATTGCAGGAACTCTTACTAGAGGATTTGCAGATGGCAAAGATCATGGTATCATTGTCTTAGCAGAAGGCGTTATGGCTGCTGATAAATTTAAGGATGAATTACTTAAATACGGTGACTTTGATGCTCGTGCTAATGTCCTTGCACATATGCAACGTGGTGGCTCACCAACTGTTGAAGATAGAGTAAATGCTACTAAGATGGGTAACTATGCTGTTAAGTTGCTTCTCGATGGGAAGGGCGGTTTAGCTGTCGGCATGGAGAACGGCAAACTTAATACCCACGACATT
Organism: Lactobacillus kefiranofaciens; assembly: GCF_900103655.1. Classification (GTDB taxonomy): domain Bacteria; phylum Bacillota; class Bacilli; order Lactobacillales; family Lactobacillaceae; genus Lactobacillus; species Lactobacillus kefiranofaciens. The sequence goes on from NZ_FMXC01000007.1 coordinate 63,590, forward strand.
CTCGATTTATTCGATGGAAAACACCACGGCGATTATGCGCTAATGGATGTAAATGAAGAAATGACTAAATATTAATTTAGCCGATTTTTGGAGAGGATTTTTTTAATAATGAAGAAAACTAAGATTGTTAGTACTTTAGGGCCAGCTTCAAACGATATTGAAACTATTACTGCTTTAGCTAAGGCTGGTGCAAACGTATTCCGTTTCAACTTCTCACACGGTGATCACCCAGAACACCTTGCTCGTATGAAGATGGTTCGTCAAGTGGAAAAGGATACTGGTATGCTTCTTGGTATCGACCTTGACACTAAGGGTGCTGAAATCAGAACCACTGAACAAGAAGGTGGCAAGTTCACTATTAACACTGGTGACATGATTCGTGTATCAATGGATGACACCAAGAAGGGTAACAAGGACATGATCCACGTTACCTACGATGGCTTGTACGATGATACTCACGTTGGTGGTCACGTATTAATTGATGATGGTTTGGTTGACCTTTTGATCAAGGAAAAGGACGACTCAAAGAGAGAATTAGTTTGTGAAGCTCAAAACACTGGTGTTATTGGTTCAAAGAAGGGTGTTAACGCACCTGGCGTTGAAATCCGTCTTCCAGGTATTACTGAAAAGGATACTGACGACATCAAGTTTGGTTTACAATACGGTATTAACTTCATTACTGCTTCATTTGCACGTAAGGCTCAAGATATCTTAGACATCCGTAAGCTTTGTGAAGAAGCTGGTGCAGACTACGTTAAGATCTTCCCTAAGATTGAATCACAAGAAGGTATTGACAACGCTGACGAAATCTTACAAGTTTCAGATGGTGTGATGGTTGCTCGTGGTGACATGGGTGTTGAAATTCCATTTATTGAAGTTCCATTTGTACAAAAGAGCTTAATCCAAAAGGCTAATGCACTTGGCAAGCCAGTTATTACTGCTACCCAAATGCTTGACTCAATGCAAGAAAATCCACGTCCAACTCGTGCCGAAGTTTCAGATGTTGCTAACGCTGTTCTTGATGGTACTGACGCAACTATGCTTTCAGGTGAATCAGCAAATGGTCTTTACCCAGTTAAGGCTGTTAAGGCTATGGCTGAAATTGACGAACGTACTGAAAAGCAAATGCTTAAGCGTAACACTTTAGCTCTTCAAAGATTTGAAGCTTACAAGGGCTCAAACGTTACTGAAGCTATTGGTGAATCAGTTGTACGTACTGCTCAAGAATTGGGTGTTAAGACTATCATTACTGCAACTAACTCAGGTTATACTGCACGTATGATTTCTAAGTACCGTCCAAATGCAGACATCATTGCTTTAACCTTTGATGAAAAGATCCAACACTCATTAGGTATTGTTTGGGGTGTACAACCATTATTGACTGAAAAGCCTAAGTCAACTGATGACATGTTTGAAGTAGCTGCTAAGGTAGCTAAGGAAAAGGGCTATGTCAAGGATGGTGACCTTGTAATCATCGTTGCTGGTGTTCCAGTTGGTGACTCAGGTACTACTAACTTGATGAAGTTGCAAATCATCGGTAACAAGCTTGCTCAAGGTTTAGGTGTAGGTAACGGTTCAGTTATCGGCAAGACTGTTGTAGCAAACTCAGCTGAAGAAGCAAACAGCAAGGTTAAGGAAGGCGACATCTTAGTTGCTAAGACTACCGACCCAGACTACAACCCAGCTATTAAGAAGGCTTCTGGTTTAGTTGTTGAAGCTTCAGGTTTAACTTCACACGCTGCAGTTATCGGTTTATCATTAGGTATCCCAGTTGTTGTTGGTACTACTGACGCTACTGAAAAGATTTCTGACGGTACTACTATTACTGTTGATGCTCGTCGTGGTGCTATCTACCAAGGCGAAATCTCAAACCTTTAATTCAAAAAGATAGATTTAAAATTATAGATTAGCTAATCAAAAAATAGTCAGCTTTTGAGCTGGCTATTTTATTTTGTGTAATTTTCTCTTATACTTATATATAAAGAATATGTAAAGTAGGAGACGTTGATTAATGCTTGGAACAGTTGCAAAAGGAAAAATTATTGATGCCAACGATAAGGCGTATTATGTTCAGATTGATGGTGTTACGTATGAATTAAAAAAGCATGAAGTTACTCAAGATGAACTACCTAAGATTGGTGATGAGATTGAAGGTTTCATTTATGACAATAAAGAACACGATCGAGAAATGACTCAATTTTTGCCATTTGCTCAACCTGATCAATATGGGTGGGGTAAAGTAACTGAGGCTCGTCCAGGTTTAGGTGTTTTCGTTGATGTAGGCTTACCTGATAAGGATGTGGTAGTATCAATGGATGATTTGCCACGTGATAAGGAGAGATGGCCTCGTCGTGATGATCGTCTATTAGTACGATTAGAAACAGACTATAAGGATCGAATTTGGGCAAAATTAGCAGATGAAAACATTTTTGATCAATTAGCTGCTAATTTCCCTAATAATATGAGCAATGAAAATGTTGCTGGTACAGTTTATACAACTCGTGATATCGGTGCTTTTGTTTTAACTAATGACTATTACTTAGGATTTATACATGAGACACAGATGCCACGTCCAATGCGCTTAGGGGAACAATTTAAGGGTAGAGTAATTGGTGTTAGTCAGTATGGTCGATTAAATCTAAGTACTTTGCCGCGGGCTTTTGAAGAAATTGATGATGATGCTCAAATGATTTTGATGAGTTTACGTAGACGAGAAACAAAGACTTTGCCATTTTATGATAAGTCTGATGCGCAAGAGATTAAGTCATATTTTGGTATTTCAAAGTCCGCTTTTAAACGGGCCTTAGGTCATCTATTAAAAGACGGCTTAATCAAAGAGGATGAGACTGCGGGAACAATTACCTTAATTAAAGATCCAGAAGAGAATGCTGATGGAGAAGAATAATTTACAAGATCAAATTGATGATTACTTGCGCTATAGGCAGATTGAACGCGGATTGAGTACTAATACAATTACTGCTTATCGTCAAGATTTGGAAGAATATCTTGTTTTTGTCTTAAAGGAAGGCATGACTAGCTGGCCAACTGAAGCAAATGATGTTGATGCTTTTTTAGCTAGACAGCGCGATTTAAATAAATCTACTAGTTCAATTAGCCGGATGATTTCAAGTATGCGTAAATTTTATCAATGGCTTGCACGACGAAATATTCAAAAGCTCAATCCAATGCTTGAAATTGATCTACCAAAGAAAGAACGCAGACTGCCAATAGCATTAAGTCAAAAAGAAGTAACGCAGCTACTTGCACAGCCGGATATTCATAAAAAATTAGGCATTAGGGATCGGGCTATTTTAGAAACACTGTATGCAACTGGTATGCGGGTGAGTGAGTTAATTAATCTACAGTTACAAGATTTGCATGAAGATCTTGGTCTAATTAGAGTATTGGGCAAGGGATCGAAAGAGCGCTTAATCCCTATTAGTCCCGTAGCATTAGATTGGATTATTAAATATCAAAAGCAAGTTCGTGATTCGCAAATTCTTAAAGTTGGCCGCAGTGAAGATCATATCTTCTTGAATAGTCGGGGGAAAATGCTCACTAGGCAAGCTATTTGGCAAATGATTAAAAAGTATTGTCAGATGGCAAAAATAACTAAAGATGTAACTCCACACACTTTACGTCACACGTTTGCCACTCATTTATTGGCTAATGGTGCCGATTTACGAGTAGTACAAGAGATCTTAGGACATTCTGATATTAGCACTACTCAGATTTATACTAACTTATCACAAAAGCAGATTTTAGAAGTATATCATAAGACGCATCCCCGTCTTTAGGTGAAAAAATGTTAATTCAATATAAAAAAGATTATGAAAAAACGGCAAGGGGTTTACTTTCTTATTTGCCTGATTTTAAAAATATTGAAAGTTTAAAGGAAGAGATTAGATTAAATGAACAGGATAATGAATTTGTACTCTTTCTTTATAGTAATAATCAACAAAATATGGTCGGTGTGCTGGGTACGCAAATTACTAACCAATTTATTGTAATAAGGTATCTTTCGCTGGCACCTGGATTTCGTGAAATTAGTTATGAACAAAAAATCCTGTTGGAGTTAAAAAAAGAATATCCAGATAAGCGTATCACGGCATTACCAGAATATGCTAATTTATTAAAGACAATCAAAGAAGATAATGAAGAAGAGTAATTTAACATTAGAGTTACCAAATTTCGAAGGACCGTTAGATTTATTATTGCATTTGATCCAATCACAAAAAATCGACATTTATGATATTCCTATTGCACAAATTACTAGTCAATATCTAGATTATTTGCGTCAAATGCAAAGTTTGAACCTACAAATTGCAGGTGAATATTTCGTAATGTCTTCAACTTTGCTACGAATTAAATCACAGTATTTGTTACCGCAAAATGATTTTGTAGATCAGGTCGAACCTGACGAAGATCCTCGTGATGAGTTAGTACAGCAATTGGTACAATATTCTCTTTTTAAAAAGGTCTCCGCGTATTTTAAAGAAAGAAATGAAAAAGTCCCAATTACAGTTGCTAAAGAAGCAAGTGTTTCTAAAGATATTAGAATACAGCCTTTACCCAAAGGACAGATTACTTCAGCTGATCTAGCAACCACTTTTTCAATGGTACTTCGTCGTTTGAAAATGCGTCGGCCAGATACGGCTTTAATTAAAGTAGCCGAGACGCCGATAAATGAAATGATTGATTATTTGCAGGTTAAGTTAACTAAAGAAAAGCGAGTTAGCTTTTTTTATTGTGCCGATCAAATGAAAAATATTTCTGATGTAATTGGATTATTTTTAGCAATGCTAGAATTGAGTAAAAATCATCAAGTCAAAATTACTCAATCGCGAGAGTTTGGGGACTTAGACTTAGAAAGAATGGATGCAAATGGTAAGTAAGCAAGCGAATTTAGAGGCACTGTTATATGCTGCTGGAGATAATGGACTTGAAGAGCAAAATTTAATTGAGCTTCTTAAAATGGATGAGAAAGAATTAACGGTTATTATAAATAAGTTACAAAAAAACCTATCAACTGATCCTGATGCTGGTATTCAGTTGATTCATATTGCACATTCTTATAAATTAACTACAAGTCCGCAAACTGCTAAGATAATTGAAAAATATTTTCAAAAAGATTTAACTAAGAATTTAAGTCAATCAGCTTTAGAGATTTTATCAATTGTTGCATATCGACAGCCAATTACTAGAGTAGAAATTGATGATATTCGAGGAGTTAATTCGTCGGGAGCCTTACAAACTCTTATTTGGCGCGGTTTGATTAAACCTGATGGTAAAAAAGATGCGCCGGGACATCCTAAATTATACGTTACTACTGATTACTTCTTACAGTATTTTGGATATCAGAGTTTAGCAGATCTCCCGTTAATTGAGGATTTTGAAGATAATGCTGATAATGAAGAGGTAGACTTATTTGAATCTAAAGGTAAAATGGATAAACAGATTCAGGAGGGAAAATAAAATGGCGGAAAGATTGCAAAAGGTCATTGCAGAAGCAGGCATTGCTTCGAGAAGAAAAGCTGAAAAAATGATTACGGCAGGACGGGTTAAAGTAGATGGGCAAGTGGTTACTAAGTTAGGCACTAAAGTAGATACTTTCAGTAACATTACAGTTGATGATGAGCCAATTGAAAGAGAAAGCTTGCATACTTATCTGTTTTATAAACCACGGGGCGTTGTTTCGACTGCTAGTGATGATAAGGGAAGAAAAACAGTCGTAGATTATTTTGAAGATATTCCGTATCGTTTATATCCAGTTGGTAGACTTGATTATGATACTTCGGGTCTATTATTAATGACTAATGATGGAAAATTGGCCAATCTTTTAATGCATCCTAGAAATGAAGTATCAAAAGTTTATGTTGCTAAAATTAAGGGGATGCTATCGCCAGAGGAAATTAATACGTTAACTCGTGGGGTAAAACTAGAGCACTTTAAGGCTGCTCCAGCTAAAGTCAAAGTGCTTAAGACGGATAAGCGTAAGGATACCCAAATTGTGCAGTTAACCATTCATGAGGGACATTATCATCAAGTTAAGCGGATGTTTAAGGCAGTAGGTCATTTGGTAGAAAAATTATCGCGTGAAAAATACGCCTTTTTGACCTTGGATTCGCTTACATCTGGACAGTATCGGGAATTATCAAAGCATGAAGTTGACAAATTGATGCAAATGGATTAGTTTATACTTGTAATTAAATATTAAAGGTTATTGTCTTCAGGGCAGGGTGAAAATCCCGACCGGCGGTTAGAGTCCGCGACCCACGTAAGTGGTGGAATCGTTAGATACCGATAGTTAAAGTCTAGATGGAAGAAGACAGACTCAAAAAGAAGCTTACTTAACTTTTAAAGGTCTGTTGCTGAAGCAATAGACCTTTTGTTTTGGAAAGGAAAGCAAGTTTATGAACAGTGCTAAAACTAATTCTGCTAATCTAGCTAATATTATTGCATACACTTTAATAGGTTGTATTGCATTTGTAGTAATGAAATTGGAGTTTCCAATTATTCCGGGAGTAGGTTTTTTAAAGTTCGACTTTTCTGATGTAATTATTACCATTGGTATGTTCATTTTTGGAGCTGTGCCAGGAGTGATTATTGCACTAATTAGGATGCTTTTGAGTTTGATTTTTAGTGGATTTGCTTTGCCAAGCGTAGTTGGCGAAATAGCTGCTTTTTTAGCTTCCATGTCATTCTCATTGCCATTTTATTTCTTTAGCAAGAATATTAATCAAACGAATAGAAATACTAAAGCAGGGCATTTAAAGCCTATTTTCGGTTTAATAATTGGCGTGTTAATTATGACGGCTATTTTGGCACTAGCTAATGCATTTATCTTAACTCCAATCTATGCGGTAACAGCTGTGCCGGACTTGCCAACAATTAATGGTTATGCCGGTCTGCTTCATTTTACTGAGAAAGTTTATTTAGGTCAATTATTGCATTTACCTTCCATGGCTACTTATATTTTTACAATTATTGTGCCATTTAATTTATTAAAAGGTGTAATTAATAGCGTCGCGGTTTATTTATTGTTTGAAGCGACAATTAAGACTATTAAGCCATTTGTACGTAAAAGATTTAACTTGAATTAAAATTTTTTCCCATTAACTTTTAGAGTTAATGGAATTTTTCATATTCAAAGACATCAGAAATATGCTAGAATTAAATTCGTTAAGTGAATGGAGGAATTTTAGATGGATAAAAAATCAACGGGGCCATATCAGCATTATGAACGGCCGACTGAAAAGCGTAGTACCCAAGATAATCCGCATGATGGATCAGCTCGCTGGATCGCTGTTATCGTGATTTTAGCAGTTATTTTAATTGCTTTAATCCCAGCCGTTCATCGATTGGCTAGTCACCATTCAGAAAAAGCTGAAGAAGTTCAAACGGTCAAGAAGGTATCGTCAAGTTCGTCTAAGTCATCCAAGGCAAAGAAGACCTCATCATCTTCTTCATCCAAAAAAAGTTCTATTCAATCTAGTTCAAGTTCATCTAAGAAAATTGTGCATAAATTCTATACTGTGCAAACTGGGGATACTTTAACTAGTATTGCAGAAGACAATGGTATGACCGTTGATCAATTAGCCAGATTAAATGATCTTAAAGACACTTCGGATGTCAATATTGGCCAAACACTTAAGTTGAAATAATCTTTCAGAAAGGACAAAAGAGTTCGATTTTAAGAGCTCTTTTAATTGGAATGCAAGTAGCAGTAGACGGTCCTGCATCAGCAGGAAAAAGTACAGTAGCTAAGATCATTGCTAATAAGTTGTCGTTTGTTTATATCGACACAGGTGCAATGTATCGTGCATGTACAGTAATTGCCCGTAATCATAGATTGGATTATGGGGATGAAGCTGGAATATTACGAGCCATTGATCAGGATGGAATTGAATTGAAGTCTGAAAATGGTGAGCAAAAAGTATACGTAGCTGGAAAAGATGTTTCTAAAGAGATTAGAACACCTGAAATCTCAGCGAATGTTTCGCAGGTTTCGGCTTTACCTAAAGTGCGAGAAAAAATGGTTACTCTCCAGCGACAGATGGCGGGGAAAACCAATGTGATTATGGATGGGCGCGATATTGGAACAACTGTATTACCTAACGCTGAAGTGAAGATCTTTTTAGTTGCTTCAGCTAGATCTCGTGCTGAGCGTCGCTTATTAGATTTAAAACAGCGTGGCATTAAATCTGAGCAAACAGTCGATGAAATTGAAAAAGATATTGCGGCAAGAGACTATAAGGATTCTCACCGTAAAGTTTCACCACTAAAAAAGGCAGATGATGCAATTGAAATTGACACTACAAACATGTCAATTGACCAAGTTGTAGAGGCAATTTTAGCTCAAATCGAAAAAAATCAAAAAAAGTTTTAAAAAACAGCACAAAATAGTAGAAAAATATCTAACTTTCCTTTAAAATGGGATATGATATTTGGGAGGTACATATGTCAGAAAACAGTAATCAATTTTTAGACGCATTAAAGCAAATGCAAGGAGTTGAGGTCGGAGATATTGTCGATGTCGAAGTATTAGACGTTGAAGACGGCCAAATCGATGTTGGTGTTGAAAATGCCGGTGTTGAAGGTGTCATTACTCGTCGTGAATACACTTCAGATCGTAACGCAGACTTACGTGATTTAGTTAAGCCTGGCGACAAGTTCAAGGCCTTAGTATTAAGAAGAGCCGGTGGAGATAAGGAAAATGGTGAATTCTTCTTCTCAGTTACCCGCTTAAAGGAAAGAGAAGCTTACGACAAGTTACAAAAGGACTACGAAGAAGGCAATGCTATCGAAGGTACTGTAACTTCATCAGTTCGTGGTGGCTTACTTGTTGATGTTGGTACTCGTGGTTTCTTACCAGCTTCATTAATTTCTAACCGTTACGTTTCAGACCTTAAGCCATACATTGGTAAGACTATGAAGCTTAAGATCACTGAAATTGATCCTAACAAGAACCGTTTGATTCTTTCACACAAGGATTTAGTTGAAGAAGAACGTGAAGAAGCCTTTGATAAGGTTGCATCACAATTAGTTGTTGGTGATGTAATCGAAGGTAAGGTTTCACGTTTAACTAACTTTGGTGCATTTGTTGATGTTGGTGGCGTTGACGGTTTAGTTCACATTTCAGAAATTTCTTACAAGCATGTTGACAAGCCAAGTGACGTTTTAAAGGCTGGTCAAGAAGTTAAAGTTAAGGTCATTGGTATTGACAATGACAGACATCGTATTTCCCTGTCTATTAAGCAAATTGAACCTTCTCCATTTGAACAAGCTACTGCTAACTTAAATGAAGGTGATGTCTTCGAAGGTGAAGTTAAGTCATTAACTAACTTCGGTGCATTTGTTGAAGTTGCTGATGGTATTCAAGGTTTAGTACACGTTTCAGAAATTTCAAACAAGCACGTTGACAAGCCAAGCGATGTTTTGAAGGTTGGTCAAGAAGTTAAGGTTAAGGTATTAAACATTGACCCAAGTGATAAGAGAATTTCACTTTCAATCAAGGCTGCTGATCCTAATGCTTCATCATCAGACAACTACAGTTCTCGTCCACGTCGTTCACGTAACAAAAACTCAGTTAACAAGAAGTATATGGGTGACAACGACAACGGCTTTGCTTTAGGTGACATCATTGGTGACCAATTAAAGGACCGTAAATAGTCATTTCTAATAAAAAAGCCGACAGTAAGTCGGCTTTTTTTATTTTTATAAGATTGGAAGGGTGTGAAGAGATGGTTTTACCAGTTGTAGCAATTGTTGGTCGTCCGAATGTGGGTAAATCAACTTTATTCAATAGAATTATTAATCAACGTTTAGCAATTGTTGAAGACAAGGCGGGAGTTACTCGTGATCGTAATTACGCGCAAGCTGAATGGATGGGTCACCAGTTTGATTTGATCGATACTGGTGGTATTACTTGGGAAGGCGGAAAAATTGAAGAAGAAATCCGTGCTCAAGCTGAAATAGCTATCGAAGAAGCAGACGTGATTGTAATGTTGACTAATGTGGTAAACCACATGACAGATCTTGATGAAAGAGTTGCGCATCTTCTTTATCGTACAAAGAAACCTGTTATTTTAGCAGTAAATAAAGCAGATAATCCGGAACAAAGAAATGACATTTATGATTTTTATAGTTTAGGATTAGGCGATCCGATTCCAATTTCAAGTAGTCATGGTACTGGTATTGGTGATTTGCTTGATGAAATCGTGAAAAAATTGCCAGAAGATAAAGATGTTAAGGCTGATGATGTTATTTCATTTAGCGTAATTGGTCGACCAAATGTAGGTAAATCTTCAATCGTTAATAAATTGCTTGGTGAGGATCGAGTAATTGTAGCTAATGAAGAAGGCACTACTCGTGATGCTGTAGATACCCCATTTACTAAGGATGGTATTAAGTTCAAAGTAGTTGACACTGCCGGCATTAGACGTAGAGGCAAAGTCTATGAGAAAACAGAGAAATACTCTGTAATGCGTGCAATGAGTGCTATTGAACGTTCAGACGTGGTTTTATTGGTTCTTGATGCAAGTACAGGCATTAGAGAACAAGACAAGCACGTAGCCGGATATGCTCATCAAGCAGGGCGCGGAATTATTATTGTAGTTAATAAATGGGATTTGCCTAAAAAGAATAGTACTAGCGCAAAGGAATTTGAGCGTGAAATTAGGACAGAATTTCAATACTTAGATTATGCTCCGATTTTATTTGTATCTGCTAAAACTGGACAACGTTTGGATCAGATTCCTGCAATGGTTAATAACGTTTATCAAAATCAAAATCAGCGTATTCAGTCAAGCGTGTTGAACGACTTATTATTAGAGGCAAGCAAGCTTGTGCCTACCCCAATGGTAAAAGGTAAGAGGTTGCGAGTGTATTACATGACCCAAGTAAGTACTAATCCACCAACATTTGTCGTTTTCGTTAATGATCCGGAACTAATGCATTTCTCATATGAGAGATTCTTGATTAATCAATTGCGAGAGAATTTTAATTTTATGGGAACACCGATTAAAATTATTGCTCGAAAGAGAAAGTAGCGGAGAAATTGTAAATTTTCGTACAAAACCTTGTTATAATGGGCTTTTTGTGATATTTTGGTTTCTAGGAAACAATGATTAGACGTGATCATTATTCCTTGTTTTTTCAAAACAAAGAACAAACTATGGACTTCGGGTTCAATTCAGGAGGTGAATTATTCATGGCAAATAAAGCTGAATTAGTTTCTGAAGTTGCTTCAAAGACTAAATTAACTAAGAAAGATGCTGCAGCAGCCGTTGATGCTATCTTTGGCTCAATTCAAGATAACCTTGCTAAGGGTGAAAAGGTACAATTAATCGGTTTCGGTACTTTTGAAGTACGTCATCGTGCAGCTCGTAAAGGCCGTAACCCACAAACTGGTGATGAAATTAGCATTCCGGCTAGTGAAGTACCTGCATTTAAGCCAGGTAAGGCTCTTAAAGATGCAGTTAAGTAATACTTACTTAACTCAACTAACCAAGAGGACGTTGGATTTTATGGCTCTTTGTCAAATCCTGTTGATAGAGAGTAAATGAATAGAATCAGGCAGTCATTAAAAGGCTGTTTGGTTCTTTTTCTTTATATTGATTTTCCTCTAAACGAATTCTGGTTAATAAATTGATAAAATTGGAATAGCCGAAAGCTGTTCGTTCGATTTGCTTGATTTTGCGGTTGAAGCCTTCAAGACAGCCATTAGAATAAGGCAGCGCCGCACCGTTAAGCACCGCTTTTAGATTGTATTTAAAAGTTAGCAGCGTCTTATGCATTAGGGTTCCAATTGAATCTTTGCTGGTAATCAATGATTTAAGCTCTTGAGTGTTGTTTGTTTCAATTGCTTGAATAA
>NZ_FMXC01000053.1 GCF_900103655.1 Lactobacillus kefiranofaciens
TACAAGACACTCTAGAATCCTATTTTGAATAAATAATTAATTAAAAAAATCAATCTACGAGAAAGATTTATTTACACAAAAGATTTGACAGTTTCCAATTTTGATATGGCACAGACATATTTTAGGTTTAATCATTTAAAAACAATATAAAACAATGACTTTTTGGTGAAGTCAATTATGTGAAGTGACATAAAGTACTAAAACTGCCATATTTTTGGATCTAAAAAAAATATGCATCCTCCTTAGTAATTCAATAATTTAGAGTCTAGCCAGAGTGAAGTAGTGTAAAATGCTACTCTTATACCATAGTAAAGTCATTTATTTAAATATTTTTGGATGAACACAATAAAATATTGAAAAATTTAACGAATGCGATTTTTGGAATCAGTAAAAAATAAAATAAGCTGATTAATATTTTGCTGTCAAAAATGAACAGCAAATAGCAGTCGTCAACATGATACAACAATCTTCTTCAATACGTTAATAACAAGTATTTCGAGCCAATATAATTACTTAATGTTGCGATTTGTACATTAAATGTAAAAATTGTGCTATCCAATGTCTCAATCTTTACATTGATGGTCAATAACTCGCCCATTAATGTAAAATAAGTGACAATAGGTGTTAAAAATTGAACTTGAATGTTGATTTTAAGCGCACCAGCCCAATTATTAAAGATAATTTTTAAGCCATAGGAAATCATTACCTATGGCTTTTTTCAAGTAGAAGAGGTATTTTACTAATTTTTAAGTTATTTACATCTTTATCAGTGAATAAAGATAAACTAAATCTATAAGAGAAAAAAGAACTAAACATTTTTATAAGCAAGTACATAGTTACTACATATTTTTTTATAATTAGAGTCCAGGACTTGTTTACAAGTCCTGGACCAACAGAAAACAAGTAATATACCTGCGGCTTCTATAAGATTGAATATAATTCAGGATGTTTCTCTAAATAGAGATCCGCACTCGAAACCATTCGACCTGTCTTTTTAAGATTTACGTATAAATCATAAAAATCTAACGGACCTTCTTCCATGAAGTCTTCATTAGCAAAAGCCAGGTAATTAAAAACCTGGGATTTAATGAAATCCTGTTTAGCTTGTTTAAAGGAAATATGATAATTAGTAGCAATAAGCTTGGAAACGTCGTCGGTCATCCGAATAACGTATTCTTTTCTCTTTTTTCCTCTAAATGAGTTCATAAGTTACACCTCCGAATATCACTTTATTCACTAAATTATTTATATTATCTAATAAACTTCTTTTGATTAATTATTTTTAATTGGCGTTGCTGTAGAACTAAATTATACAAAGTCCACCACATTGCTTGTTCATTGTGGTTTTTAGCATTTAAAATTTTTTGATCAATATCGGTCAAACTTGTATTTTCTAAGACATGCATCAATTCATCAGCTTTATACAATTTATCTTTCATATTAGCCCTTTCATATAGTGGCTTAGCTTTATTTAGTAGCTCAAGTGAAGTAGTAAATACTTTATATTAGACATAATCATTTTTGGTAAGAACAGAGCTATCTTTTTTATTTTATTGCAGTTTGTATTCAGATATAAGCTAAGTTCTTAATACAATTGCTATTTCGTCTTGAGTATTATTCTACGAATTTACTTACTATACTGAGCTATTCGATCAATATGACAAATATTATTAAAAATAATTAAGAAAATTTAAAGCATTCTATTGATTCGATTAAAATATGATGATATTATTTATTTAATTTCATTTTCATGAAATGCAAAATTACTCAAAAAATTGATTAAAAAAGTTAGGAGATGCAAAGTATGATCAATTTTACTAAGCCAAATGGTCATAAAGATCTCTCATTTGTTTTTAAAACAAGAGAGAGCTTAAACAGAGTTGAAATACAAAGAAAGGCTAATGTAATGATTAGCATGCGTAAGAAGTGGGCGGCTGCAGCTATTATTGCTCTTGCTTCTGGATCTACTGTTTTTTTAGCTAAAGCTAATACTGCAAATGCGGCAACTGAAGACCCTAATTCTTCAAATGTCCAAATGCAGGTAACAAAGCAAGATAATAAACAAACAGAGAATAATTCATCAAATGTTGTACAAGCTGTAAACGATGCTGTACAAAACAATCAAAATAAGCAAGCAAATAATAAAACTGAAGATAATCAAACAACTCAAGCAAGTCAACAAACACAAACTAATCAAACAGATACTCAAACTCAAACAGCTAAAACTAATACACAAGCAACTGCTCAATCTACAGCTAAGGAAGGTCTGCCTCAACCAGCAGCTCCAGCCAATCAAGCAGATCATGTGAAAGGCAATGTTCAGTCAGCTTGGGATCAAGGCTATAAAGGACAAGGTACTGTAGTTGCTGTAATCGACTCAGGAGCTGATCCAACTCATAAAGATTTTCAGACTATGCCCCAAAATCCTAAGTTGAATAGGGATGAGATGCAAAAGAAAATCGACCAACAAGGTTATGGTAAATATGTGAACGAAAAGTTCCCATATGTCTATAATTATGCCGATCGTGATAATGACTACATTACCTCAGATGATACTAATCCTAATGATTCGCCTCACGGCCAACACGTTTCAGGAATTATTGCTGCTGATGGCCAGCCAAATGGTAATCAACAATATGTAGTTGGGGTGGCACCAGAAGCTCAATTGATGCAACTTCGAGTGTTTGGTCAGTTCTCTGATGAAAAAACAGATGATGTTGCCAAAGCAATCTATGATGCTACTAATCTAGGTGCCGATGTAATTCAAATGTCATTGGGGCAAGGTGTAGCAGATCAACAATTTACCAACATTGAACAAAAAGCAGTTCAATACGCAATTAACCATGGCGTTTTCGTTTCAATTTCAGCTTCTAATAACGGAAATTCAGCTTCAGTTGATAATCCGTCTAATGTAACTGATGCCTTTTATCAATCGGGTAGTGCTGCTGGAAACTATGAGCCACTTAATTCAAGTACTGTAGCTAATCCAGCGGCTTCTAAGAATGCTTTAACGGTTGCTGCTGAAACTTCAGATTTGGGCGCAAATAGCGATATGGCATACTTCTCATCTTGGGGTCCTGTTCAAGATATGACCTTGAAACCAGATTTGTCAGCTCCAGGCTATCAAGTTGTCTCAACAGTAAACCATAATCAATACCAAACAATGAGCGGAACATCAATGGCTGGTCCGTTTGCGGCAGGTAGCGCAGCTCTTGTTTTGCAAAGATTAAAGAGAACCAATCCGGAATTAAAGGGTGCACAATTAGTAGCTGCTGTAAAAGCCTTGCTTATGAATAGTGCAAAGCCACAAACGCAAAATGGTTATACAACTCCTGTATCTCCAAGAAGACAGGGTGCAGGTCAAATTGATGTCGGTGCTGCAACTGCTGCTCCAGTTTATGTAACAACTGATGATGGTACAAGTTCTGTTTCTCTTCATCAAGTTGGTGAAAATACTGACTTTACGTTAACTTTCCACAACTTAACTGACCAAGCACAAACTTATACTTTCAGTGATTTAGGCGGTGGCTATACTGAAAAACGTGACTCTGAAACTGGAGTCTTTCATGATGTGCAATTAGCTGGTGCTCAAGTTAATGGTGAAAATACTTTTGTATTGGCTCCTAAGGAAACTAAACAAGTTAAATATAGCTTGAATCTTACAGGCTTGACTAAGAATCAGTTGGTTGAAGGTTTCTTGCGTTTTACTAATAACAACGATCATTCAACTGTTTCTGTGCCATATTTGGCATACTATGGCGATTTGACCAGTGAAAATGTCTTTGATCAAAATGCTAACGATGCCCATCCTGATATTCAAGGAAATCGTTTTGTTAATGAACAAAACTATCCACGAGGCATTGCTGATCAAGAATCATTGAAAGAGTTAGTTAACGTTGATGGCGATTATAACTGGCAAGAAGTAGCTAAACTTTATGAAAGTGGGAAAGTTGCTTTTTCACCAAATAATGATCAAAAGAGTGATCTCTTAAAGCCTTATACTTACCTGAAGCAAAATGTGAAAGATCTTAAAGTTGAAATTCTTGATGCTAAAGGCAATGTAGTTCGTGTAGTAGCCGATGTTCAAGGCGTTGATAAGTCGTATGATGAAAATGGCGTAACTAAAGATACTAGTTTATCTGTTTCAATGCGTGATAATCCTGATGCGTTTGAATGGGATGGTAAAGTTTACAATACTAAGACTGGTAAGATGGAAACCGCTAAAGATGGTAATTACACTTATCGTTTTGTTGCTACTCTTTGGAATAAAGGCCCTCATCAAGTACAAAGTGCTGATTTCCCAGTTGTAGTTGATACTGTTGCACCTACGTTATCAAACGTAAAATATGACGCTACCACTCATACAGTAAGTGGTAACTATGCAGATACGGGTGCAGGCTTTACCAATTATTCATATGCTACTGTAACTGTTAACGATAAAGTATTTGGCTATAAATTAAATGATGGTCAATCAGGTTTTGATAACTCAGAAAAGACTAAAGGACATTTTGCCTTTGTTTTAGGTGCAGATGCTCAAAGGGCTTTGTCTGATGCAGAAAACAAATTAACCGTAGCCTTAAGTGACGTCGCAGATAACACAGTTGCTGCAAGTGTTGATGTTGCAGCTAAGAATAATCAACCTGCAGTTAGTGTATGGAATGCTACCGATGGTTTGAAATTTGACCAAAATTCAAAGAACTTCAATAAACAAACTAATACTTATACTTTAGTTGGTGGGGCTAACCAAGACTTTTACTTAAATGGCAGATTGGTTCAAGTTCATAATGGTCAATATGAAGCTCCAGTTAAAGCTAATACTACTGAATTAGTATTCAGTTCAGATCAAGCTGGCAGAAATGTTTTGAAGGAATTCTCTACAGTAACTCCAAAAGCATTCTTTAATTGGCAAGAAACTGATACATTCTCTGGCAATTTTGGTGTAATGATTAATTCAGTAAAGACTAATCATCCTGATGATGTTGTAGTTCAAGCAGCTGTTCCTAAAGGCAATAATGTAAAAGCCTTTGCTAAAGATTACTTTACTGGTGAACTTTACACAGCTGATGTGAATAATGGTGTTGCTACTTTCCATGTTCATACTTCAATAAATAAAGGAACTGATGGGGTATATAAGCGTGCACTTTTGATAGGTTGGACAGAAGTGGACGGCCCAACGTTTAATGATAAACAAGAAACTAATCAAGGAGGCGTTGCAAGTACTAATCACTTAGGTGTTTTCTATTTTGAAAATGCACCGACTAGAACAGTTTATACTAATAGAAATGATCTTGGTGTTACTGTTCAAGATGAAGCAGCACAATTAGATTCATTTGGTCCAGATGCATATCCAGGTCATGCACCATCTAGTCTGACAACAAGAACTGATCCTAATAAGGATATTCATTTTGACTACATGAACGATAACGATACTACTCGTTTTGGTCAGAATGCTGTGGTTAAAGGCTACTATGATCCGACAACTAAGAAGTTTACAGTTACCGGTAAAGTTGACGCTGATGTAACCAGCTTGACGGTTTTAGGCGATAATCCAAATGAAGATGCTCCACAAAATCAAGTTAGATTAGGTCAAGACGGCAAATTTGCTTTCACTGTAACTGCTGAAAATGCAGGGCAACGACCGATTGCCTACTTCTATAAGACAAGGAATGGTCAAACAGTTCGTGGTACTCTTAACTTAATCCTTGATACGGTTGCTTCAACTTTGAAAATCGATCAAGTAAATGGCAATGATTTAGAGCTTTGGACTAATAATCCTAAGTTTGTCTTATCCGGTACAGTTAACGATAACTTAGATGGTTACAAATTATACGTTAATGGTAATAATATCTATCGTGAATTTGAAAATTCAGGCTACAATAGGTTAGCAGGTTTGAATACTGATGCTGAATTTACTAATCCTTACGGTGAGCATGCATTTAGTCAAGAAGAAAACTTAAACGATGACAACAACAATCCAACTACTCATGTCTTCACAGTTTATGCTGTTGATCAAGTTGGTAATAAAGTAGAAAAGAAGTTGACAGTTCATTTCGATCCTAACTATGTTGCTCCAACTAATAATCCAGATACAGGTAATACTGATAATACAGGTACAACTGTTGATACTACACCTAATAATCCTGCTCCAGTGGTTACTGAAGCCTCAAATGTTTCTTCAGAAAATACTGAAAATGGTAATTCTGTATTGACTGGTAAAGCATTCAAATTACTTCATAATGCATTTCTTTATAATAAGGATGGTGAAGTTGCCTTAACTGCTGATGCTAATAAATCAAGTTTGTTGAGAAAAGGACAAAGAATTACCGCTTTAGATAATGCTAGAGTTGTAACAATTAAGGGCGTTCATTTCTACAGAGTTGGTAATAACCAATTTGTGAAAGTAGCTAATACCGTCTTGCAAGCTGGCAAGAGACTGCAATTGAAGCACAATGCTTATGTTTACGACGAAAAAGGCCAAGTGGTTAAAAAACAAGGCGAGAAAGTATTGCTCAAGAAGGGTAAGTGGATCAGCGCTTTGAATAATGCTGATAAATTTGTATTCAAAGGTCAAACTTTCTACAAGTTAGCCAATGGTCAGTTCGTAAAGGTAGCCAATACTGAATGGCAAAAGCCTAAGAAAGTTAAACTTACTCATAATGCCTTTGTATATGATGAACAAGGCAAACGAGTAAAGAAGAGCAAAATGCTTAGAAAGGGTCAAACAGTTTTAGCTGCTAATAATGCAGAAAAATTTGTAATTAAAGGTAAAACTTACTACCAAGTTGGTAAGAACTACGTAAAAGTAGCTAATACTTTATAATTTTTGAAAAGATAAGAAATACACGATTCTTGTACAAGAATCGTGTATTTTTATATAAAAATGAGGCTCAGAATTTTTAAGATTTGTGTCTTAGGTTATAAATAAAGTGAAAGCTGATGCTGAGAAGGCAATTCTAAGACTAAGTTCATTCAAAAACGTTAATAACTAATCATTTATTGCTTTAAGGACTTGACTTCATCATTTGCTAAATTTGGCCTTGAATTGTTATGTTTTTTGCTCTAACTTGTTTAATTGAAAATAGCCTGATCAACTTCACTAGAGGCAGGATTTTTCGTAGCGTCAATGTTGTGGGCGTAAATTTCAGTAGTTGCAATATTCTTATGCCGCCACAATTCTTGAGCTTGCTGAAGAGTTGCATCATTAAGAAATCCTATAAGTGGATGAAGCATATTATTGAACTGCTTTAGACTAAAACAAAAGCTGCTTGAGTTAAAGTGGTTTCTGTTTTTTGCATAAGAAATAATGGGAACTAAGGATAAGGTAAAATATGATATAATTCTTTACGGTGTTTGACCCTCCTTATTGAAGGGAGGTGAATTTCATGAACATTGAAACATTTATCACAGCTTTGGTTGTGCCAATTACGGTTAGCCTCGTTTCTCATATACTTGGTAGGCTTTTTGACAAAAATGGCTTGATAGTCATAACCGTAAGTACCGAAAGGTTAGGCACTCTAAACGGAAAAAGTGCAAACACCGCAAGCCTTAAATTATGTTAGGTTTTAGACCTGGCATAGTGGATAATAAAAACCGCTACTCATCTGGTCTTTAGAGTAACGGTTTTTTATATACTTTTTGTGAATCTCATGAACTCACATTTATCACTACATTTATTATAAAGGCACTTTAAATTTTATGCAATCAATAGCTATTAAAGGGTAAACAACGATAAAGTGAAAGTTGATGTTGAGAGAGTAATTCTAAAGCTAAGTTCACTTAAAAAGATTAATAGTTAATTATTTATTGCTTTAAAATTGCAATTTCATCATTAGTTAAAAATAGCCTGATCAACTTCGCTAGAGGCAGGATTTTTCGTAGCGTCAATGTTGTGGGCGTAAATTTCAGTAGTTGCAATATTCTTATGCCGCAGCAGTTCCTGAGCTTGTTGAAGAGTTGCACCGTTTAACAGACTCAGCGTTGCAGCTGTATGTCTCATCGAGTGAGCAGTTAATCTGGGACTATTAAACCCCGAAGAAATAAAATTCCTTTTAGCAATTCGCCTAATTGAACGCGTAGTCATCCTGCCATTCAAATTATGGTTGCTGGTACTGGTAAAAAGGGGCTGGCTTAAATCTTGGACATTTCTAGCACTAAGATAATCTCTAATTGCATTTTCGACATGGCTAGGCATCCGAACTAAATCATCTTTTTCTTGGTGTCCTTTACCCTGAACATAGAGAACAGTGGCATCCCCTTTGGTACGGATATCTTCAACGTTAGCTCGAACCACCTCGATAGTACGCAAGCCCATCGTCATCATCATGGCCAGCATTGCATAATCCCTTTCGCCCTTTAAGGTTGTACGATCAATATTAGTCAAAATTTTCTTTGCTTGATTGCTAGTAAAGTAGTCCTTTTTAAAATTATTGCTGATATGAGCAGGTTTAATGTACTTAGCTATATTTGGATATAGTCTTTCTTCTTCAGTCCATTGAAAGAATCGTTTTACTGCAATCAAATAGTTTTTAATAGTTGTAGGTTTTTTACCAGCTTTTTTAAGATCGTCACGATATTGTCTAACCGATTGGGGAGTAGGTTGAATTATTGAATTTTCTCTCAGATACAAAAATCATTGTTTTAGAGAAGTTCGATAAGTTCGAATTGTATTAGGAGATGCATCGATAAAAACGATAAACTGATTAAACAAATCATTTAAATTGCTTTGTTTAAAATCTAATTGTCGATTTTGATTGTTAGCTTGAAAATTATCAAACTTTTGTAATTCATTTTTTGTCATTAGCGATCACCAAATTTCTACTTCAAAAATTCTAACCAGTTAAGTCTATTTTACACTAAAAATTAAAGTCCGCTAACCACATTTGTGGACTTTGGCCATTTTTCATAGTAAAATAAGACATTATTTTTTGCCCTGAATTGTCAATTTAAGTGCAACAGTTAGGTTATGAAGAGATATATTGCTTGAAGAGTTCTTCTGCTGTGTGATATTGGAGGATTCGGTGATGTTTGTGGT
>NZ_FMXC01000034.1 GCF_900103655.1 Lactobacillus kefiranofaciens
TTACCTTGCCCCTGCTAAAGTATATGTTTAGTTCTGATCAGCAGTTCACTGCTAAATCAATTACCGGCATGAATAAAGTTCCTGGGTTAAAAGATGTTGGCATTTCGCTACCCTTACAGATTTTGTTTCTGCTAATCTTCACTGTCGTAACCGTCGTGTTCTTTATCAAAATGTGTGTGTTTGTGGCTGATATGGCGTGGTATAACCTGACAATTCCTTTAGCTGCAATGAGCATGGCGACTGAAAGCTTTGATTATAGTGGTACGTGGTGGAAGAAGTACATTTATTACAATGCTTCCATTATTAGCCAGGTGCTTTGTATGTCATTATCAGTGTGGTGTTTCACTAATATGGCTAAATACGGGTTTATTGCTTTTATTGCTTCAATCGGATTCGGTTTTCTGGTGGTCAAAACACCTGACGCCGTTAAAGACTTTTGGGCTTCAACCGGTGTGACTAAAAGTGCTGGTATGGGTGCCATGAGAATGTTTCAAAATTATTTCCGTAACCACTAGGAGGAAAAATAGTTATGAAGAAAATCGCACACTGGTTATTGGAAAAAGCCAAAAAAGATATGCGAACCGATCCTTTTACAACACCTTCACGGCGGACTAAGCTGTCTTACTATTTTGATAACTTAGTTAGCATGGTCTTCTATATAATGGGAATTTACCTCATGTTAATGGATTTATACCAAGAGCTTTTCATGGCGAACCATACCGATTTTTTAGGAACTGCGCTAATGGCCTTAGTTTTACTGCTGGGTGGCTTATTATTCCGTTGGTCAGCCTATGCAGATCTCAAAGCCATCAACCGGTATCAACATTATTTGAAGCAACAATCGATAGAGCAACAACAAGAATTGCGCCGTGAAACTTGGTTGAAAGCGGCTGAACAAGGTAAAACAGAATTAGATCAAAAACTTAATCACAAGGAGTATGGAAAATGACAACTGTTATTTTGGCAGAAAAACCAAGTCAAGCCCGATCATATGTCGAAGCGTTCCAAAGGAGCACTAAGAAACAAGGCTATTACATCATTAACGATTCACTCTTACCGCCCGATACTGTTATCACGTTTGGATTCGGCCACCTAGTTGAACTAGCAGCGCCAGAAGCCTATGACGCTAAATACAAACATTGGTCACTGAGTAACTTACCTATTTTCCCAGCACATTACCAATTTATCGTCCCAACTGACAAGAAAGCTCAATTCAAAATTGTGAAAGAGTGGTTAAGCAAAGCAGATACGATTGTCGTTGCTACTGATAGTGATCGTGAAGGGGAGAACATTGCCTGGTCAATTATGAATCAGGCCAAGATTAATTTGAAACAGAAAACGATCAAGCGATTATGGATCAACTCGTTAGAAAAAGACGCCATCAGAAGTGGTTTTAAAGCGCTGAAAGACGGCTGGGCGTTTTACCCTAAGTACCAGGAAGCCCAAACCCGTCAAATTAGCGATTGGTTGATCGGTATGAATGGTAGTCCCTTATATACTTTGTTATTAAGACAAAATGGGGTCCGCGGGGTATACTCAATTGGTCGCGTGCAGACGCCAACCTTGTATATGGTCTATCAAAGGGACCAGGCAATCAAAAACTTTAAGCCGGAACCTTATTTTGAGCTAAATGCGGAAATTTTAGCTAATCAGCAAAAATTTGTCGCAAAATTAGACCCCTATCAGCGATTTAAAGACGAAGCAGAGCTAATGACATTCATGCAGGCTAAACACGTTCAGAAAGGCTCACAGGACGGTTTAATCAAGGACGTCCAAAAGCAGGCTAAAAAAAGCGCCAGTCCACGATTGTTCTCGTTGTCAGCACTACAAACCATGATCAACCGGCGGTATCATGCAAGTGCTGCCGATGTTTTAAAAGCTGTTCAAGCCTTATATGAAGCCAAATACTTATCTTATCCACGAACAGATAGTCAATACATTACCGATCAAGAATTTACGTATCTGCGCCAGAACTTGGCGCGGTATCAGAAGTTAGTCTCAAAAGAAATTGCCTTACCTCAAATCGAGCCACAAAGCCGATACGTTAACGGCAAAAAAGTGCAAGAACACCATGCAATTATTATGACAAAAACGGTGCCAAGCCAAGAGCAGCTGGCTAAGCTATCAAAACTTGAGCAACAAGTATATGACTTAGTATTAAGGACGACCTTAGCCATGTTTGCTGATCCGTACGAGTACGAAGAAACCACCATTATCACCCAAGTTGGTGACGCCAATTTTAAAGCAACGGGTAAGGTCCCAACTAAGCAAGGTTGGCAAGCTTTATTTGATGATCACAAAGCCGACCAGCAAGAGGCAGCCACCCTACCGATCGTTCACCAAGGCGACCAAGTTCAAGCAAATCTGCAAACGCCGCAAAAAGAAACGACCCCGCCGGTACCATTTACCGAAGGTACCCTGATTACGGCCATGAAGACGGCCGGTAAAACGCTTGATGATGAAGCAGCCCAGGCGATTCTCAAAGATGTGCAAGGCATTGGGACAAGTGCGACCCGGGCAAATGTGCTTGAGATATTGAAGAAACGTGGCTATTTAGTTACTGAAAAGAATAAGCTACACGTCAGTGAAGCCGGAATTACTTTATGTAAAGCGGTCGAACTCGAACCCTTGCTAACTAGTCCAGAAATGACGGCTAAATGGGAGCAAGCGTTACAACAAATCAGTACCGAAGAACGCACCCCGGATAACTTTTTGAACCAAATCAAAAAGTTCGTGGCAAAATTGATTGCTGATGTTCCCACGCAATTGACTGGCAGTGCAGCCATTAAGCAACAAATCGATCACCAACAGCAAGCGCAAAAAGCCGCCGAAGTATTCTTAGAAACACCGCAAGCGACCGTTTTAAATAAACAGAAGTTTTACATTGTGAAGCCTAAACAAGGTGAAGACTTTACTCTACCCAAGAAATGGAGCAGCAAAGCCCTCGGTAAAACTGCAATCAAAGCCTTAGTCACCAAGGGTGAAACCAGCAAACTAAAGGGGTTCAAGAGCAAAAAAGGTAAGTCGTTTGACGCCAAGCTAAAACTTGACGGTCATAAATTAAGTTTTGATTTTGATTAGAACCTGCCTACCGCCCTTCACGTTGTTCCGGTTGGTGAACCCGTCATTTAGGTTCACTTTTATAAAGCTAAAAGTAAACCTAAACAACGGGTGAGATTAGCAAAGCAAAGCAAAGGAGATCATAAAATGGATAATAAATTAGCAGTTATTGGGAGTGAATTACCAGTTTTACAGGCTAAAGGAACCTACAAGTATTTAAAAGAAATCACTGGTAACGGAGCCTATTATCAAGTGGCTTGGCAAAAATTAGCTGATGGCTACATCGCCCTTTATGGCACGACCCCGATTCAAATCAACGTAGCCCCTATATTGAATGATATTTTTGAAAATGAGGAGGGGTAGACAATGCCGAGTAAAGCAGACGTTAAAGCCTGGAAAGCACAATTAGTCGCCCAAGCCGAACAACAAATCCTAAAATTAACCGATAGTGACCGATTTAAACAGTATCTTAATACCCTGGCTAAATTTCATCATTATAGCGCCAGAAACATTGATTTGATTTATGCGCAAAATCCGAAAGCCACTCAAGTCGCGGGCTTTAAGCAATGGCAGACGGCTTTTAACCGCACCGTCAAACGAGGCGCAAAAGCGATTCGGATTGCGGCCCCGATTATTAAGAAGTTAACACCAGCCGAGAAAAAGCGTCTTGATACCACCGATGAACGCGCCATTGTCGGTTACCGTTATCTACCCGTCTTTGACGTATCACAAACTAGCGGTGAGCCGGTGTTAAGTGCCAAGGATTTTGTCAAAGAAAATTTAGCCGATCATCAGAATGTAACGAGCTTGTATAACGCGTTCAAAGATTATTTAAACCAGCAAACCGACCTTAAAGTCAGTGAAGTGCCTTTAGCAACGCTAAATGGGGCTAAGGGGTATTTTCAACCCAGCACTAATGAAATCGTCATTGGTGGCGATGAGCCCGATAATGCTTTAAAATTGAAGACGTTATATCATGAATATGCGCATAGTCAGTTACATGGGTTAAAATCAGCCTTTAAAGATCGCCCGCGAGCCTATCAAGAAACGCAAGCCGAAGCGGTCGCATATGTTGCCATGCAAAATATTGGTGTTGATACCAGTAACTACTCACTCGGGTATGTGGCTACCTGGGCTAAAGATAAAGCCGTGATCCATAGCGCTTTAAGTGAAATCCAGCAAGTTAGTAACAAAGTGATTGAGCTTAGCGACGGCTTAACCAAACAATTAGGCTTACAAGAAGCACAAAAAGAACCTGAGCATGATCTAAAAAAGCTATCAGCTCAGGAACTTAATAAGTCCTATCAAGGCTTGCAACAACAAATTCAACAAGCAACTAGTCCACAACAGAAAGCACAATTTAAAAACCAGTTAAACGATGTGCACCATGAAATCAGTGAGCGAACACAGAAGCAACTGAAATCCTTTACTGAGCAGAATCCAGGAATCAAACAACCCGAATCCGAACTTGATCAAAGTTTAAAACGGTAGCCAGTTTTTAAAGGACATGCTATAATGTGGACAGAAAAAAGAAGTCCCGCCGAAAACAGGACTTCTCACGCAAGCCGCTTCAAAGGCGGTGGCATAATTACAAAACTATATTAATGTCGTCCCGTAACTCGCCAAAGTTATAATCGGGGCGGCTTTTTTTATTTGTGGTGCTTGTCGATATAGCTGAGGAGCGCGATTAAAAACGTGCCAAACAGCAACATCAACGAGAGTGTCTGGAAGACGCTCATTGACTGTGAAACCTTCCTGAAGATTATTCCATGTTCCCATGGGCCTCACCTCACAAGGGAAAAGACAGCCACCGTCCTTAAAAACTTCTTACTTAATCCATTATACAAGGGAACTAGGGATTGACCAAGCATAATAAAAGCTGTGACGCTTGAATGATGTTTCATAAGTTTTCATATTCAATTGAATTAAGAAACTGGTCTGGTTGTTATATACACTGGATATTACAACGATAATATCTGAATCTCGGTCATTAATCGTTCTTATTTTTCAAATGAAACCATGATTTTGAAATTTCAGCACTATCACTATCTGTTTTAGGATTAGCTGGTGCAAATTCGGTCAAAGTCGGTATATTGATTGCTGTTCCAAATACTAGTGCAGATCCAGTTTTAAGATATGTCAATCTTTCAATAATCCCCTTATTGATATAAGGAACCATTTTAGAAATATAATTAAGATCATCAGGATTTTGGACTCGATGAACTATGAAATTACTGCATTGTGAAACAACAGTACGAGAAAGTTCACTGGGGCGTTGTGAAGATATACCTAACAAGAATCTAAACTTTCTACCTTCTTTTGCGACACGTTCAAAGATATCGAACCCTAGTTCAGTTTGAAGTTTATTTTCAGCAACATATCTATGGGCTTCTTCAATAATTAAATTAATTGGATAAATCAATTCAGGTTGAGTTTGTTGTTTACGCATTTTTTGGAAATCAAGAATCATCTTAGAAAGTACGCGTATAAGAACCTCACCTGTTGAATCGTCAATACTACTAACATCAATATTAACCAACTGATTTTTTTTTACAAGATGATCTACAAAATCTTCTGTCGTCAAAAACTTAGTTTTTCCGAAAATTGCACCCATAGCAGATTCGTTCAATGACTGCAGTCTGGACATCATGGGAGCGGTATATTCCTGAACTCTTTGGCTGCTAACACTACCTTCATATAAAATAGCAAATTTCATAGCCTCAATAAAATCTGAAAAATCGAAAACTACATCATGAATTTGATTAATACTTGTAAATAAATTATCTTTGCATATATACTTCTGACAAAATTGAACAAGTTCATCAACTACAACAAGCTGCCCATAATAAGTAGATACTGTTTGCATTAAAGTTAAATTATCTCTCGTGTCGTCTTTGGCTATTGTAACGGGCTTTTTAAGTGCAATAATGGTTTTAGGATTCAATTCATCTGTACAATACCGTGTTATTAAACTTTTCATTTTATCACTACTTGATGGTGAACTGTCTGAGTTGGCCTCAATTCCAATAATTGTGCTAGCAATGATATGATTTTTCAATTTATTGATTATCTTATTATCATCGGAATTAAATGCCTTGACAATCTGGATGGCTCTTCTTATAACGGGTATTTGTGTTTTCTCAGAAGCGTTCAACAAAATAGCCCAGTCATCAACACTTAACGCCCATACTGGTATCTGAAATACTTCTGGTGAATTGGCTGAATTACCGACTTTAATATTTCTGTATCCAATTTCAGGATTGATTACGTGGATTTTATTAAATGCTTTATCGTATTCACCATTTGAGTCCAGCATTATAATATGTGCGCCACTAGCAGACCGATTTGTCTTAGAAAATATTTTCTGTATGATATTTGCAATAGTGTTGGATTTGCCAGCACCAGTATTTCCAAAAACAGCAAAATGATAACCAAAAAATTTGTTAAGGTTAATCTTAACTTGATAATTATCAAATATTGTAGATTTACCAATTGATAAAGCATTAATATATGTTTCATTTGAATTGGTCTCTATAGGAGGTTCTGCATTATTAACACTTAGAATGGTATCAAGTTCTTGAGTACTGATTAAATTAATTTCCATAAAAAGTCTTGGTAGTCTCGTTACTCCAAAAGTAAAACTACCATCATGAATTTCACCAAGTAAATCTAAGGTAATCTGTTCTACAGAATTTGGCTTTTCATATTCTTGATAACCATTCTTAAGTTCCTCATTAATACCGCTTATTTCGGCAATAACATCTCTATCAAAATCGTGAATTGTGACATAGCTCCCAACTTCACCAACAAAATTAATACCATCCAGAGTATTAACATACTCTCCAAGATCTGACGAAATTTCAGCAATAATCTGTCCATTACGAATCGATACCAATTTACCAATTGTTCTACTTCCCAAGTTGATCACCTACCTGTAACAATGAACCTATATTTCTAATTGCTTCTGATAATTTTTGATTTTCTTGTACATCAACTAGCGGGCTAGGCATAATTTTCTTAATGAAACTTTCAAAATAATGTATCTTATTTTCTGAATTAACTACAATAATTCTTGGATCATGAGCCTTAAGCAACCGAAGAATATTTGAATCTTTCTCTTGACCATCAATAACTTTCTCATTCCCTGTATCTCCAAAAATAATTAATCTAAAAGAAGGTATCGATAAATTATCTAGAATTACCCGATTAATATGATCGTCTCCAAAACTGTAGCCTAGTGTAATTAAAACTGCATTTGGATTTGCCAAATGATTCTTAAAATTTCTGAATAAATCTGAATAAGGCACCATTAATGTACTTCTATCCTTTAATGGAGTTGGATAAATCATAACATTTTCAGCTTTAATATTTTCAGGATCTTTTTCATAAATATTGCCATTTTGTTTCTCCCAAGAAACCGAACCATGTATTTTAAAGAGATTATAGAAGTTGTCTACCCTATTCCAAACACTTTTGTTTAGATTCATATTATTAGCATATATATAGTTGTAAACTAGTGGATTAAACCTTCTTCTGAAGGTACCAGAAAAACCATCGTTGTAAAAAAAGCCAAGACTATCTAAAGCCAACTCATTAAATAAGTCATAGTTAGTAGTTACAATATTAATTGGATTCTGTCGAGATTTTCTTATCGTACGCATATAAAACTCTTTATAAAGCTTAATAACAGCTTCACTGTGAATATTCTTTTTAATTTGTGCCTTAATAAACTTGCGTACCTCATTTATTTGCTCATCAGGATCGGTTCTCGTTTCTATATAATTTTTAGCTTCTCTTAATGAAATGAGTATATCCATAAGTCTTTCTAAATTACCTTCAAAATCAGGATCATTCAGATCTTTATCCCCAATTTTAAAGTTTGGATTCTCATCTTTGAATTTCGAATAAAGACCAGCCATAGTATCTATACCAACCTGCTCCTTATCGCCCTTCTCGTTAGTTTCAATTACACTTGAACAACCAGATCCAAATAAAAAGTTTAAATTATCACTTTGCATATATTTTCCAAACTCCGCCCTAAAAACAGATAGATCTGTTTCCTGTGGTGTGTCACTACCACGATAAACGTTAATTTTTTCTTCGTCTTGTTGCTCCAAATCCATAACCATAATCTCCTCTATATCAACTTAATATTTTGTGCTATTGGGAATAAAATTACAAGAAATACAATTTAAAAATATACGCTTAGCACATCAAGGTAAAAATCACGAGCAAGCCCTCAGCTGGTCGCTCAATTGATACTCCGCCCATAACTGGTCTAATGGTATCACACTATCCCATTTATTTTGAGTTGTTCCATATGGCAAGTCAACCAGGAGAAAATCGATAGCATTATCTGGAATGGATTTCATAATCTCAAGGGTATCGCCCTGAGTAACATTATTTATCATTTTTGAGTAGTTAATCATTAAATCAGCCTTTCATATTAACGGCTTTAGGGCCAATTTTATTTGTAGGTTATGGTTCAGTATAGCATGAAACCCCAAACAGCCACTAGGGTATACCCTATTGGCCTTTTGTGTTTCTGTGCTATACTAGGAATTACAAGTGTTCATTAGAACTGTCCAAAAGGAGAACTGAAAATGGCTAAAATCGGGTATGCGCGTGTGAGTTCCAAGGAGCAACATTTAGATCGGCAGTTAGCGGCTTTAAAAGACGTTGATAAATTATTTACGGATGAATTATCTAACTTTTTGAAAAAACACAAATGACTATTTTTTAATAAAAGTCAAATATAGCTATTTTGATATTTTTGGTTTAAGCCTCTGTATAATAATGATCAACAAACTTGAATGAAAGGAATAAAGTTATGAGACCAGAAGATATAATTATCATTTTTTTGCCTGGTAACCATCAATAATTCTTTTCAACTATGGAGGTCATAAAAAATGAAAAAAGCAGTATTAATTTTTAAGGTATTACTAGGACTAATTCCTTTTTTACCCCTGCTTGTAGATGCTATCTTTAAAACAAATATACACACTTCAATTATGAATATAACAATGCAGTGGCCACTATGGTTAAAAATCCCAATTTTAATTATGTGTATCTTAGCATATATGTATTTTTGGTGCGCTTTGTTTAAAGGAATCAAAGATAGTCTATAAAAAATTAAAAAGTAGTCATTTAGTCTTAAAAACGCAGTAAAAAACTGCGTTTTTTATGTATTCATTCAAAAAAATTAATTATTGTATTCATAAGTTGAAAGCCTTGATTACAATATTAAAAGCTTATAAAATCAGGGTATAAGCTGTATTCATAACTTACTATCATGATTAAGAGGAAGATTATGACAAATACTATTTACGGTTATGCCCGTGTTTCAACTGCTCAGCAAGACTATGCAACGCAAATTGCTGATTTAAACCGAGCAGGAGCTACTAAAATTTTCAAAGATAAATATACTGGTACTACTACTGATCGACCTGAATTTGATAAATTAATGATCAAAATCAAAAATGGTGATACCTTGATCGTCACTAAATTAGACAGGTTGGCCAGAAATACTCAAGATGCCCTTAGCATTGTAAAGAAAATGAATGCTGAGGGAGTGATTCTAAAGGTTTTAAATATTGGTACGATTGATAATTCACCAAGTGGACGTTTAATTTTCACTGTGTTCAGTGCGTTTGCGAAATTTGAACGAGATTTAATTGTAAGTAGAACCCAAGAGGGCAAGGCGTGGGCTAAAGCTAATAATCCTAATTTTCATGACGGTATGCCAAGAAAATATGATCGAGAGCAGATTGATTTTGCTTGGAAACTGCATACTCAAGAGCACATGAGTTATTCTGAAATTAGTAAAAAACTAGGCATGTCCAAAGCAACTATTTATCGACGTTTTAGAGAATTACGAAATACACAAAACAAAAGCCATCTCTAAGGACGACTTTTGTTAAAGTAAATAAGGAGATTTATCTTTTGTGCCAGAACTACTAAAGCATCGAAATTTTACATGATTTTAGTGGTATCTAATCTATTCTAAAAAAGATTTAATTCACTTTTATGTTAAATAATATTTTTTAGAATTCGGCTATCCTATTAACTTTTTTGTAACAAAATCTATTTTCATATAAAATCTTATAAAAAATACAAATTCAACCATATATTATTTAATAATTACTTTTCAATAAAGCATAATAAATACCTGTTGTACCGTTCAAAAAAGAATAGTCATTAGGAATAGCTTGATATGGAAATGGCCATAAATTAATACCATTTTTACTATTAGAAAGAGTAAATATAATACATGAATATTTTGTTACTAACTCTGAATTTCTTAGTTTTGAAGCTAATAATAAGAGTAATGATAATCCATCTAGTAACCCTGGCGATTGATAAATGCAATAATTGTTGATTTTTACTAGTAATTCATATGTCTTTTTAAAAATTGATTCATTATTAACAAAGTTCGACAAAAATATGGCTTTATCATATAAATTTATATGATCGTTATCTATTGATTTCAATCCAATATTTAGCATATTGTTTAAATAACGCTCTTTATGAAGTTTATTTAATAAAGGATATGAGTGTATTGCTAAGCAAACACCTGCTAAACCCGTAGATAATGAAAGATCTTTATTAAAGGTATAATTTTGAATAAAAATTACAAATTTTTGCTTCAGAATATCTTTTTCGATTCTTTTCAGTCTTTTATCACTTTCCTGGGAGTAAGCTTTTGATAATGTTAGTATTTGTCCAGCCAATCCAGTAAATAATGAAGTATCTTTAATTTTAGATTGTTTTATTATTCTTAAAATTTTTAATTTTAAATTCTTATATTCGGATTTATATCGCCAATTAATTAGATCTAGTAAAGATATTTCGCCATTTATAAGGTTGGAACAATGTATTTGATTTTTATAATTTATATTTATCCAATTTATTATTTTGTCAAATGTAGTTAAGAATTCATCAGACTTTGTTTTGACCGTGTACTCCTTTATAAGGAATAATAATCCAATAATTCCAAAATTAATTGATAAATAGCTTGTATTTAAATCAAATAAACCTGGTTTTAGTAATCTATGTTTATTATTAAAATCCATTTGTTGAATTCTATTTTTAAGATATTTTTTTGTATTCTTTATGGTATTAAAAGAAATATCTTGAGTAAAAATTTCATCTGTTTTAATTTTCTTTAAAGATAAAATATTTTTATATAAAGTTTTAGGCGTGTTTATCATCAGATCAATTCCAATAAGAGTCAATTTTAAATCTGACGGATTAGTTTTAAGGGCAACAGTCATTAACTTATTTTTTAATGCTTTTTTTGATTCAAAACATTCTTTAAAATATGGTAAAAAAGAGGTATTTAAGAAGAAGATAATAGCTCCTAAGCCGTAAATATCTGCAGCATAAGTATTTCTTTTAACATCATGAGTATTAAAATAACCAGGAGTGGCCCCACTAAATGGAAATTTCTCGCCTATCATTGCAGTATTCTCAAAATCAATGAACTTAATTTGCTGGTTAGAATTGATCATAATATTATTAGGAGCAAAATCACGCAAAATTATTCCCATTTGATGAATTTTTCTTAATTGAAGACTTATTTTTTTAATTATTTTACGTTTATTTTGTGTAGTAAGTAGATGATTATATTCCGATGCATCGAAAATCCTATCTAAACTAATTCCTGAGCACTTTTCTTCAATTACTAAACAAATTTGATCATTAGTCAGTGAAAAATATAAATCTGGTATATATGCTAGTTTCTTAAATTTAGTTAAGAAACTGATTTCATTTTGTAATCGTGATATGCCATCACGAGACATAAAATCTAGTACACTATTTTTAAATGCTAACTTCATTATTGCTGGTTTATGATTATACTTTATTTCATATACTGAACATCCTGGTTTTCTGCTTAATAAAATTGGATTTGTTATTCCAATAGAAGTTAAATCAAGATTATATTCGACATTATTTTTAGGTAAAAAGTTTGGTAGATTAATGAATTTAGGACAATATCTTCCAACCTTTCTTTCATCAATTACTGGCTTATTTTTATCATCCTTTATCGCAGAATGAATTATACCTGTATCATCTAAATAACTTAGCTTATCAGAAAAAGCACCATATCGAATAAATATATTACTGTTTTTAAAACTATAATCAGTTGGAATTTTTGAATACTTTATATTAGGCATAGCAAAATACAACTCATTTAAAATCTTTTCTAATTGATTGGATTGAGAAGGATATATAGTAATAATTTTACCAGTTTCCTCGTACGGTTTATCACCATACAGTAAAGATAAAAATGCATGCTCTCTAATAGGTACTTTAAAGAAACAATGATATTTTATGATAATTGGCATAATTTTAGTTAATACTTTTTTAAAATCATGTAAATAGCAAGAAATATGTATTTTCCAGCCTTGATTCAGCATCTTTAATTGTTTTGGATAGCAATATAACCACATTGAATCATGTTGAAAACTATAAGAACCCTGTATATTGTTGAGATTTAATAAATTTATCAAATTATAAATCATAATGTAGACCTCACGTTAATAATAAAAATATTAAAAGAAATCGTTGACATTGTACAGCTTTAATTATATTATAATATCAACAAGAAAAAAAGATGATTTTTAAGGAGGGTATAATTATGAAATCATTAACATTGTTAGATTTAGATAATGTACAAGCTCGTAAAGGAAATGCTACGAAGCTGTTTACTATTAAAGTTTGTGGTGCTGGTGCTATTACTTGCTTTAAGGATGAAGATAGATTTTAGTAGAAATAGAAATTCCTACTGAAATTAAGAAGATAATGTGCTGCTAAATCTCGGTATTTATAATTCCTTGATTTAGTGGCATTTTTTTCATTAGGATGTTTTTATATTATGTTAATTTATTTTAAAAAATTTAAATTAGAAGTATTTATTGCCTTATCAAGTATCATTTTATATTCTTTTTCAAAGGTTATTGCAGCAGTTATCAGTACTAACGTACTGAATTCTTTAATTCAATTAAATATTAAAAAATTTTTATTTTATCTTTTATTAGAATTAATTTGTTGGATTATTTTTGCTTTTTTTGCTTATTTAATGACTATTTCTACAGCATTAGCCACGCAAAAAATGAGCTTGTGTCTAAAAGAAAAAATAGGACAAAATATTTCTATGCAAAATTATATGGATTTTCATTCTAAGGATACAGGTGATTATTCATCATGGCTCAGTAATGATGTTACCATGATTGAAAACAATGGATTTGCTAAAGTTTTTGATTTAATGACTATCATTTCTGATACGCTGATTTCAGGAGTAGCTTTAATTCATTATAATTGGAGTCTAATTATAACTGTTTGTTTTTTATCATTTATAACAGTTGCTCTACCACAAATTTTAAATAAAAAAATTCAGCTTGAAAGTGTAGCTGTTTCGACTGCAAACGAAAAGTTTATAGCTGGAATAAATGATCTTCTACGTGGATTTGATACATTATATGCATTTAATATGACTCAAAAATTAGAACAGATTATTAAAAAAAATGGTAAGGTAGTTAAAAATAAAAAAGTTCAATTAGCAAAAACTACAGGATCAGCAACTTCTATAGCTGTATTATGTAATTTATTAGGTCAACTTGGTACACAAGGATGGACTGGCTTTTTAGCTATACAAAGAATAGTTTCTATTGGATCAATCTTTTCAACTGGTACATTAGCATCCAGTATTTTTAATGATCTATCACAAGTAGGACCAGTATTAAATAATATAAAATCAGTTAAACCTCTTTTTAAAAAGTATGATCTTAAATCAATAGATGATTCGAATAAATTATTAAAAATTAACAATAATCCCAATATTGATATTAAAAATATGAGTTTTCGGTATTCTCAAAACGAAAAGCCTCTTTTTAATAATCTATCAATAAGCATACCTTTTAGTAGTAAAGTAATTATTTCTGGAGAATCTGGTTGCGGTAAATCAACTTTATTAAATATTATAGGTGGTAAAATTTTTCCATACGAAGGTAGTATTAAAATAGGAAACAAAGAATTGAGAGATATTTCTACTGTTATTTTACGAAAAAAAATTGTATACCTAGATCAAATTCCTAATATATTTACTGGTTCTATCCGTTATAATTTGACATTGGGAGAAAAATTTTCAGATGAAGAATTATGGGAAGCTTTAAATAAAAGTCAATTAAAAGACTTTGTTAAAAAGCTAGACAAAGGTCTAGATAGTTTTGTTGGAGAAAAAGGTCAATTATTCTCTGGAGGACAAAGACAACGCTTAGCATTAGCAAGAGGTTTATTAAGAAAGCCCCAAATTTTATTAGTAGATGAAGGAACAAATAGCTTAAGTCAAGATGTAGCTATTCAAATTGAAGAACAATTAGTAATGTTAAATGACTTAACAGTAATTTTTGTAACGCATCAATTACATACAGAAGTTATTAAAAAATTTGATCAAATTATAAAATTATAAAAACAAAGTATTCAATTAAATATGGAGCTTACTAAAAAGGTCGTCTTTAAAGACGACCTTTAGGTATTGGATCGATAGATCTTATATCAACGAAGTAAACTATCAAGGAGAACCTTAAGTGCCTTTTTAAGAGCGGAATTCATATTGGTCCACCACCATACATTGGAACTACATTAGAGTATATCTAAATAAAAATATGACACAAGCTGTTGCAGCTGGCGCCGTAGGTGGGTTAGGTGCACTTATTGCTAATTATGTTTCAGGTGGTTTAGCTACTTTTGCAGTGGGAGCGATCAGCTCATCAGTATCCGCACTAGTAGGAAGCAGTATTAAAGGCGGTGTTTGGGTTGATTATAATTTCTTAGCAAGAACGATTACTAGTTGTGGGTGGCAATAGTTTTATGAAAAAAGGTCAATTAATTTTATATTTTGTTTGCTTAACACTGGTAGTAGAGTTATATAATTTTATAATTGCACCACATATTTCAAATATGCTTTTAAATATTGTATTAAGTGCAATATGTGGTGGATTTTGTACTCTAATGATTTATAAATTTATTAAATGAAAAGTTAATAAAAAACGTAGTTTAAACTGCGTTTTTTCGTGTATCTGTTAAAAAATAATAATTAAGCAGTTTCTTCTTAGAAACTGCTTTTTGTACTGTGATCAAAAGTTGAAAGAAATACAAGATTAAACGAAAATAACTAACAAAGCGGTACTTTTTGTAATGCAACTTAATTTAGTTGCATTTTTTGTGATTCTGTTTATTTACAAATAGCATGTAATGTGGTATTTTGTATGTACACAAAATAATGCAATACAAGGAGAGTGCTTTATGGATATTTTTAGCTTAGATTTAGGAAACAAGCAGACAAAATTAAAAAGTAGCAAAGCTGAATATGTACTGCCTTCAAGATATTTAAACCAAGCAGACATGCCGATGTCAGTTGGCAATTCTACAATGAATAATGACCTACACACTTATTCAGTCCCTTTTAGCGACGATAAGTACGTATGGGGTCGAGATATTGACCGACTTCACCTTGACGAATATTTAGCGGATACAATCATGTATGGTGCTCGATACAATAGTGAAGCATTTAAATTACTAGCCAATTTTGCGCTGGGATTACTAGCAAGTGATTTCAAAGCGGCTAAAGATCAAGTTTTAGAAGTAGTCGTCACTGCCGGACTTCCAACTGGAGATTACGCTGAACAAGGACAATTAAAAGCTTTATTAAAAGTCTTAGAGGGTCAACACCAAGTTACTATTGACGATAAAATCGTGACGGTAAGAGTTCGTAAAGTTTATATTTTGCCCCAACCAATCGGCACCTTATATAACGAATTACTAGATAATGAAGGTTTTATCCAGAATAAAGATCTATTAGACGAAAAAGTCGGCATTGTTGACGTAGGTGGTGGAACAATACTGATTGATACGATTTTAAACTTTGAGCTAAGTGGCAAAAACCGCCATCAATTTAATACCGGCGTAAATGATCTATATGAAGCCATTGCCAACGGGATTAACGGCGATACTAGCCTTTATCAATTAGAAAAAGATTTACGAAAGGGAAATCAGCAACATCATTGGAGCTACCGATTTTCTAAAAATCGTCAAGATGATATTACTGATTTGGTTTGCAAGGAAATTGACCGATTTACCCGGCGCCTAGTTGCTAATGTAACTTCAACGTTAAAGAACCTTAATAGTATTGATACTTTGTTCTTTACTGGTGGTGGTGCCAATTTGCTTAACCAAAAAATCTTGAATACTACTTTCACTAACGCAGTTATTGTTAAAAATACAGAAGTTGCTAATGTTAACGGCTTTTATAAGTACGGATTAAGTCAACAAGCTCAAAACGAAGGGAGCAAGTAATCATGGGAAAAGTTAAAACCTTGAACGTCCGTCTAAATCCCGAGAAAATTGTCGACAAAGAAATCCTTGATTACTTTGATAAATCATTAATTCCTAAAACCACACTTGTTAAAACCGCTTTAATTCACGAAATTGAACGGTTAAAGGCTCAAGGTGATCCTTATGTTAAAGATGAATTAAAAGCTCCAGAAGCACCTAAAAATAGCACAGAATCACCATCTGATTCCAAAGAACGCTTGCAAGGAGGATTTAATGCATTTTCAGACAATGATATTTAGAAAAAAGCTGGCAAAATATACAAAACCACTAAGTGTATAATTTTTTGCGGTAAGTTGAATAATTCGTTCTTTATGTGAGTATGAAGTTACTCATAGAAAGATGAATAACTGGAGCATTTTTAGAATGTTACCTATGACTACTTTTGCATGTATTAAATATTGGAATGGTATGAATGCTCGATATGCTAGAGGATCATTGTCATTAACAGTTTACAGGAAAAGTATTGCTGATAGATATGATACAAATGCATTATTTGGATACGATGAAAAAGTAAAA
>NZ_FMXC01000009.1 GCF_900103655.1 Lactobacillus kefiranofaciens
GTTCGTGCCAGCCTAAGAAAGACGCATGAAGCTCATCTGGGCATTCATCACGGCGCCATTGAAAGCTTAACAGCAGGACATAGCTATTTAAACGATTTTAGCAGAAAAATAAATCAAATAAATATTTAAGAAATTAAGGTCAGACTAATGGTTAATAGCCTACCGCAAAAATATTGACACTTACATTGTAATCAATTTGTCATCTAGCAGTTTCAAAGAAGCTTATAATATAGGTAAGAGAAAAAACGTTAGGTAAGAAAGGAATAATTATGCCACTTTGCCAATTATTTATTAATCATGAGCAAAACCAGTTCATAGTAGTGCAAATGCCGGATGAAATCACACCAGACAAGTATCAAGGCTGGATTACCCAGGAGGAACAGGTAGAGCATGTGCAAGCATTTGATTTTTCACAGCAATTACTTGATCGGGTGACCTTGAAATATGTTGCTGCTCAATACGAAGCCAAATATGTAATGATGAAGGCCCCAGATGAGGAGCAATTATTTGTTTCTAGTTTGGAAATTAGCAAACAAAACGAAGAAAAATTAGACGTTGTTCGCAATGGGCTACTAATTGTGTTTGACAAAGAAGAGTTAGAACATTTCATCTCATTTTTGCAGGAGGCTTGGAATGAAGCGCGCATGCAATAGAGTATTTTCTTTTCCAGTCAAGAGAAAGGGGCATAAAATTGACCCAGAGAATTATCAATAATACGTTAATCAGTGACCGTGAACAAAATGGTTATATCTTTATTTCAGATATTCATGGTAATTTGGAGACATTGACTTTAATTGAGCAGGCTCAAAAAGATTACCCTAAAGCTAAATTGGTGGCAGGTGGCGATTACGTTGATGGTCGTAGTCACGTTAAGGAAGTTTTGGACTATCTAATTGAACAAAAAGCTGAAGGGGCGATCATTTTACGCGGCAATCATGAGCAGATGCTGCTTAATTATGCCGATCAAAATGAACACC
The DNA here is from genome assembly GCF_900103655.1 of Lactobacillus kefiranofaciens. Classification (GTDB taxonomy): domain Bacteria; phylum Bacillota; class Bacilli; order Lactobacillales; family Lactobacillaceae; genus Lactobacillus; species Lactobacillus kefiranofaciens. The sequence continues at coordinate 978 of NZ_FMXC01000009.1, forward strand.
AAGATGGGATTTGGTTTTATAACGGTGGCAATAAAACATTAGCCAATTTATTAGGACCAACAGCTTCTGCCACTGACTTGCATGATAGCAAGTATTATCGCTTCTTAAACGGCTGTCCGATTATGTATGAAACGCCACATTTGATTTTTGTTCATGCTGGGGTGCGACCTGATAAAAAATATAATGATCCGGCAACTTATACTGAGACAACTTATGGCTTAAAGTATGATTATGATTTCTTCCGTATTTGGGCACGCGAACGGTATTGGTACTCTAATCGAGAACATGAAATAATCGCCCATAATTTAACAGGCAAGACAATTGTGACGGGACATACGCTAACCGCTGGATTAGAGGGTAAATTTGATGATGGCCGGATACTCAACAATTTGTCTGTTGATCATTGTGTCGTGCGGTCACTGCAGTATCCAGGTGAACCAGCGAGAATCTTTACTGATGGTGGTTCACACTCGAATCCACTGATTTATCCCCATAATGATGGCAATGTAGTGGTATTAGATAGTGAAGGAAAGATTGTCCGGGTTTATAATTGGGATAATCCACAAGGCACGGAATTTAAGAATAAATAAGGAAAATGCTTCTGGGGAGGAGCATTATTTTTTGTTGCTAATTTACAATATCGTAATCTTGTAAATCATAAACTACAATATTATAATATTGTAAATGATAATCTTGTAAATTTGAGGTGATTGGATGTTTGTGGGCAGAGAAAAAGAATTAACAAGTTTAACAGAGCATTATCAAACGAATAAGTTTCAATTTGCAGTTATTTACGGTAGACGTCGAATTGGAAAAACAGCATTGATTAATAAATTTGTCCAAGATAAAAAAGTGATTTATTTTACGGCAATTGAGGAAAATGCTAATGATAATTTGCAACGTTTTTCTAAAGCAATTCGACATTTTATCAATCCACAAATCAACGATGATTCATCCTTTGCTTCATTTGAGCAAGCTTTTCAGGAAATTGGCGAGGTAGCTAAAAAAGAACGGGTAGTTTTAGTCATTGATGAATATCCTTATTTGGCACAAGTATATCCAGCAGTTAGTTCGATGCTTCAATCTTATATTGATCATGTATATTCTGAGACTAATATGTTTTTGATTTTGTGTGGTTCATCAATGTCATTTATGGAATATCAAGTTTTAGGCTATAAAAGTCCTCTTTATGGTAGAAGAACTGTGCAATATAAGTTGCATCCCTTTACCTTAAAGGAAACACAAGAGCTTTTACCTAATTACAGTAAAATGGATGCTTTTGAGATCAATTCAATTATGGGCGGCATTCCTAAATATTTAAGCTTAGTTTCTGATCAAGTTGATGTGATGACTAATGTTAAGAATACTTTCTTAAATACTGATTCTATTCTGTTTGAAGAGCCTAATAATTTATTAAAGCAAGAGTTGCGCGATCCCGCTACGTATAATTCAATAATTAATGCTATTGCAGCTGGAGCTTCTAAATTAAGTAAAATTGCAACTAAAGCCCATTTAGCTTCTGGTGCCATTTCGACATATTTACAAAATTTAATTTCTTTAGGAATTATTGCTAAAAAAATCCCGGTAACGGAGCAGGACAAACCTAATTCTAAAAAGACACTTTATTACATTAAAGATGGGATGTTCCGTTTTTGGTATACTTTCATTAGTAAAAATATTAGTTTAATTGAGATGGGCTATTCTGAACCGGTAATTGAACAAATTAAACAGCAGCTATCGGTCTTTTTAGGTCCGTCTTTTGAAGAACTTAGTCAAGAATATCTTTGGGACCATATGATGGATAAGGAAATTGTTCCTGAATACTTTCGGCGTTTAGGCTATTGGTGGGGCACGGATCAGAGAATAAAACAGAAAGTTGAAATGGACGTTGTGGGAATTTCAATGGATGATTCCGCCGGTTTTTTTGGCGAGTGTAAATGGAAGAATGAACCAATTAGTCGTTCAATTTTAGAAACATTGATTAGTAGGAGCAACCTCTTTAATTATCCTAAAAAATATTATTACTTATTTTCTAAAGTAAGTTTTACAGATTCATGTAAACAGCTGGCCCAGGAAGTAAATTGTCATCTGATTACTTTTGAGCAAATGTAAAAAAGACATCCCCACGCGGGATGCCTTTTGATTTAGAGATCCAAAAATTTAATTAGTCTTCCACTTTCTTAGCTTCGTTCATGGCCTTCATGATTGAAGGGTTCTTTGAATGGCAGTCCTTAATCATTTGTAAATCTTCTTCACTCAACTTAATAACATATTTACTCATAGTTTTATTCCTCGCTTTTATTTAAAAATACAGTTTAACTATAGCACTTCAGTGGGGAGCTGCAAAGGTTAAACTATTTTGATTTATTAGGGAAATATTTTTCATTAAATTTTGAAAAAATGCTAGTTATTAAATCGCTTTCATGGTGCTATATTGTCATAAAGGTATATACCAAAATGAAAGGGCTTAATTTTTTGTAGATTGAAGAGGGAAATACTATGACTAGTAAAAAATCAAGTGGGGGCTTGAATGCTTGGGTCAACAAGCATGTTATGCCTGTCGCTGCCAAGATAGGTGGTTTTAAACCATTAATTGCTGTGCGTGATGGTATTGCAATGGCGATGCCATTAATTATCGTTGGATCATTATTCATGATCATCAACTCATTCCCGGTTTATGGCTGGTCCGACTGGCTCGCTAAGACTGCTGTTAATGGTACCAGCATTGCACAAATCTTGGCTAAAATTACCAATGGTTCATTCGGAATCATGGGTTTAATTGCAGCTTTTGGAATCGCTTGGAGTTATGCTAACCAACACAAAACAGATGGCGTTTCTGCAGGGATTATTTCTGCATCAGTATTCTTTATTTTAACTCCAAGTATTATGAGTGGCGACAAAGTGCCCGTAGAAGGTTTCCCTTACACTTACTTAGGTAGTAGAGGTTTATTCGTAGCCATTATCTTTGGCCTTTTGTCAGCTTGGATCTTCCAATGGTTCATTAACCATAATATTCAAATTAAGATGCCAGCCGCAGTTCCGCCTGCAGTTTCCAAGAGTTTCTCAGCTTTAATTCCAGGTGCAGTTATTCTTGCTATTGCTGGTTTAGTATACTAGCTCTTTGCTTGGACTGGCTGGGGCAATATCCACGACGTAATTATGCATATTTTGGCTAAGCCATTAGGTGCTTTAGGTAATACTTTAATTGGGACTTTAGTTTCAATTATATTGGTAAGTTTATTCTGGTTCGTTGGTATCCACGGTGGTAACGTGGTTAACACTGCGATGTCACCAATTTGGTTAATGCAGACTGTTGCTAACCGTGTCTTAAGCCAAGCAGGCAATCTAGACTTAGAACACGGCGGCCACATTATTACGCAACCATTCATCGACAACTTCGTTTACATGGGTGGTGGTGGTGCCACTATCGGTTTGGTATTATGTATCGGTTATTTAGTATGGCGCAAGCGTGCAAGTAAGCAAAATGAAGTTTTAGCACCAATTACGATTGTGCCAGGTTTATTCAACATTAACGAACCAACTATGTTTGGTTTGCCGGTTGTTTTAAACGTTAGCTTGATTATTCCATTCATTTTGGCACCAATGGTTAACGCCATTGTTACTTACATTGCGATGAAGACTGGTATTGTACCATTGTGTAATGGTACAGTTATTGCTTGGACAATGCCGCCAATTATTTCAGGCTTTTTAGCTACTGGTAGCATTGCCGGGTCAATCTTGCAATTAGTCAATATTATTTTAGACGTATTAATTTACTTACCATTTATGTCCGCATTGAATAAGAGACAAAAGATCCAAGAAGAGAAGGTAAAGTAAATGGTCAAAAGATTATTAAGTGCTAGTTCTAGTGAACTATTAAAAATGAACGGGAAAGAATTAGCTCAAAGTATCAAAGCTAGCGAAGGCCGGACGGTTTTAAGCGAAAACGTGGTAGTGCAGCCTGCACCAGATGGACTGACAATGTCTGAAATTGCAGCAGCTTTTGGTGCTGATTTACTACTATTAAATTTATTTAACGTCTTCGATCCGCAAGTATGTGGTTTGGACGTTAACGATCCTGATGATACAGTTAAGCGACTGCAAGAATTAACTGGACGACCAATTGGCGTCAATTTAGAGCCAGTTGATTCCGATGCTAAGATGGAGTCGACTAAGTTTAAACTCCCTGAAGGCAGAATTGCGACGGCTAAGTCGATGAAAAAAGCGGAAGAATTAGGTTTTAGTTTTGTCTGCTTTACCGGCAATCCAGGTAGTGGCGTGACTAATAGGATGATTGTCGAGGCCGTGAAGACAGCTAAGGCCAACTTCTCTGGCATGATTATTGCTGGCAAGATGCATGGCGCTGGCGTCGATGAACCGGTGGCTGATGAAGAATCAGTTAAGGCCATGATTGACGCTGGTGCAGATGTAATTTTGACCCCAGCTGTTGGGACCGTTCCAGGTTTTATTAGCGATGAATTAATCAAAATTGTTAAGTTAGTTCATGCGCACAATGGCTTGGTAATGAGTACGATTGGTACCAGGCAAGAAGGTGCAGGCAGAGACGTTATTCGTGAGATTGCACTGAAAAACAAGATCTGTGGTGTAGACATCCAACATATTGGGGATGCTGGCTGGGGCGTAGTGCCGCCAACCGAGACAATCTTTGAATTAAGTAATGCCATTCGCGGATTAAGACATACAATTGCGAGAATGGCGCGTTCAATTAATCGTTAAACAGTAATGGGAAGGTTTCGACCTTCCTATTTTTTTGCATTTTTATGTCATGATGTTAAATACGAACGTGCTTTTGTACATACCAAATATCATAAATAAATGGCGCAAACCATTGATCTATCAACGCTTTGTATTATCTAAAATAATTTACATAAATGTTACAAATGTTACAAAAATGACATATTCAGTAATGCTTTCTTAACCAGGGAGTGATATTCCTGTTATGATTCTGAAACGAAAGCCTTGTAATATATAAGCTGTCAATTGAATCAAGACAGACGAATAAGTGAAAATTCGTTACCCAAATAACATTTCTAAACTTTAAGGAGATAATTTTTTTGAAAATCAAATCTATCTTAGTTAAGTCAATTGCAGTAGCTGCTTTGTCAGTTACAGGTTTAGTAGCAGCTGAAGCTACTGCTCAAACAGCAGACGCTGCTACAGTTCAAAACGATGCAAGCGTAGTAACTGTAAACTACGTTTCAGATAACTCAATTACTGTTTACAACAATTACGAAAACCCAGTAGCAACTGGTCAAACTTTAGCAAGTAACACTTCATGGAAAGTTATTAAGACAGCTTACGATTCAAAGGGTCACAAGTGGTACGACTTAGGCAAGAATCAATGGGTTCGTGCTAAGTACGTAACCAGCGGTCACCATGCTGCAACAAATGCAACCACTCAAGCAGCTCCTAAGACTACTACTAACACTCAAGCTCATTCACAAGCTTCAGCTGCAGTAGCACCAAAGGCTCAAACTCAAACTACTAACTATGCTTCAGCTGCTAAGAGTACTTCATACACTTCAAACGCAACTGGTTCAGAAGCTAGTGCCAAGGCATGGATTGCTGGTCAAGAATCAGGTGGCTCATACAGTGCTTCAAATGGTCAATACGTAGGTAAGTACCAACTTTCAGCATCATACTTGAACGGTGACTACTCAGCTGCCAACCAAGAAAGAGTTGCTGACCAATACGTACAAAGCCGTTACGGTTCATGGACTGCTGCTAAGTCATTCTGGCAAGCAAACGGCTGGTATTAATCAGTTAAAAACTAAATAACAATTGAATAATAAGAAAGGGCACTTTTTCCAAATTCGGAGAGGTGTCTTTTTTGTAATTCAAAATAGTACGATATAATTAAACTATAGCTATGACAGTGCTAGAAAGTGAGGACAATTATGAGAAAGAAAATGATGGTGACATTGCTCACTAGTGTCTGTTTAATGGGACCTGTTAGCATGCTTACGCAAACTCATCCTCAAGTAGTACAAGCGGCCAGCAAAGGTAAACTGCGAGTAAAAGGAAATAAAAAAGTACGTCTTTATACAAATCGCGGTAAAAAATCTAAGTATTACGCTTATACAAGCAGAACATATTCCTATTCTGCTAAGAAATATCTAAAAATTGGCAAGAAAAAGCATTTGGCTTATAAAATTGGTAATAATTCACATTGGATTTTAGCTAAAAATGCTAAATTGGTGAAGAAGACAGTGGATAGATATAGTCAAGCTGTCATTAAATTGCCAAGTGGCTATACGCGTTCTGCACTTTTAGAAGCATATAAGGGCCATCCAAGTGAAGAATTTATTGCAGCTTCAATGAAAGGCATGGAAGAAAATAATTTCTCACGGGTTGCAACTGGTGAAAGTGCAAGCGATAAAAAGCTAATTAATCCGGATAAGCTTTCTGCGAGTGAACAACATGAATTAGCCGATTTTTCATTAAGAGTAATTAATAGTGCTCGTGAACAATTAGGACTTGAACCTTGGATTTATAGTACTGGTACGCAAGAATTGGCAGATGATATTGCCAAAGAATATGAAGAACATGGACGTAGCATTAAAGATCAAGGACATTATGTAGAAGGTATTGTCAAAGCTTGTCAAAAGCATGGCCTTGAATTAGATGATAATTATGTTGAAGATATGGCTGGTTTTACTATTAATAAAACCACTATGCCAATGGGTGAAATGAAGCGCAATGTCTACTTTGGCTTGAAACAAATGATTTTTGGCTTCGCTGGATCTGGTGAAGATGAGCGTAAAAACAAGTCTTTGTACCGTGAATGGGAACATGCTGGCGATTTGTTTAATACTCAAGGATCAAGCCATGATGGCGATCATAATTATTATGGCTTTAGTATTTCTAAGACGGGCAAGATTTACTCAATGCACTTTATTAGTGTCCCGAATTTCATTGTGGAAAGCGAGAAGTATAACACAAATTTTAGGCCGTAAAAATTAAATTAAGCACGTAATAGGCGTGCTTTTTTGATATGATAGATAAAAAATACTACGGAGAGAGATATGACAAAAACTTTATATTTAGTGCGGCACGGACAAACATATTTTAATTATTATCACAAGGTGCAAGGAAGATGTGATTCTCCATTAAATGAGATGGGAATTCGTCAAGTAGAGATGGCACGTGACTATTTCCAAAAGCATGATGTTCATTTTGACAAGGCTTTTTCATCAACCCAAGAACGTGCCTGTGACACTTTAGAAATTATTACAGATCATAAGATGCCATATAAGCGACTAAAGGACTTGCGTGAAAAATGTTACGGCATTTTTGAAGGTCGAGATGAATTTTTGCTTCCTTGGAACTACAATAATCCCAATGTTGATCCAACTATGGAAAAAGATGAAGATGTTGTGGGTAGAATGCATCGCGCTATTACGCAAATCTTGAAGGGTGTAAATGATGGTGAAACTGCATTAGTTGTTGGTCACGGTGATATTTTAGCTAAATATGTTAGAGATGTTGCCGATCCTAACTTTGCTGGTTTTGCCAATGCTTCTATTGTTAAGTTGTCAGTTGATGGCAAAAATGTTCATTTGGATACTTATGTATGGCCTGCGGAGGGTTTGAAACAAATTTAAATGGCGATAAATTTATATTTAGTACGACATGGACAGACATTATTCAATGCTCAACAAAGAATGCAAGGCAGCTGTGACTCTGCTTTAACTAAGTTAGGTATTAAGCAGGCTGAGGCTTTGCGAGATTATTTTAAGAAAAAGCGAATAGTCTTTGATAAGGCGTATTGTTCAACGCAGGAGCGTGCCAGTGATACGTTAGAGATTATTGCTGGTCCTGAAATGGATTACGAGCGCTTGAAAGATTTAAAAGAGAAAAATTATGGGCCATTTGAGGCTAAGAAAAACTTTTGGTGGCCACTAATGAAGTTTAGATCAGGTTCAATGGAAGATAATCGCGAAGTAGTTGAGCGGATGGAACGCGGAATTAATTTGATTTTGTGGGATGCTAAAGATGGCGAGAATATTTTAATAGTCGGTCACGGCGATAGCATGGGACAATACATTCGTGAAAAGGCGGGTAATCGCAAATTCCATGGCTTTCGTAATGCTGAATGCGTTCAACTGAAGAGCAATGGTCATGAAGTCGAATATGTGAAAAGCTATTGGCCTGCAAAAAAAGTGAAAATTGAACAATTAACTGAAAAATAAAGGGTTCATTTTTCAGCGTTAGCTTATAATTAAGTATGTAAATAATATAAAAACGAGGCAAGAAAAATGGATGAAACACCAATTTTTAAAATTACTAAATTAAATATTGCAGAAAATGATCGCGATGAATATATTCGCAAAGCTGAAAAATATATGCATGATTCTATTCCAGCCGAAGAAGGAACTTTGGTTATCGGTAGTGCTCATGATGATGCTAAGGGCGAAGATAATTACAAGATTGAATTGTTCCGCAATAAGGAAGCAGAAGATGTGCATATTGCATCAATGTCAGCAGTAGATTTCGAAGAAACTGTGGATAGCATTAGCACAGATAAGAAGATTGTCAACTTAAAGCCAGAAGTAATCACAACTCATGCACAAAAGGCTTTGAACAGCTATGCAGATAATTTTGTTATGCGTCTGGTAACTGTCGAAGTTAAAGAGAAAGATGCTGAAAAGTTCTCACATTCAGTTAAGAAGGAAATGACTACCAGTATTGCATCTGAACCAGGCATGGAAATTATGATGTCGGGTACTAACAAAGATGATCCTAACGAATGGTACTTTGTTGAAGTTTATGCAAACAATGAAGCATATGATTCCCATGTTCAAACTCCTCACTATAAGGAATACATTGAGGAAACTGACGGAATGGTTATTAGAAGAGACGTTAAGACTCTTGTACGCGATGCATTGGCAACTCAAGGTGCAATTGTATTAGATTAATTTTGAAAAAGGGATGCTGCCGGGAGGCGGCATTTTTTTGTGGGATAAAATATGACAGAAACAATTATTTTTGCTCACCGGGGATTGCCGGTGAAATTCGCTGAAAATTCATTAGAAGGCTTTCGCTATGCGGCAACGCATGGGGCTGAAGGCGTCGAATTTGATGTGCATTTGACTAAAGACAAGGTGCCTGTGGTAATGCACGATGAAGAAATTGATCGTACTACTGATGGCAGCGGCTATATCAAGGATTATACGTTGAGTGAAATCAGAAAGTTCCATTTAAAAAATGGCGAACCTGTGCCTATGTTGAGAGAACTTTTTGAAGTTTTGCAAGATAAAGACTTGTACATTAACTTAGAATTCAAAACTAATAAGGTTCATGATAAGGGCATTGAAGCTATTGTTTTGGCACTGGCAAAAGAGTATCACTTCGCGCATCCTATTATCTTTTCGTCTTTCAATTATCAGACGTTGAAAAATTGCCAGCGTGTTGATCCACATCAGCAATATTGCTTTTTAACCAAAATTCCGATTCTTTTTCCACAAAGATTCGTTAGAAAAAATCATTTTGCGGCGATTCATCCACATTGGTATTTGCCAAGTAAAATTACTCAGCGCATTTGGACTGTGGATAATCCTAAATTAGCTAAGCGATATTTTAAGCGGGGCGTAGCGGGCATTTTTACTAATAATTTTGAATTGATGAATAGAGTGAAGAGAAAGATGTTTGTTAATACAAAATAGCGGGACGTTAATGACCTGCTATTTTATGTTTGATATAATTTTAAAAACCAAAAATATAATTTAGGTTCTCCGCTTTATTATGGTCGGTATACCCTGGCGTGTTGTCTCCACAACACGCTTTTTTGTTCGGCGTCATTATAGCATGAAAGCCAAAATATTTTCCTGCTAAAATAATCGTCGTATACACAGGTCTTATTTTAGTTAAGAAGATGGAATAATAGATTATTAAAAGATGTTTTTGCTTAATATTCTTAATTCTAGAAGTATAATGAAAAAGATGACTCAGAAGAGGTGATAAAAAATGGCAACAATGAAAGATGTTGCACAAAGAGCAGGAGTAGGAGTTGGTACAGTTTCTCGTGTGATTAATCGTGTTCCAGGAGTTAAGGAAAGTACCTTAATTAAGGTTAATCAAGCGATTAAGGAATTGAATTATATTCCGGATGAGTATGCCCGAGGATTAAAAACTAATTCCTCAAGAACTATAGCTCTTATTTTGCCTTCAGTTTGGTATCCATTTTTCTCAGAATTTGCTTATTACGTAGAAAAAAGATTAGATAAAGAAGACTATAAACTATTATTATGTAATTCTAATGGTATTCCAGCAGAAGAAGCAAAATATATTAAGATGCTTAAGCAAAATAAAATTGATGCAATTATTGCGATTACTTATAGTGATATTGAACAGTATATTTATTCAAATATTCCTTTTATCAGTTTAGATCGTTATTTTGATAAAAAAGTATCTTACGTTACTTCAGATAATTATGAGGGTGGAAAACTAGCAGCTAAAAAATTGTTAGAGCATGGTGCCAGAAACCTTGCCTATGTTGGTAGTCACAGTAAATATCCTAACGGGACTCTGTTAAGAAGAGATGGTTTTAGAGATTATCTTGAGGATATGGGAATTGATTATAAAGAGATTTTTTTACAGGAACCTGTTAATGATTTCACACCTTATATTTTAGAAATGTTAAAAGCTCATCCGGAAATTGATGGGATTTTTTGTCATACAGATTCACTATTATTGAAATTAAGAAAAATCCTTACCCAACATGGATATAAAGTCCCAGAAGATATTCAATTGATAGGGTTTGATGGCATGAATTTATCCTCTGATCTTCCTTTAGGAATTTCCACAATTGCGCAACCTGTTGAACAACTAGCTAATGGTGCAGTTGATTTGGTTTTGCGTAAAATTGCTGATCCTAGTTTGAAAAATGAAGCAAAAATGTATCCGGTAAAATATGTTGATGGAAATACCACAAAATAACTGTTGACAAGTTATGAAAGCGGTATTATTATTTAAGTGTAAATTGAAACGCTTCCAAAAGGAAATGAAAATAGTTTTGTGCTAATAATTATTTTTTTAAGACAAAATAGAAACGTTTCAATTAATTAGAGTTGTGTTAGAGATAAGAAGCGTTTTATTTTTTTGAATAGAATTGAAACGTTTCAAAGGAGAGAGACTATGAAAAAGTGGAAATTAGGAGTTGCAACAGTTGCCGCTATTGCAGCACTAGGTTTAGCAGGATGTAGCAATAACCAAGGGAGCAGCAATACTAAGAACGTGACAATGTGGGTACACGTTTCAAATACTGACCCTGAAGGTAAGGCTCTTCAAAAAAACATTAATGACTTTAACAAGGAAAACAAACATGGTTATAAAGCCAAGGTTTAATTTATTCCTCGTTCCGGTTCAGGTGGTGGTTATGAAGATAAAGTAAATGCCGCTTTGAACTCCGGAAGTTTACCAGATGTTTTGACTTTGGATGGTCCTAATACTGCTGCTTATGCTCATTCAAAGATTATTCAACCTATTGATAAGTACATTACTAATAAGAGTGATATTTTACCAACAATTATTAAGCAAGGTACTTATAAAGGTAAGTTATATGCAGCTGGTTATTCAGAATCAAGTATTGGTTTCTACTACAATAAGAAGATGTTTAGAGAAGCTGGCATTAAAGATTCAGAGGTCGCTACATTGAAGCATCCATGGACTTGGACTCAATTTGAAAGTATTTGTAAGAGACTTAAGAATCACTTCCATGAACCAGCAATTAATATGAACTTAAACGATCACTCAGAAATGGCTCTTTACTCATTTGCACCATTTGTTTGGTCAGCTGGCGGTAGCATTACTAACCCCGCAGGTACTAAAGCAGTTGGTTACTTTAACTCAAAGCAAACCACTTCAGCATTCCAATTAATTCAAGACATGGTTAAGAATGGTTACACTACTATTTCACCAAAGGATAAAGGCTTTGAAACTGGTAAGTACGCAATGATGATGACTGGTACTTGGGAAGTCCAAACCTTGCAAAATCAATATAAGCATTTGCAATGGGGTGTAATGCCATATCCTGTATCTCCAGCTACTCATAAGGAAGTTTCACCAACTGGTTCATGGCAATACGCAATGTCTTCTGCAGCTAAGAACAAGAAGGCAGCTGGTGCTTTGATTAACTTCTTAATGAGCAAGAAGTGCATGTACCGCAGTGACATGGCTAACACTGTTTTGCCAGCACGTAAGAGTGTATCAAAGATGATGATTCCTAAGGTTAATGCTCAAATGAAATTCTTCATTAAGCAAAACCAAACTACAGGTCACGCTCGTCCAGTCTTAGTAAACTATCCACAAGTAACTAGAACATTTGCTGATACTGTTCAAAACGTAACTTTGTACAAGAAGAATCCTAATGTTCAAAAGGTAATGAACGAACAAGCTAAAGTTATTCAAAAGTACCTTCAGAAATAGAGAAGTAAAGGGGAATCTTTATGCAAGCTAAAGGTATAAAGAGACAGATCGGATGGCTGTACGTTTTCCCAGCAATTCTGATTCTGTTAACGTTTTTAATCATTCCGTTCCTGATGTCATTTAGCTATTCTTTTACGAACTACAACATTTTGACACCATGGGCTAAACAATATGTAGGTTTTACAAATTACATTAATACTTTTAAAGATCCCGTATTTCTACAAAGTTTAAAAAACATTGCACAATTCGTCATCTTTATTATGCCAATTCAGGTTGGTGCAGCTTTAGGATTAGCTTTAATTGTTAATAAAAAGAGACCTGGAAATACATTTTTTAAGATTTCATTCTTTGCACCACAAGTTGTTTCATTAACTGTTGTTTCTATTCTTTGGATGTACATTCTTAATCCAGATCAAGGTTTGTTAAATGGTATTTTAGGTATTTTCCATATTAAACCCCAACCATTTTTGACTTCACCTAAACAAGCTATGTTTGCCATCATTGGGGTATCTGCTTGGCAAGGTGCTGGTTATCAGATGCTAATCTTCTTAGCAGGATTACAAAATATTCCAGATTCACTTTATGAAGCAGCTGAACTGGATGGCGCTAATGGTTGGCAAAGATTTTTACACATCACATTGCCAATGCTTAAACCAACTTCAATCATGATTTTAACGACTACTTTCATCAGTGCATTCAACTTGATGATTCAGCCAATGATCATGACGCAAGGTGGACCACAAAACGCCACAATGACACCAATCTACTACATTTATCGTACTGGTTTTACTGACCGTCAATTAGGTTATGCAAGTGCTATGAGTGTAATCTACGGCATTATCATTATTATCTTTACTATTATTCAAAGAAAGATCACAAACGCCGGAGGTGACGAGAATGCATAAATTTATGACACGTAGAAGGTTTCATATAATTTGGACCACGGTGTTAATTACAATTTTAGCTTTATTCTTCTTGTTCCCATTGGTTTGGATGATCGTTTCTTCAATGAAACCTGAATCTCAAATTTATGCCAACATTAGTAACTTTAAGGCGTTCTTACCTTTAGGCAATATCTCTGATTGGGGTAAAGCTTATGTAAGCATCTTCCATAGATTCCCAGTAATGAGATATATTTTGAACAGTGTATTTTATGCAACAAGTGTAACGGTAGGTTCAATTGTAATAAATGTGCTCGCTGGATATGGTTTTGCTAAATTTAATTTTACAGGACGTAAATTACTTTTCGGTTTATTGATTGCTTTACTGGTTATTCCAGGTACTACGCTTTTGATTCAGCAATTCCAAATTGCTAAAACTATTGGTATTTTGAATACGCCTTTGGCAGTTATTTTGCCAGGTATGTCTAGTCCATTCTATATTTACATGTTTAGAAATGCTTTCGCAGCAATTCCAGATAGTATTACAGAAGCTGCTTAACTAGATGGGGCAAGTAATCTAAGAATTTTCTGGAATATCCTTTTGCCAATGACGCTTCCTACAGTTGCGACAGTTGGAACGTTATCATTCATAGGTAGTTGGAACGACTATGTATGGCCATTAATGGTTTTGACCAATTCTGATCAATTCCCACTACAAGTGGCTATTACGAATATTAACAGCACGAACCCAGTTTACATGAATCAAGTTATGGCTATTTTGACCATTTCTACTGTTCCTTTGGTTTTAGTTTATATCTTCTTCCAAAAGTACCTTACTCAAGGAATGGGTTCTGCAGGTAATGGTGATAAATAATGAAAGAAAATTCTTACTTATATGAAAAAATAAGAAAAATTGATAATGATGAATTGCGACCACTTTTCCATTTCACTGCTCCAGTGGGTTGGATCAATGATCCTAATGGATTGATTCATTATAAGAATTACTATCAACTATATTATCAATATAATCCTTATGCACCTCATTGGGATAACATGCATTGGGGTCATGCTCGTAGCAAAGATGGCCTTCATTGGGAAGACATGCCAATTGCAATGAAGCCTGATCACGAATATGACAAGACTGGCGTATTTTCAGGTTCCGCAATTGAAAAAGACGGTAAGTTATATGTCCTTTACACGGGACATGTGGATGAAAATGATCAAATCACGGAAACTCAATGTGTAGCTGTTTCGGATGATGGTGTTGATTTTAAGAAATATGAAAATAACCCAGTAATGACGGTAGCAGATTTGCCTGAAGAAACAGACGAAAGCAACTTCCGTGATTCTAAGGTCTTTAAGCACGGCGACAAGTACTATTGTGTAGTTGCCGCTGCACTGGAAAAGCATGGTAGCTTAGTTTTATTTGAATCAGATGATTTGCTTCACTGGTCATTTAAATCTGTTCTGCTTCAAGGTGAAGAATATGGCATTATGACTGAATGCCCTGATTACTTTAATCTTAATGGTCAAGATTATTTAGCCTTTAGTGTGATTTTAGGTGATGGCAGAAATAGTGTTGTTTATCTTGCTAAGGGGCATATGGATTGGCAAAACTTTAAGTTTAAGTTAGAAGAACAACATCGTTTAGATGATAGCGATGACTTCTATGCTTCTCAAAGCTTTGTAGATGAAAAAGACAATCGAATTATTATTCCTTGGTTGAGAAGTGCTGATCATGTTAACTATCTTGAAGAATCAGGTCACCTTTGGAATGGAATGATGGGCATTCCAAGAAGATTAACAACAAATGATGGCCAATTAATTCAAAAGACAATTGGATCAATCAATGATTTATCATTGACTGATAATGAAAAGATTGGTTTGGGCAGTTATAAGTTGACAGAAGAAATCCCTGTTGATGATAGCCTGATATTGAAAGGTGATAACGGCGAAGTTCATATTAACCGTATCAAAGAAGATCAATATGTAATTGAAATTCATTCACCTGTATTTATTAAGACTGTTTCATGGAATCCAGATAATCATCATTTGACAATAGTCATTGATAATTCGAGCTTGGAACTCTTTGGTCAAAGTAAGACTTTAAGTATTGTTACTTTTGTTGCTGGAATAAAACAAGCAATGCTTAAAGAGATAAATTAGCAAGGAAATGAAAAATGACAGAAGTAGATTTAAACCATATTTATAAAAAATATGATGGCAATGACAAGTATTCTGTAAATGACTTTGATTTGCACATCAAGGATAAGGAATTTATCGTTTTTGTCGGTCCTTCAGGTTGTGGTAAATTGACAATTCAGAACTGAAAAAATTTAAATTTTCCCTTGACCTTTTTGCCTGATTCTCCTATACTAATATCTGTTGAGTGATTGAGAGGTCATTCAAATAGAACCAATCAAGTAAAAAGGTTTGAAGATTGGGTTATAGCCAAGTGGTAAGGCAATGGTTTTTGGTACCATCATGCGCTGGTTCGAATCCAGCTAACCCAATAAGTAAGATCAGGTAGTAAGCCTGATCTTTTTTTGTGCCTAAATAAAAACTAACCTTAAAATAATCTTAACTATATTAAAAATAAAAAGTACAGTATAATATTTATCAGGGGAAAAATTAGGATGAGAATTTAATATTATTGCAGAGAGAGTCTGCGTTCTCGACTAGTTTTTCAAGTACAAGTGAAGCTCCAGAGACGTAAGTCCCTGGGGCTTTTTTCATTAAAATGAATTGAGGGAAGTTATATGCGAAAAGATTTCAAAGAAAACCTTTTGAACATATTGAATGGTGTAAGTACTGGCGTAGTGATCGCCTTGGTGCCTGGTGCGTTAGTTAATGAATTGATGAAGAATATCGCACACTCTTGGTCTGGTGCACAGAATATTTTGACAATGACATCGTTGATGGGCAGCTTGCTAGCTGTATTTGCGGGATTGTGCGTGTCATATTTGCTTAAGTTCAACTTGATTCAGTCAGGTTCAATTACAGCGGCTGCGATGATTGCAAGTGGCGCATTTCAGGTGAAAAATGGTCAGATTATCTTGTCGGGTTCTGGAGATGTAATTAATATTGCATTGACTATTTTCTTTGCGGCATTCTTGGTGAAGTTTTTGACACCAAAATTGGGCAGTTATACTGTGCTTTTGTTGCCATTGATCGTGGCAGTAGTTGCTGGTGGCGTGGGCCAATTCATGCTTCCTTACACAAAGATGGTAACTGGAGCTGTAGGACAAACAATCGGCACTTTGACTAACTTCCAACCGCTCGTGATGGGCATGCTCATGGGAATTGCCTTTGCAGCATTGATTGTGTCACCAATTCTTCAGTAGGAATTGCCATGGCAATTGGTGTTGAAGGCATCGCTTCTGGTAGTGCCAACTTGGGTATTACTGCATGTGCATTCACTTTGGCTATTATGAGCAGCAAGGTGAACGGCTTTGGTACGACAATTGCTCACTTCATTGGAACTCCTAAGATTCAGATGGCTAATATGTTGAAAAATCCGCGCTTGTTCTTGCCGGTGATTACATCTGCGGGTATTGCTGGATTAGTTGGTGCAATCTTTGAAATCAGCGGTACAGCTAATTCCGCAGGATTTGGTTCTGCAGGATTGATTGGTCCGATGGCAGCATATCAAGAGATGGCTGGTGGACCGCTTGCAATTGGATTCATTATGTTGTTATTTGCGGGGATGCCAATTTTGTTAGGATTTGCCATGAGATATATCTTCATTCAAAAGTTACAATTTGTTCGTGAAGAGGATCTTGTTATTGAAGATAAGTAAAATGTGTAGACTGATTTTGGGTGAAAGTCAACACTTTGTGGAAAAGTTCACAAAATTGTAAAGCTTTGATTTTATTTTGTAACAGTACGGTAACTACAGCTTAATAGTAGAGAGCTAACCTACTATATGCAATATAAAGGCATGTATCTTTATATTGTGTACTCGTCTAAAAGCCGATTCTTTTGAATCGATAAGGCGTGATGGTATAATATATTCACAAGTGAACAGGAGATATTACTGCTTACTTATATGTATTTTTATACAAAAAATGGGGGACCACATTTATGAAAAAGAATAGAAAAATGTTAGGCGTGGCTGCCGCTGCTTTGTTGGCTGTTGCTCCAGTTGTAGCTTCAACTGTGCCTGTTAATGCTGATGTTGCTGTAAATATTGGTTCTGCTGCTGGTACTGCTGTAAATACAACTAATACATCAACTCAAAAACCTGTTAATAAACCTTACTTTACTTACAATAATGAAATTATTGGTGAAGCTAGTCAAAGTAATCCTTTAGGTAACGTGGCTCGTACAACTGTAAGTATCAAAAAAGGTGATAAAGTATCATCTTTAATTGATACAATTTCTAAAGCTGTTTTGTTCCATGAAGCAAATCAAGATGCTGGTCAAAAAATCACTATTAACAAAGATAACTTTATTACTCAATTAAAGGCTAACCATGTATCTGTAAAAACTATTAATGTTGACAAGGATGGCAAGCCAACTAAGAATAATAAAGTTGATAAAAAAGGAAGTAGCTACGAAGAGATTGAAAGTGTTCCAAATACTTCATTCAATATTACTTTAAGTGCAAGTGCTAATAATCAAACAGTTTCAGTTCAAATTCCAATTGTTCCTGAAGGTGTAAGTACTCCTGTTGATACCTTACAAAATCCACAGATCAATTGGAGCTTTAATGGTCAAGCACAAAAAGATAAGTCTTTAAATGGACAAGTATTCCAAGTGGCCGTTAACTCTAGCTTTAATCCTTTGAATTTTACTAATAGTAATGGTGAAAGTATTATTATTTCAGCTCAACAAAGTCCAGCTAATACAACGTTTGCAAGTGTTGAAGCAACGTCAAATCCTGTTAATACTTCTGAAGCAGGGCGTTATTATAATGTAACAATAACCGCTACCGGTTATACTGGTAAGAAGACTACCGCTACTTATACTGTATTGATTACTTCCAGCCATAAGCAAACTTTATATGCTAATGGAGCAAGTTCAATTACAACCTATAACTTCTATGGTAATAATCCTTTGAGTGGTTCAACTACTTTCAAGGATGGTGATCAAGTTTACGTTGCTGATCAAACTAAGACTTATAATAAAGAATCTTATTCACAGGTTTCAACCAAGTCTAAGTCAGATGCTAACTCAAGCAACATTTGGGTAAAGACGTCATCACTTGTAAAACCAGCTGCTACTGAAAAAGGTGAATCTCACGTTGTAATGGTAGCTTCAAAGGCTTACGACAAGAATGGTAACTTCTTGGGTCACATGTATGACACTTACACTAACATTGACATCGTTCCAACTGTTGTAACTATCAACGGCAAGACTTACTACAAGGTAGCCAACAAGGACGAATACGTTCGTGTAACCAATATTACTGGTACTCAACGTAAGTTGCGTCACAATGCTTACATTTACTGGTCATCATACCGTCGTACCCCAGGTACTGGCAAGATGTACAAGGGCCAAACTGTAACCACTTATGGTGCTTCATACAGATTCAAGAATGGTAAGAGATACTACAGAATTGAAGGCTGCAGAAACAACAATAAGCGTTACATCAAGGCTGTAAACTTCTATTAAAATAGAATCTAAATAAACGAAAAGTTGGTGCGAAAGCATCGGCTTTTTTGCTGTAACAAATAAAGAAAGCTTACTAAAAATCAAGGCAATGATTAGGAAATACTTTTTTTCAAAAAAATTCAAAAATACCCTTGCATTTTCTGTAGATTTTACTTATTATAATTAAGTCAGCTAACGGAGGAGTAGCGAAGTGGCTAAACGCGGCGGTCTGTAAAACCGCTCTCTCTGAGTTCGGCGGTTCGAATCCACCCTCCTCCATTGTTGAACGACAAGTAAAAAGTTCAGCTGGTACTGGGTTATAGCCAAGTGGTAAGGCAATAGTTTTTGGTACTATCATGCGCTGGTTCGAATCCAGCTAACCCAATAGTTCTAATAGAACACCCAACCCGAAGAAGAAGCGTCATTATGACGTTTCTTTTTTTGTGTTAATGCAAATTTTACCCGTAAACACTAAAAAACAAGTACAATAGTACCTGACTTTTCAATAGGAAGGGATATAGAATGCCTAGAATAATTAGAGTTGGTGGCTCAAGCAGCGAGACTAGCTGGCATGAAGTCTTGAAGGACTTACGTGCTGACGATGTTTTGATGCTGGGTCCCGGATTTTATTATCTGCCTCAAGGTCTAACTTTAACAGATATTACCATCAAGGGGACAGGATCTGTACCAGAAGCAACTACAATCTATGGCTATCTTAGCGTGTCAGAAGATAGTCGCTATGTTACTTTAGAAAATCTATGTATTAATACTAATACAGACAATAACTGTCTCTCGGTGCCAGCTGAGACCGATGGTTACTTAACTTTGAGGAATTGTCAGGTTAAGGGATACAATACGGACACCGCCGCGATTGCCATTAATGGGAAGGCAACGATTGAACTGTATTCAACCAAGATAATTGGCGGTTCAGTTTCCATGTATGCCAGTGCCGATTTTCGGCTAGAGATGAATGATTCAGAGATTGATTATCCTTCAGACAAGTTTTGCGCCCTGGCACTTGAAGGTCACGGCACTGCAATTATTAATAATTCGCGCGTTCATGGCAGTATTAATACTTTTGACAAGACCAATGCAGAGTTAGATCTTAATAATTCTGAAGTTGATTATGTTTTATTGCATGGTCAGACTTGGATGAATATGCTTAATACGACAGTGAAGGCCAAGGATGACGCCTGCCTCTATCTCAGTGATGACAGCTGGAGCAATATTGTTCATTGCAAATTTAATGGTGGCATTTATATTGATAAAAAGACGCATACGATTATTCAAAATTCTGTCATTAATCGCATGGTCGTGATTAATGAGGCTAAGGTAACAATGAATAACTCCGTAGTGATTGCTCACGCTGATTTTCAAGATACGGCTGATTGTGAGGCTACTCGTGTAACTTTCATGGGCAACATGGATTACGAGTACTTTTTAGCCTTAAATGGTGCGGTCAGGTTAAAGGGGCACGATCTTGTTTTACATCCCAACGGCGCCGAACTTGCTGTTCAAGACGATGCCAAGTTGAACGCCAACATTTTGCCAGATCATAAGAATGATAATTTGAATGTGGAATGCGATAAAAGACCGAATGTGTATATTTTAGGGATGCACTGGACCGCTAAGAAAAAATAATCTGCTAAAATCCTAATTCCATATTAAATGCAATCTAGACCAATTTATTTTATAATAAAACTAAGCATTAGACTTTGGAGGTAGGACCATGGAAGAACCGATGTATATCAAGATCCATAATCAAATTAAGCGTGATATTGAAAACCACGTTTATCGGGTAGGAGATCGTATTCCAGCTGAACGGCAGCTGTCTGTAAAGTTTGGCGTGTCGAGAATGACTCTGCGCCAGGCAATTAAGACATTGGAAGAAGAAGGAATA
Organism: Lactobacillus kefiranofaciens; assembly: GCF_900103655.1. Classification (GTDB taxonomy): domain Bacteria; phylum Bacillota; class Bacilli; order Lactobacillales; family Lactobacillaceae; genus Lactobacillus; species Lactobacillus kefiranofaciens. The sequence continues at coordinate 21,801 of NZ_FMXC01000009.1, forward strand.
TTAGAGCGACGCCTAGGCAGCGGTACTTATGTTGCCAGCCAGAAGGTACAAGAAAGAATGTCGGGGATCATGTCCTTTACCGAGATTACCAAGGCCAATGGTCAGGTCCCATCTAGCAAGTTGATTTCTTATCAAATTGGCAATCCATCTTTATCTGAAAAAGAGCGCTTATCATTGAAAAAAGGTGAAAACGTATTGCAGATGGAAAGAATCCGTTATGCCGATAGCACGCCAATCTGTTACGAAGTGGTTACTGTCCCCTATTATTTGGTAAAGAATTTTACCAAGGAAGATGTTTCTACTCATCTATATGAAACGCTAGAAAAGCGTGGCGGCTTTGATATCGGTAGAGTAACCGAGCATATCTCAGCATCCATTGCCAATGAACAGGATGCACGCTTATTGAAGGCGAGAAAAGGTGAAGCTCTTATTACAAGACGACAGGTAACAGAACTTGCTAATGGTCAGCCTTTTGAATATACGCGTGCGCGCTACGTGGCTGAACGCTTCGAATTTACTTTTTCAAAATAAAAAGACTCCAACTATGATGAAAAGTTGGAGTTTTTTGATTATTTCAGATCTTCCTTGATCTTAGTAGTTGAAATGCCGGGCGTTCTTGGCAGGTAAATTACATCGCAATATGGTTTAAGAAAATCAAACTTGCCTTTCCAATCATCTCCCATTACGAAGGTGTCGACGTCGTATTTTTTTACGTCGTCGATTTTTTGATCCCAATCTTTTTCAGGAATCACTTGGTCGACATAGCGAATAGCTTCTAGGATATATTTTCGTTCAGGATAAGTATTGTAGGCTTCCTTGTGCTTCTTGAACTCGTTGAATTCGTCGGTGGATAGCCCCACGATTAGATAATCGCCTAATTCTTTAGCTCTCTTAAGCAGGCGCACGTGGCCGTAATGAAGCAGGTCAAAGGTGCCATAAGTAATTACTTTTTTCATAATATCTCCTTTTTCTTCAAATAATCTTACCATATTTGAAGAAAAGCTAAAACTTACGCTTCATTTTTATGCTTGCCTTTTGAAATGGTAAAATAGAAACTAGATTAGAAGACGCATGAGGTGTGGAAAAATGGATAAGGTTAATGTGCTAGGCGTTAATTTTGATAATAAGACTTTTAATCAATTTCAAAATGAATTTATTGAACGATTAAACAATCATCTATCGACTTTTGTAGTGACGGCTAATCCGGAAATTGTGATGGCTGCTAATGAAAATCCAGAATTTATGAAAATTCTTAAACAGGATACGGACTATATTACTGCTGATGGCATTGGTATTGTGAAGGCAGCTAAGATGCTAGGCAAGCCACTTCCTGAGCGAGTTACAGGCTATGATCTGTTTACCTGGCTAATGAGCGTAGCCAATGATCGCGGCAGTCGCGTTTACTTAATTGGAGCCAAGCCGCAAGTGATTCATGCCGTTCAAGCTAAGGTGGCTAAGGAATATCCGAATATCAACCTAGTTGGTGCTGATGATGGTTACTTTAAGACAGATCTAGAGCTGGTAGCAAGACGCATTCAGAAAGCTCAACCAGATATGGTTTTTGCGGCTTTAGGTTTTCCCAAGCAGGAAAAATTACTGGCAATTTTGCGTAGAAATGAGACGCCGGCTCTGATGATGGGCGTCGGTGGCAGTTTTGACGTCTTTTCCGGTATAGTTAAGCGAGCACCAGAGGCTTTTCAAAAGACGCATTTGGAATGGTTTTATCGGTTGATAACTAATCCATCACGATTTAGACGAATGTTAGTGTTACCACAATTTGTGGTACGTGTTGAGCAATCGAAGAGAGGGAAGAAATAATTTAATGAAGGTTTTGCATGTAAATGCTGGTCTTGAAAATGGCGGTGGTTTGTCGCACATTGTCAACTTGTTGACAGAGGCAAAAATTGAACATAAAGATTTTGACTTGCTAACTTTGGCCGAAGGACCAGTGGCTGAAGCAGCTCGGCGAGAGGGAATTAATACTTCTGTCTTGGGAGCAAGCAGTCGTTATGACTTAGCCAGTTTGAAGAGACTGACTAAGTTTATTAATGATGGACATTATGATATTGTGCATACTCACGGAGCACGGGCTAATTTGTTTTTATCTTTGATTCACAAAAAAATCCACGCTACATGGTGCATCACGGTTCATTCTAATCCTTATTTAGACTTTGCTGGGCGCGGTTTACTAGGCAAAATTTTTACTAAATTAAATATTCGTGCTCTAAGAAAGGCCGATTGTATCTTTGCCGTAACTGAGCATTTTGCTAATTTATTAATAAATAAAGCACATGTGGATAAAACTAAAGTGCATGTGATCTATAATGGCATTTTTTTCCACAGCGATAGCGAAATCCCAGCCAAGTATGAACATACATACTTTAATATTGTGAATGTGGCACGTACCGAGAAAGTTAAAGGGCAAGATCTGTTATTAAAGGCGGTTAAGCAGTTAGATGATCAACATATTCGTTTGCATATTGCGGGTGATGGCAGTCAGCTGGAGCCGCTAAAGGCCCTAATGCGCGAGCTGGACATGGCCCCACAAGTAACTTTTCATGGTTTTATGACGCATCATCAATTAAGCGGCTTATACAAAAGAATTGATTTAGCCGTGCTTACTTCTTATTCGGAGAGTTTCCCACTGGTTTTGCTGGAAGCAGCAGATAATTTAATCCCTATTTTATCCACAAATATTGGCGATATCAGTAAGATGATTCCTAGTCTAGACTATGGCTTTATTGCTAAGGTAGGAGATGTGGATTCAATCGCAGAGGCGATCAAGGCAGCTGTGAATAAGTCTCCTAAAGATTTGCGAGCTATGGCAGAACGCGAGAAACGCTATGCCGAGGAACATTTTTCTGTCAAAAATCAGCTAGCTTCAATTGAAAAAGTTTATGACACTTTAGTGTAAATCGTTTGATAAAGATGATTTCAAAAATAGCAATACAATAATAATGGCTGTATAATTAAAACTAAATTGATAATTTTTAATTACAGAAAGGGAAACAATGTTTTACCCAGAATTAGACAAAGACGATTCACTCGCTTTGCACACTGATTTATATGAAATCAACATGATGTACACCTATTTCAAGAAGGGGATTGCTGATCGCAACGCTGTTTTTGAAACGTTTTACCGCCAAGAGCCATTTGGCAATGGTTATGCCGTATATGCGGGCTTGGAGCACGTCATTAGATATTTAAAGAATTTAAAATTTAAAGAAAGCGACCTGCAATATCTGAAAGAGCAGGAAGGCTACGATGATGACTTTATAGACTATTTGCGCAATTTACAACTAAAATTAACTATTCGCTCAATGAAGGAAGGGGAGTTGGTCTTTGCCAATGAACCAATTCTGCAAGTTGAAGGGCCACTAGCTCAATGTCAATTAGTAGAAACCGCAATTTTGAACATTATTAACTTCCAAACTTTGCTGGCTACTAAGGCTGCTCGAATCAAGTTAGCCGTTCAAGATGATAGTCTAATGGAATTTGGCTCCCGTCGTGCACAAGAAACGGATGCTGCTATCTGGGGTGCCCGGGCTGCTTATATTGGTGGCTTTGATTCGACTAGTAATGTTCGTGCTGGGAAGCTATTTGGCATTCCAATTTCTGGTACGCATGCGCATGCTCTAGTTGAAGCTTTTGGTAGCGAATATGAAGCCTTTAAGGCATATGCGGAAACTCACAAGGACTGCGTCTTTTTAGTTGATACCTATGATACCGTTCGTAGCGGCGTGCCTAACGCAATCAGAGTAGCTAATGAGATGGGCGACAAGATTAATTTCTTAGGCGTGCGGATCGACTCTGGCGATATGGCCTATATGTCTAAGCAGGTTCGCAAAGAACTAGACGATGCTGGTTATCCTAATGCTAAGATTTTTGCTTCTAATGACTTGGATGAAAACACGATCACTAACTTGAAGATGCAGGGTGCTAAGATTGATGTCTGGGGCATTGGGACCAAGTATATTACTGCTTATGACCAGCCAGCTTTGGGAGCCGTCTACAAGCTAGTCGCAATGGAAGATGAAGTTCATGCCATGCGTGATACCTTGAAGATCTCTCTAATGCCATTAAGGTTTCAACTCCAGGCAAGAAGCAAGTATGGCGGATTAGCGCGAACACCGCTAAGAAGAATGAAGGCGATTGGGTATCTCGCTATAATGAAGATCCACGTAAGTTTGATGCCTTGTTCATGTTCCACCCACAATATACCTATATCAATAAGGTGGTTACGAATTACACTGCGATTCCGCTTTTACACGATATTTTTAAGGATGGTAAATTGGTTTACCAACAGCCAAGTTTGGACGAGATTAAAAAGTTTTGTGTCCAAAATCTTGATGGCTTGTGGGATGAATATAAGCGTAGCTTGAATCCACAAGAATACCCGGTTGATTTGTCCCAAAACTTGTATGAAAGCAAGATGGATCTGATTCAAGATATTCGTCGTAAGATTAGAGAAAGAAGCATTGGTCGATGAGAGAATTACAAAGAGAAATTATTGCCTATGAACATGTTTTGCCAGAAATTGATCCTAAGAAGGAAATCAGACGTTCAATTGATTTCTTAAAGGATTATTTGAAGGCTAACCCATTTTTGAAGTCTTATGTTTTGGGTATTTCTGGTGGTCAAGATTCAACTTTGACTGGAAAATTATGTCAAATGGCCATTGAAGAAATGCGCAAAGAAACTAGCGATGATTCCTACCAATTTATCGCTGTTCGTTTGCCGTATGGCGTCCAAGCCGATGCGGATGATGCGGCCGATGCAGTTAAATTTCAACATCCTGATCAAGATTTAATTGTGAACATCAAAGAACCAGTTGACGCAATGGTTAAGGCAGTTGAAGCTACTGGTCAAAAGATTGCCGATTTTAACAAGGGCAACATCAAGGCCCGTGAAAGAATGGTGGTTCAATACGCTATTGCTGGTGCTAACAAGGGTGCCGTTGTCGGTACTGACCACGCTGCCGAAAACTTCAGTGGTTTTTACACTAAGTTTGGCGATGGTGCCGCTGACCTGACGCCACTATTCCGCTTAGATAAGCGTCAAGGTAAAGCCTTGCTTAAAGAATTAGGTTGTCCTAAGCACCTTTATGAAAAAGCTCCAACTGCTGACTTGGAAGAAGAAAAGCCAGATTTGCCAGATGAAGTTGCATTGGGTGTAACTTATCAAGAGATCGACGACTACCTTGAAGGCAAAGAAGTGTCCGACAAGGCAGCTGAACAAATTGAAAAATTATGGAATAAGAGCAAACACAAGCGCCACTTGCCTGTAACCGTATTTGACGATTTTTACAAAAAGTAATTATTCGCTAAAACTTGTTAATGGGTGAAAACTTTCTTATAATGAACTTATTCATAAGGGAGTAACGGCAATTTGCTTGCGATAAATCCAACAGCCGAAGATTTTACACTTCTGGATTTATCTTAATTTGTGAGACTTATGTGCTACAAGCATGTAAGTCTCTTTTTCTTTTAATTAAGGAGGGAAAATGATGGCTAAGAAATATTATACTGAGTCGATTCCCGATGTGGAAAAAGAGTTAACTACTTCTATTGCCAATGGTTTAACTGACCAAGAAGCTAAAAATAGGTTAGCTAAATATGGCCCAAACGCGCTGACATCCAAGAAAAAAGAGAGCATGTTTATGCGTTTTATCGATCAATTCAAAGATTTTATGATCATTGTGCTGATCGTTGCCGCAATTTTGAGTGGCGTGGTCGCACATGAGTGGATCGATGCGGCAATTATTATGATCGTGGTTATCTTGAATGCAATCTTAGGAGTGATTCAAGAGGCACGTTCAGAAGCCGCAATTGAAGCATTGAAGGAGATGGCGACGCCAGATGCGCATGTTCGGCGCGGCGATGCAATTATCACTGTTCCAAGTACTGAATTGGTACCGGGCGATATTGTACTGCTTGAGGCCGGCGACGTTGTCCCCGCTGATTTACGACTAGTAAAAGCCCACAGTTTAAAGATTGAGGAATCAGCTTTAACTGGTGAATCGGTTCCTGTTGAAAAGAGCAATGAAACTCTGCAAGACGGCGACATTGCTTTAGCTGATCGACTCAACATGGCATATTCCAACACCAATGTTACTTATGGTCGTGGTGAAGGGATCGTTACTGAAACTGGAATGAACACCGAAGTCGGTAAGATTGCGACGATGTTGAACAATGCCGATGAAACGGATACGCCACTTAAGCAGAATTTGAACCACTTAGGCAAGATCCTGACTATTATGATCTTGGCAATCTGTGTGATTGTCTTTGCCGTAGGGATGTTCACCAAGCAAGGAACGATGCCAACGGATAAATTGGTAATCGAAATGTTTCTGGTCGCCGTTTCCTTGGCTGTTGCTGCAATTCCAGAAGGTTTGCCAGCAATTGTCACAATTATTTTGGCCCTGGGAACACAGACCATGGCTAAGCACAAAGCCTTAGTTAGAAAATTGCCTGCCGTAGAAACGTTGGGTGCGACGGATATCATTTGTTCTGATAAAACTGGGACATTAACACAGAACCGCATGACCGTGGAAAAACTTTATTACCAGGGAAATATTCATGATAATTCTGAAAAAATAGAGGATACTAACCCAGCGCTACTGGCAATGATCTTGGCTAATGATACGAAGATTGAAAACGGCGGTGACTTATTAGGTGACCCAACTGAAACTTCGTTGATTCAATATGCTTTCGATCAGGATATTGATGTGGATGCATTGCTTAACAAATATAAGCGGGTTCAAGAAGTACCGTTTGATTCAGAAAGAAAATTGATGTCCACCGTTAATCAAGATGGAAATAGATTTTTCGTTGCAGTTAAGGGTGCACCTGATGAATTATTAAAGCGAGTAACCTCTGTAGCAATAAACGGAGAGCTTTCACCAATTACTGATACGCAACGACAAGCAATTCTCGCTACTAACCGATCAATGGCTAAAAAAGCTCTACGTGTCTTAGGCTTAGCTTATAAGCGTGTTGACCAGCTGTATGATAATCCAACAACTGATAATGTTGAACAAGATTTGATTTTTGCTGGACTAGTGGGCATGATTGACCCTGAACGGCCTGAAGCTAAGGCTGCTGTAGCGGAAGCACATAGTGCCGGGATTAGAACTGTCATGATTACTGGTGACCACCAAACAACGGCTCAAGCCATTGCGGAAAGATTAGGAATTTTACAGCCAGGTCAAGACGAACGTGTTTTAACTGGTGCACAATTAGATGAATTAAGCGATGATTACTTTGTTAAGCACGTCCAAGACTATAATGTCTACGCTCGTGTTTCACCAGAGCACAAGGTGAGAATTGTAAAGGCCTGGCAAGCCAATGATAAGATCGTAGCCATGACTGGTGACGGTGTTAACGATGCCCCAAGTCTGAAGCAAGCCAACATCGGTATTGGCATGGGGATCACAGGTACTGAAGTTTCAAAAGGTGCCAGTGATATGGTCCTAGCCGATGATAATTTTGCAACTATCGTAGAAGCGGTCAAGCAAGGGCGCAAGGTCTTTAGCAATATTCAAAAAGCCATCTTGTACTTAATGAGTTGTAATGTTGGTGAGGTTTTAACCGTCTTTATGATGACGATGTTAGGTTGGGATATCTTGCAACCAGTGCAATTATTATGGATCAACTTGGTAACGGATACTTTGCCAGCGATTGCCTTAGGGGTTGAACCGGTTGAGCAGGGAATTATGAAACGCAAGCCGCGGGGTAAGAAGTCTAACTTCTTCAGTGGCGGTGTGGCTAGCTCAATTATTTATCAAGGGATCCTGGAAGGGGTCTTGGTATTAGGCGCTTACCAATTAGGTCTGCATGTTGGTCCGCATATTAATGAGCCAGCCTTGCAGCATGGGGATGCCTTAACCATGGCTTTCCTGACCTTGGGCCTAATTCAATTATTCCATGCGATTAACTCGAAGCACTTGCGGCAATCTATTTTCAGCAAGGGTACTTTTGTGAATAAATGGTTTAACGGTGCGATTATTATCTTAGCTTTAGTGATGGCTGGAGTTGAACTGCCATTTATGACCAGATTCTTCGATGTGACAGAGCTTGATGGCGGTCAATGGGCAGTCGTTCTTATTGCTGGAATCTGCATGATTTTGATTGTCGAAATCGTCAAGTTCTGCCAAAGAAAAGCTGAAAAAGAATAAAGTTTAACAAAAATAAAGAAAAAAGCTTGGTTTACTCAAGCTTTTTTTATATGCTTAACTCAGATTATTTTGAGGAAGTAAATTGATGAAAAGTTTTTTATTTCGCCTTTATTTGGCATTCATGAAATTTAGAGCGCGTTTTACCACGATGGAGAACAATAACGTGGTAATTCTAAATGGTTCAGGTCGCTCTGGTTCTAATGGCTATGCTTTTTATAAATGGCTATTGCTTAACCATCCCGAATATAACGCTACGTTAGTTGAACCTTGGCCATCATCGCATTTGAAGTGGGAGGCCTGGCAAAAAATTGGGGCAGCACGCTACGTGATTACGACGCACCAGCCGTTTAAGGTACGCAAGCATCAGATCAACGTGCAATTATGGCACGGCGTACCGCTAAAGCGGATGGGTATCATGGCTAACAATACTCGTTACCGCGACAATAAGCGCAATGAAAAATTATGGCATAAAAATGCGGATATCGTAGCCTCCAGTTCAGATCTTTACGAGACATTGATGAGTGCCTGCATGGCAATTGAAACTAAGAAATACCATAAATTAGGTTTCCCTAGACTAGATCTGTTAAAGCAGCCAGTGATTAGCAAGCAGCAACTGCTAAAAGATTTATTTAATATTGCTGATCAGGATGCTCAAATTGGGATCTACATGCCTACTTTTAGATATGAATTAGAAGATAAAACCATTATGGATAAAATTAAAAAAGGCAACTTCTTTGCTTTTACTGACTTTGATGGGGAAAAATTAAACGGGGAGCTTAAGAAACGCCACCAATATCTGATTGTCAAGCTGCATCCCTATGAGATGCGCTTATTTGCCAACTTAAAAAGCAATTACTCCAACATCGCTTTTTTAAACAATGATTATCTGTTTGATCATAATTATGATCTGTATGAATTATTAGGCGATACGGACTTCTTGATGACAGACTTTTCATCGATTTATTTTGATTATTTGCATTTAAATAAGCCAATCGTCTTTGTCACGAACTTTTTGCGTCAGTATGAAAAAACACGGGGCTTGCTGCTGGGGCCTTATGCTGAGATTGTGCCGGGTATCTGTATTAATTCTGAACAAGATTTGATTAATAATTTGGATCATTTGGACAACCAGCAAATAGCCAATCGGCGACTCTATTGGCTTCATTTGACTAGTCAGGTGCAAGACGATTCGTATTGTGAGAACGTCTTTAAGTACATGACGCAAGAGTTTAGAGGGTGAGTACATGCGCAGAACATTTTTAAATATACTCTATAACGCGGTTTACCAGATTTTTATTGTTCTTGTACCGCTAATTACTGTTCCTTATTTATCTAGGGTATTGGGCCCAAAAACTTATGGTATCTATAGCAGCGTTAATAATACCGTGCAATTTTTAATGATCTTCTGTATCTTATCTGTCTCTTATGTAGGGATGCGGACAATTTCTAGAATGCGCACCTATGGCACGCCAGCTGAGCTTACTCAGGCTTTTTGGGGCTTATGGTACTTTCAGGGAATCGCTGGATTGATTACTATTGCAATTACGGTTTTAGTGACTACTCTTTTTCATATTCAATATTGGTTCTATTTGTTGTTAATGGTGCCATATTTGATTAGTGCCCAAGTGGATATCTCCTGGTTCTTTCAAGGACTAGCCGATTTCGGCCGGGTGGTGTTAAAAAATACTGCGGTTAAGCTAGTCAGCGTAGTCTTGATTCTGTTGTGGGTAAAAGGTCCAACGGATCTATGGAAGTATTTGTTGATTATGTCTGTCTCTACGATGCTGGGCTCCTTTGTCTTCTGGTTTGACATTCGCCGTTATGTCGGCGGACCAGTGGCGCATTTTTATAAATTTAAAAAGACGGCGATTGCGATTGGTACTCTAATGATTCCGCAGATCGCGACGCAAATTTATACATCATTAGATAAACCAATTTTAGGTATTTTCTCTAATTCAACGCAGGTATCTTTTTATGATAATTCACAGAGAATTTCTAATATGATTTTGGGAGTAATCACCAGTATTTCTTTGGTAATTATGCCGAAAATGGCTAGTGAAGGGGTAAAAGCTCAGAAGGTAGTCATGAAAAAATCGTTAGAAGCGACAGTGATGCTAGGGACGTTATTTGCGGTGATTATTATGGCGAATACGAAGCAATTCGTGCCGTTCTTTTTTGGCGATAAATATATTTCGATGACGCCTCTCATGTTTTGGTTCACGCTGACGATTATCATGATTCCAACTGGTGGCGTCTTTGCCAATCAATTTGCTTTAGCTAATCAGCGCGATAAAGATTATGCTGTTCCCGTGGTAATTGGGGCTATACTTGAAATTGTCTTAAGCTATCTGCTTGATCGACCATATGGCGCGATGGGCGCAATGATTGCCATTTTAATTACGGAAGCCGTAGTTTTAGTATTGCGTTTATGGGTTGTGCGCGATGGCTATCAATTTACCTATGTTTTCCATGATGTGCCCAAATATTTATTAATTGCAGTAATTACTTTAGCAATTGGAATGTATTTGCCTAACTTAATTCCATCTGCTTTCTTTAATATGGCTGTCAAGTCAATTATCATGTTAGCGATTTATCTAGGTTTGATGTTTTTGTTTAAGCTGGACTTTAATCAAGATATAGTTAAATTGCTTAAGAATTTCTGTAAAAGGGGATAAAAAATGATTCCGAAAATAATTCATTATGTGTGGGTAGGTCGCAATCCGAAATCTCCTTTGATTAAGGAATGCATTGCTACCTGGAAAAAGAACTTGCCAGATTTTAAAATTATTGAATGGAACGAAGATAACTTCGATATGCATGAAAATAAGTATATCGAGCAGGCCTACAAGGCAAAAAAATGGGCCTTCGTGTCAGATTATATTCGTGCACGAGCTATTTATGAACAAGGTGGCATTTATCTTGATACGGATGTGCGGGTAATTGCTGATTTGACTCCGCTATTAAATGATCGAGCTTTTATTGGCTTTGAGAATAATGATTATCTGTCGGCTGCAATTTTTGGCGCGGAAAAAGAACATCCTTTCATGCAGGATATTCTAGATTATTACAAGGATCGCAGTTTCGAATTTGATAATAATAATCAGATGGCAGGAGTTAACAGTGTTTCTGTTACTGATATTTTAATTGACAAATATGGTTTAAAAATCGGTAATCAAGAACAAATGCTAAAAGAGGGGATTCATGTTTATCCTGATGGCGTCCTGTGCAATCCCTCTCCAGAATCTAAATCGATCCATTTGTTTACCGGGACCTGGATGAATGGCAAGCACTCTTTTAAGCATAAGATTGTAACGACTCTGAAGCGCCACATTAATACGCCTAAAGGGGCAGGAAGATACGCCAAGTGGATTCGATGAATCAGCAAGAACTGCAGCAATTAGTTGAGCAGATATCGCGGCAGTATTTTCATAGACCGTTTATTCATCAAGTAAAGATTAATCGCCGCATGACGACTACTGGAGGCCGTTATCATCTTGATGATCATCATTTAGAGATCAATGCTCATTTTTTGACGCCACAATATCATGATTATTTGATTGGCATTATCAAGCATGAGCTCTGTCATTATCATTTGCATCGATTGGGCTTGGGCTATCAGCATAAGGATCGCGACTTTAAAACTTTATTGCAAAAAGTGGGTGGCAGCTGTTATGCGCCAGATATCGGCTTGCGTAGGCAGAAAAAATATAATTATCTTTATGTTTGCGCAAACTGCGGTTTGCATTATCCTCGCATGCGCAAAATCAATACGCGAAGATATCGCTGCGGTAAATGCAAGGGGGCCTTGCGTTTAGCTACAGTTTTTGAAAGAAAAAAGAATAAAATATAATTAATTTCAATTTTCCCTTGCACATCTGCTGTTTTTAGGCTATTATAGTTAATGTTCCGCGGGCGTGGCGGAATGGCAGACGCGCAAGACTAAGGATCTTGTGATCGCTTTAGATCGTGGAAGTTCGAGTCTTCTCGCCCGCACTAATTAGAAGTCGCAGTCAGCGACTTCTTTTTTTACAAAAAAATCGGGTATACTTGTCTTAATGGATTAAAGGAATTGAAATTATGGCAAAAAAGCGTAAATCAAGAATACCCAAGAGCGTAAAAATCGTTGTTCGCGTATTCATCATTTTATTTATTTTATTGGTTGCTTTTATTGGTTTTCATTATTACCGCAGGTACGCGATTCAGTCTGAACAGATTCGCCAGGCTCAATTGCAGCGCCAGCAAGAGGCAGCGAAATTATTAAAGCAGCGCAAGGCTTTTATTAAAAAGATTGGTCCTATTGCACGTGAGGTGGACAAGTCTTATGATTTATTGCCCAGCATCACTATTGCTCAGGCCTGCTTAGAGAGTAATTATGACCAAAGTGCTTTGTCTCAAAAGTATAATAACTTGTTTGGGGTAAAAGGCAGCAATCCTAATACTTCTGCCGTGATGACCACTAAGGAATACGTCAAGGATAAATGGGTCACGGTTAAGGCGAGATTTCAAATATATGACTCATATGAGGCTTCAATTAGAGCGCACGCTAGATTATTCCAGAATGGAACAACGTGGAATCACGACCAGTATAAGCATGTTCTTGCCTCTAAGAATTATCAGACGCAGGCCAAGGCATTAGTTACTGATGGCTACGCGACAGATCCTAATTATGCGGATAAGCTGATTAATTTAATTGAGCAGTTTAATTTAGAAAAATATGACAAGTAGTTCAAAGCAGCAAAAATTTAGCTGCTTTTTTGCTATAATATTTAAGTTACATTAGAGATTTTATTTAGGTGAAGGGGACAATAATGAGCGAAGAATCTATTTTAGCTGGATTAAATCCGCAACAGAAAAAAGCAGTCGAGACTACTGAAGGACCGCTTTTGGTCGTTGCCGGAGCAGGTTCTGGCAAGACTTCTGTTTTAACAAGACGTATTGCTTACTTAGTTGAAGAGAATCATGTTGCGCCATGGAATATTTTGGCCATTACCTTCACTAACAAGGCGGCAGCTGAGATGCGCGAACGTGAACAAAAATTGCTGGGTCCGGCTGCTGAAAATATTTGGATGTCGACCTTCCACGCCTTGTGCGTAAGAATTTTGCGTCGGGATGCCGATAAGATTGGCTATGACCATAATTTTTCAATCGCGGATTCTGCGGAACAATTGACTCTAGTTAAGCATATTGAAAAGGATCTGAACATTAATCCTAAGATGTATGATCCACGTGGAGTCTTATCAGCGATTTCTAACGGTAAGAATGATCTGTTGACTCCGGAGGCCTTTACTGCGAGTGCTTCATCGCCTTTTGAGAAGATGACGGCTAAGATTTATCAAGAATACCAACGCAGATTGCGTCGCGATCAAATTATGGATTTTGATGATTTGATCATGCAGACCTTAGTTTTATTTAAAAAAGATCATGAAGTTTTAAAGCATTATCAAAATAAGTTCCGTTATATTCTTGTTGATGAATACCAGGATACCAACCAAGCACAATATGAGTTGTGTCATGCTTTAGCTGCGCAATATAAGAATATCTGCGTCGTGGGGGATGCTGACCAGTCAATTTATGGTTGGCGCGGCGCCAATATGGAAAACATCATGAATTTTGAGCAAGATTATAAGCAGGATGGCGTTAAAACGGTTAAATTAGAGCAGAATTATCGTTCAACCGGTCATATCTTGTCTGCTGCCAACTCAGTTATTAAGAATAATCAAAATCGTAAAGATAAAAACCTGTGGACTGATCAAGGCGATGGTCAAAAAGTGACCTATTATCAAGCTCAAAGTGGTGATGATGAGGCGCACTATATTATTGCCAAAATTCAAGAAGAGGTAAAAGACAAGCACCGTTCTTATAAGGACTTCGCGATTTTGTATCGGACTAATGCTCAGTCTCGAACAGTCGAAGAAGCCTTCGTTAAGTCAAATATTCCTTATCAAATTGTGGGCGGACATAAATTCTATGATCGAAAGGAAATCAAAGATATTATGGCTTACTTGAAGCTGGTAGCTAACCCAGCGGATACAATGAGCATGAACCGGATTATTAATACTCCTAAGCGAGGAATTGGTGCCGCAACTGTGGAAAAGTTATTAACTTTTGCGGATAATAATCATTATGACATGTTAGATGCGATGACTTACGTGGGCGAAAGTCCAATTAATACGCGGGCAGCCAAGAAATTAAGCGATTTTGGCATGAAAATGCGTGATGCCATTGCCTATGCGCAGAATCATGGCGTAACCGGCTTAACTGAAAAAATCTTAACGGATTTTGACTATACTGATGCATTAAGAAAAGAAAATACTATTGAATCAGAAACCCGTTTAGAAAACTTGGATGAATTCTTATCCGTTACCAAGCGTTTTGACGATCATTATGAACCAGAAGAGGATGATTCTAATCCGTTGAGCGATTTCTTAGCTGAAGTATCGTTATTAAGCGATCAGGATGACTTGGATGAAAATGATGATCAAGTAGCTTTAATGACCTTGCATGCCGCCAAGGGGCTAGAATTTCCAGTGGTATTCTTAATTGGCATGGAGGATGGGCTATTTCCTCTTCAGCGGGCAATGATGGATGATAATGAATTAGAAGAAGAACGTCGTTTGGCTTATGTGGGCATCACGCGGGCTAAGCAGGAGCTATTTTTGACGAATGCATATTCACGCATGATGTATGGCAGAATGCAGAATAACTCACCTTCAAGATTCTTAGATGAAATTGATGCTAAAGACTTGCATAAAGAAGAAAATGAACAGCTAGAACATAGTTTTATTAAGTCTAGTTTTACCGCGCAAGCCGCACCTTTTGCCAGAAAAGAAGAACGTGCTCGTGCTCAGGTTTATACTGCTAAGAAAGCCGCTGGTGCTGTCGGTGCTGAAAAGAAGGGTTGGAGCGTTGGCGATCAAGTAGAACACAAGGCCTGGGGGCGTGGCGTGGTCACCAAGGTTAACGGAACAGGTGACGATATGGAACTGGATATTGCCTTCCCAGCTAAGGGGATTAAGAGACTCTTAGCTGCGTTTGCACCGATTAAGAAGGTATAATAAAAGTAAAAGATTTTTTATCAGGAGGTAAAAATGGCAGAAATTACTCTTGATGAGGCTAAAAAAGAAGCAGCTTCACTTAGAACCCAATTAAATGAATGGGCTGACGCCTACTATTCTAAAGATGCGCCGGAAGTTGAAGATAATGTTTATGATCAAAGCTACAATCGTTTGCTGGAACTTGAAAAACTTTATCCACAGATCGTTATGCCTGATTCGATTACGCAAAGAGTGGGTGGAGAGATCGATAGTGATTTTACCAAGGTCAATCACCCGATTCCGATGTTATCGATGGGGGATGTTTTTTCTAAAGATGAACTAAAGGAATTCGATCAGCGGATGCAAAAGCTGGTCGGCCACCCTGTCGCATACAACGTTGAATTAAAAATTGATGGCTTATCGCTTTCCTTGGAGTATGAAAAGGGCAAGTTAGTGCGTGCTTCTACTCGTGGCAATGGTTATGTTGGTGAAGATGTTACGCAAAATGCGCGCTATATTGCAGATATTCCGCAGACCTTGCCAGAACCTTTAACCACAGAAGTGCGCGGTGAATGTTATATGGGTAAGGAAGCCTTTGCCAAATTAAATGCTGAAAGAGAAGAACAAGGCTTAAGCGTTTTTGCCAATCCGCGTAATGCCGCAGCCGGTTCATTGCGCCAACTAGACCCTAAGGTAACCAAAAAGCGGCAATTAAGCACGTTTATTTATACCTGGGTTAATCCGCCACAAGAAATTACCAGCCAGCATCAGGCCATTAACCGCATGCATGAATTAGGCTTTCATACTAACGAAACAGGGCGTAAGCTGGCTAGTCTTGCTGAAGTGTTTGACTTTATTGATGAATATACCGCTAAGCGTAATAGTCTAACTTATGGAATTGATGGAATTGTCTTAAAAATCGATGATCTAAATATCGAACAGCAATTAGGCAATACGGTAAAGGTGCCACGCTGGGAAATTGCTTATAAATTCCCACCGGAAGAGCAAGAAACGACTGTCCGTGATATCGTGTGGACAGTAGGACGTACAGGCGTAGTAACGCCGACAGCGGTCATGGATCCAGTTCAATTAGCTGGAACTACCGTGGCTCGGGCTTCTTTGCATAATCCAGATTATTTGAATGAAAAAGGCGTCAGAATCGGTGATACAGTTAAGCTGCACAAGGCTGGCGATATTATCCCGGAGATTTCTGAGGTAGTGCTTGCTAAGCGACCAGCAGATTCCAAGCCATATTTGATTCCGGCAACTTGTCCTTCCTGTGGGCAAAAATTAGTTCACTTAGAAGATGAGGTTGCTTTGCGTTGCATTAATCCATCTTGTCCAGCACAAGTTGAGGAAGGCATTATCCACTTTGCTTCTCGTCCTGCAATGAATATCGCAGGCTTGGGGCCTAAGATTGTCAAGCAACTCATTGCTAAAGACTTAGTCTGCAATGTAGCCGATCTTTATCACTTAACCGCGGATGATTTAGCGCAGCTTGATCATTTTAAAGAAAAATCAATCAATAATTTGTTAACCGCAATCGATAATTCGAAGGCTAATTCAGTTGAATTATTGATTACTGGTCTAGGAATTGATCATGTTGGTGCCAAAGCTGCTCGCTTAATTGCCCAAAAGTTTAAAAATCTTGCAAAGATTATGGCACAAAGCGTGCAAGATATTGCTTCAATCGATACAATAGGCATGACGATTGCTGAATCAATGACTACGTACTTTGCTCAGCCAGAAGCACAAAAGTTAATTGAAGAACTTAAAGAAAGCGGCTTGAATATGGATTACTTGGGTGAAGATGAGCCTGAAGAAATTCCAGATAATCCTTTTAAGGATCAGACAGTTGTTTTGACTGGCAAATTAGAGCATTATACTAGAAGCGAATTCACAAAGAAATTGCAAGCTTTGGGAGCTAAAGTTACAGGATCAGTTTCTCATAAGACTAATTATGTAATCTACGGCAAGGATGCCGGCTCTAAGTTTAATAAAGCTCAGCAATTAGGCGTACCGCTTCTAACTGAAGAAGAAGCAATTGCACAAATTGAATAAAGGAACAATCATTGTGAAAAAATATTTGCAAATTATGGCTTTAGTCGGAGCTGCACTGACCTTGAGTGGCTGCGGTAAGTTAAAGGATTCTAGTTTAGCCAATAATGCAACCACTACTTCAACTACTAGAAAAAAGAGTTATCAAACAACGAATACTGGTAAGAATGGCTATACCGTTTTGATGAAAAATGGACGCTATGTGATTAGTGAAATTGCAGGTTTAACGGCAACGGATAATGATAATTCTGTTGATACGCGAGAATTAGAACGAGGTCTGATCAAGATTTCCCAAAACCAGTTTTCACCTAATCAATATGTTTTTCAAGAAGGACAATATCTTGATACATCAACGGTAACGGATTGGTTAAGTAGAAAGTCTAAATCTAATCCTAATGGATTAAATCCAGTAAATAATGGCAAGAAAGATGCTAATAAGCGTAATCCAATTTATTTGGAAGAGATTATTGAGCAAGATTATTTGACCGGTTTAGGATCTAAGTATCAAATTGGTGGCATGAGCTTAGGTTTAGCCATGAATTCCGTTGATTATTACCAAAAGAAGCGTAACGGCGCTGAATTTCAAACAGATATTTCGAGAGCCGAGCAACGTGCCCAAGGCGAAAAAATGGCCAATGAGATTGTTGCTCGGTTGCGTAAGAAAAAGGCTTTGAAGAAGATTCCGATTACGATTGGTTTATTCTCAAAAACTGGAAAAGATTCATTAGTTGGCGGAACTTACTTCGCTTACGGGACAGCGGCGTCTAATAGTAGTAAAATAACTAAATGGAAATCCGTGTCGGAAAAAATGCAAGTTTTGCCGACCACTGGTAATGAAAAAGCAATTAATAGCGACGATGCATCGCACTTCAACGATTTTAAGACAGCTATTCAAAATTATTTCCCTAATATTAGTGGGGTAACGGCAACTTTGCGTTATGATAA
This sequence comes from Lactobacillus kefiranofaciens, assembly GCF_900103655.1. Classification (GTDB taxonomy): domain Bacteria; phylum Bacillota; class Bacilli; order Lactobacillales; family Lactobacillaceae; genus Lactobacillus; species Lactobacillus kefiranofaciens. The sequence goes on from NZ_FMXC01000009.1 coordinate 40,014, forward strand.
TGGCAAGCTGGCGCAAGAGAATATTTCGATTACGACCCAGTTTTATGGTTATGAACAAATTCAAAGTTTTACGCGTTTAGCTCTGTCAACGGCAAAGAAGTATTTGCCTAATAATATTCCAATCGAAATTAAGATTGGTTCAGTTGATGATGTACAAGCATTAATTGCCAAAGAAACCGGCGATAGTGATTATCTAGTCCATGTATATGGCGGCGAATAGGAGGTATTTCTTAGTGGAAATCACAAAAGATACCATTAAACACGTTGCGACTCTTTCGCGACTTGCGTTTAATGAAGAAGATTTAGATAAATTTACAGATCAAATGGGATCAATTATCAACATGGCCGATCAACTTAGCGAAGTTGATACTGAAGGCGTTGCTGAAACGGTTCAAGTTGTTGATCGTGATACTGTCTTAAGAGAAGACAAACCTGAACACTGGCAAGGTGAAGACAGAGAAACATTAATGGCCAACGTTCCTGAAAAGGCTAACGGCTACATTAAGGTTCCTGTAATTATTAATAAGGATGAGGACGAGTAATGAATTACTTAAACGAAAATATTGATTCATTAAACAAAAAGCTTGCCAGCGGTGACTTATCAGCAGATAAGCTAGCTAAAGACACTGTGGCAAACATTAAAGACACAGATAAGAAGTTAAATGCTTGGATCACTGTTTTAGCTGATGCTAAGCCTGCAGAAAATCTTGACTATTCAAAGAGCAAGCTTGCAGGTATTCCAATTGCTATCAAGGACAACATCATCACTAACGGTGTAAAGACTACTGCTGCTAGTCATATTTTGTACAACTACATGCCAATGTATGATGCTACAGTTATTTCTAAGTTGAAGAAGGCTGGCGCTACCTTTGTTGGTAAGACTAACATGGATGAATTTGCCATGGGTTCTTCAACTGAACATTCATACTACGGTGCTACTCACAACCCATGGAACTTAGACAAGGTTCCTGGTGGTTCATCTGGTGGTTCTGCAGCTGCAGTTGCCAGCGGTCAAGTTGTTGCCGCACTTGGTTCAGATACTGGTGGTTCAATTCGTCAACCTGCCGCATTCAACGGTATTTTTGGGATTAAGCCAACCTACGGCCGTGTATCACGTTGGGGCTTGATTGCCTTTGGTTCTTCTCTTGACCAAATTGGTGTGATGACTAAGCGTGTTAAGGATTCAGCTGAGGTTCTTAATGTGATTGCGGGTGCAGATGACCACGATTCTACTGTTTCAACTCGTGAAGTTCCTGACTTTACTAAGTTCATTGGTCAAGATGTTAAGGGCTTGCGTGTTGCTGTTCCTAAGGAATATATGGAAGCAGTTAGCGGCGAGATGCGTGAAGTTATCCAGAAGCAAATTGATGCTTTAAAGGATGCTGGCGCAGTTATCAACGAAGTATCATTGCCACATACTAAGTATGTTGTTCCTGACTACTACATCATCGCTTCAAGTGAAGCTTCATCAAACTTGCAAAGATATGATGGTATCCGTTACGGCTACCGTGCTAAGGATACCAAGAACTTGCTTGATGTTTACGTTAAATCACGTTCTGAAGGCTTTGGTACAGAAGTTAAGCGTAGAATCATGCTTGGCTCATTTGCACTTTCTGCTGGTTCATACGACAGATTCTTTAGACAAGCTGCCAAGGTTAGAACTTTGATTTGCGATGACTTTGACAAGATCTTTGCCGAAAACGATGTTATCGTTGGGCCAACTACTACTGAACCTGCATTTGATATTGGTAGTGAAGTTTCAGACCCAATCAAGATGTACAACAACGATATTTTAACTATTTCTGCCAACTTAGCAGGTATTCCTGCAGCTAGTGTTCCAGCTGGTTTAGTTGATGGTATGCCTGTTGGCTTACAAGTTATGGCTAAGCGCTTTGATGAAGGCAACGTCTTCAAGACTGCTGACTTTATTGAACGCACTAACAAGTTTTATAAAAAAACACCAACTGGAATGGAGGATTAATTGAATGAATTTTAAATCGACTATCGGACTTGAAGTCCACTTCGAATTAAAGACAAAGAGCAAGATTTTCTCTCCTTCACCAGTAACTTATGGTGCTGAACAAAACACGGAGACTAACGTTATTGACTGGGCTATGCCTGGTACCTTGCCAATGGTTAACAAGAACGTTTACCGTTTAGGTATTATGGTTGCCATTGCAACCCACGCTCACATTTTGCCAACTACTCACTTCGACCGTAAGAACTACTTCTATCCTGATAACCCAAAGGCTTACCAGATTACTCAGTTCTTCCAACCACTTGCTCGTGATGGTTACATCGAAGTTGAAGTTCGCGGCAAGAAGAAGAGAATCGGTATCCACGAAATGCACATCGAAGAAGATGCCGGTAAGAACACTCATGGAACCAACGGCTTCTCATACGTTGACTTAAACCGTCAGGGCGTGCCACTACTTGAAGTTGTTTCTGAACCTGACATGGAAGACCCAGAAGAAGCTTACGCTTACCTTGAAAAGTTACGTAAGATCGTTCAATTTACTGGTGCTTCTGACGTTAAGATGGAAGAAGGTTCAATGCGTGTTGATACCAACATTTCTATCCGTCCTGTAGGTCAAAAGGAACTTGGTACTAAGGTCGAAATGAAGAACTTGAACTCATTTGACCACGTACGTCGTTCACTTGCTTATGAAGAAAAGCGTCAAGAACAAGTATTGCTTGCTGGTGGTCACGTTCAGCTTTCAACTCGTCGTTTCGACGAAGCAACTGGCAAGACTGTTTTGGAACGTGTTAAGGAAGGTGCTTCCGACTACCGTTACTTCCCAGAACCAGATATTGCTCCTGACCACATCAGTCAAGATTGGATTGATGAAATTGCTAAGGAATTACCAAAGGGGCCATTTGCTCGTTACGACGACTATGTCAACAAGTATGGCTTAAAGCCTTATGATGCAAATGTTTTGCTTCAAACTAAGGAAAGCTCAGACTTCTTTGATAGTGCCGTTGCAGCTGGTGCTGATCCAACTTTGGCAGCTAACTGGATGAACACTCAAGTAAATGGTTACTTGAACGATCACCGCGTAAGCTTGAATGATATTAAGCTTACTCCTGAACACTTGGCAGAAATGATTAAGTTGATCAAGGATGGTACTATTTCATCCAAGATCGCTAAGAAGGTCTTTGCCGAAACTATCAAGAATGGTACTGATCCTAAGAAGTACGTTGAAGACAAGGGTATGGTTCAATTATCAGATACTTCAGTCTTAGCTCCAATGGTTAAGAAGGTCGTTGACGATAACCCACAATCAGTTGAAGACTTTAAGAATGGTAAGGACCGTGCAATTGGTTACTTGGTTGGTCAAATCATGAAGCAAACTCGTGGTAAGGCTAACCCTAAGATGGTTAACAAGTTGCTTAACCAAGAATTGCAAAGTCGTTAATTTTAGAACGTTAGGTAGTAATTATGACTAGTAAAGCAAGATTAATTTATAATCCTGTATCCGGTCACGAGCAGATGCCCAAGAATGTGGCCGATATTTTAGATGTGTTAGAGCAGGCCGGATATGAGGCTAGTGCTTTTAGAACAACACCTGAAGAAAATAGTGCTCGCAATGAAGCTACTCGTGCTGCTAAGGAAGGTTTTGAGCTAATCGTGGCAGCTGGTGGCGACGGGACAATCAATGAAGTAGTTAACGGAATTGTCTTTTTGGAAAAAAGACCTAAGATGGCAATCATTCCGGCAGGGACTACCAATGATTATGCCCGTGCATTAGCTATTCCGCGTGATAATATTCCAGATGCTGCTAAGGTAATCTTAAAGAATAAGACACGCAAGATGGATATCGGTAAGGCAATTTTTGGCAATCAAACTCAATATTTTGTAAATATTGCTGCCAGCGGTTCTTTGACAGAATTAACTTACGGCGTGCCATCTGAAGTAAAGTCAGCTTTAGGTTATGCGGCATACTTAATCAAAGGTGCAGAAATGTTGCCACATTTGACTGAGAATGAGATGCGCTTAACCTATGATGATGGTGTTTATGAAGGTAAGCTTTCCATGTTCCTGTTAGGGATGACCAATTCAATTGGTGGTTTTGAACAGGTAATGCCTGATGCTGAATTGAGCGATGGTTTATTCCAATTGATCGTGGTTAAGCCTTCTGATCCTGTCAGCATGATGAAGCTGATGGCTTTAGCCTTGAATGGGAAGCACGTCGATGATCCGAACATCATTTATACCAAGACGCGTAGCTTGAAGGCTGAGCTAATTGGTAAGAGTGCAGGACAAGATTTGCCAGTTAACCTTGATGGTGAAATTGGTGGGTATTGTCCGGTAGAATTCAAGAACTTGCAACAACGTATTGAATTCTATGTTGGTAAATAAAAGTTGAAATTGTAAAAATAAATGGAGCTTAGTCAATCGTGCTAAGCTCCATTTTTTAGGTGAAAAATGTTTAAGTTGCATAAAGTATTCGATAGTCGACATTATCGAAGATTATCGTCAGTTCAGAAAGAAGAATTAAAAGAGGCGCGGGATAAAGTACATCAGGCGCAACAAAAAGAACCTGAGAGATTGCGAGAACACCTCGAAACTTTCAATGATGCCGTGATTGCGATCATTATTACGATAATTGTTTTGCAAATACAGCCAGCTTTTAAGGCAAGTCAATATTTAGAATTTTTAGGAAATATCGTAATTTTCATTATTGCTTTCTTTATTATTGCGGATTTTTGGTATGATTTGCATATAGCTTTTTCTTATTTCATCTTTAAGCCTGACAAAATTACTGCAATTTGTGATTTTTGTTTGTTAGCTACTTTATCTCTTTTGCCCGTGATGACCAAGTGGATCATGATGCGTGATTCTGCTTTTGCGGTAACAAATTTTGGGATAGTGTATTTCATTGCTCAGATTTTAAAGGTTTTTGTGCAATACTTTGGAGCAAAGCCACTAATGCGTAGCTCACAGGTGATGAATATAATGATGGTAAAAACGTCAGTGCATAGAATTATTCTCGTGTTTCTTTTGACATTATTTTTAATATTGTTATCACTAGTTGTGCCTAAGGTGGCTATGTTCTTATATATTCTTATTCCATTTATTTCATTTTTGATGCCAAATAATAGTCGTGGCTTTAGATAAAAAAATAGATGCAGATTTTTTCTGCATCTATTTTTTATTAAAATTAATCGCGATCTCCGCCCATGCCGAAAATTTGAAGCAAGAACAAGAAGATGTTCACGAAGTCTAAGTAAAGTTGCAAAGCACCAAGTACGGCTAAACCATTAGTTGAAACTTGGCTACCGTAGTTGTTGTAAATTGCCTTCATCTTTTGTGCATCGTAAGCAGTCAATCCAGTGAAGATTACTACACCGATGATTGAGAAGACGAAGCTGGCAACGGAATTGCGCAAGAAAATGTTAACAACCATTGCAACTAACAAACCGATCAAGGCAGCACTTAGGTAAGAACCCATGTTGTTCAAGTTCTTCTTAGTAAATGTACCAAAAACGGCCATTGCTCCGAATACAGCGGCAGATGATACAAATGCCGTACCGATTTGAGCTTGGGTATAGAAGCCAGCTAAAAGTGCAAATTCAAAGCCATAAATGACAGCTAAGATCATTAACATCACAAAACCTGCAACTGGATTTCTAGTAGCTTTGAAATTGATGCCCAATGATAAACCGATTGGAACAAAAAGAATAATCCACATCATTGCAGGTGGCATTTGCATCACTGCTGATCTAAAGACAGTCATGGTCAAAAATGCGGCAAGTGCTGAAACTAAAACGGATAGTCCCATGTAGCCGTACATTTTTGAAAGAAAACCGTTTACTTCTGAAACGTCATGAACTTCACGACGTCCAGGATTTGAAAAGTTATCCATATTATATGTCACTCTTTCTTTTATTTAGTTGTCTTATATATTTTAACGTATTTAGAAAAAAAGTATAGTATTGCTGTTTGTAGCACTAGTTTTTAAGGTTTTCTTATAAATGAGTTATTTGAGGCAAAGAAATTTTTTATAAACAATATTTCCCGTATAGTTAGATTAAGGAAGTGATTGTATGGATAAAAAATATTCAGATAATGAAGTGCGTGGAGAACGCAGCAGCCGACCAAAGCAGGTGGAAAAACAAGCTTTAACTTTAAGTTTTACCAAAAATGCTTGGGACAAATATCGACAACTAACAGGGTCACAGAAGACGTTTATTGATCGTGAATTAGACGATTTAAAATTTAATCAAAATAGACAAAAAAGTAAACAGGTTAATGCAGAGCTTGATCAGGTACTTGTTTTTGAGAAAAATGGTGCAGAGATAGTAATTACGGATATTGTGTATGAACCATATCGTGAAAGCAAAGAGCATAAGAAGGCTCAAATCAGGATGGAAGATATGAATAACTAAAAAAGAGTGCTTTGGGCACTCTTTTTGTCTTAAAATCTATTTCTTGTCCTTAGCCCACTTCAAACCGATACCAGTAAATCCACTGATGATTGAGAATACTGGTGAAAGCAAACTGAAGAATGCAAATGGCAAGAATTGAAGTACAGGTACGCCCAAGGTAGTAGCGGCAAATGAACCAGCAACACCCCATGGGATTAAGTAGTTGATAACACTACCACCATCTTCAAGCACGCGGCTAAGTGCAAGTGGTGAAAGCTTAATTTTATCAAAGGCAGGCTTAAATGCACGACCTGGCAAAATTACTGATAAGTATTGTTCACCAACAAACAAGTTGATACAGATACCTGAAAGAATAGTAACGGTAATTAAACGACCTGGTTTTCTTAAATGCTTAACAAGTGGTTCCATTGCACTTTGAACTACGTTAAATTTCATTAACATCCCACCTAATGAAAGAGTAGAGATGATTAAGGCGACTGTCGCCATCATGCTGGAAATACCACCACGAGTAAGCAGAGCGTTAACAGAAGCATCGCTAGTTTTAGCTACGAAACCATTCATAATTAAATTATTCAATGATTGTACTGATTCATGAGGATTTTGAACGAAAATCATGATCACAGTTGCTGCAATGTTGATGAAAAGAGTAGGGATAGCTGGTACTTTACGCCAAGCGCAAAGGAGCATAAAGACGATAGGTACAACTGCCCACCAAGAAATAGAGAAGTTGGTTTGTAAAACGTGAGAAGTACGTTCAATCTTAGTTGGATCCATATGACCACTATTGCCAAGAATCCAGAACAAAATCAAGGAAACAACAAATGATGGAATAGTTGACCACATCATGTTCTTGATATGGGCAAATAACTCACTTTCGGCAACTGCAGATGACAAATTAGTTGAATCTGATAATGGAGACATTTTATCGCCAAAAACGGCACCTGAGATGATTGCACCGGCAACCAAAGCTGGATTGGCGTTCATGCTGGCACCAATACCAAAAAGGGCGATACCAACTGTAGAAATAGTAGTAAAACCACTACCAATAGCGACACCAACAATGGCACAGGCGATAAAGACTGATGGAACAAAGAAGCTGCCACTGATTAAATGAAAACCAAGAACCATGATGGAAGGGATGATTCCGGCTTTAATCCAAAGACCAATCAAGGCCCCAATTAAAATAAAGATAAAAATCGGAATGATTGCAACGCCGATTCCCTCTTTAATACCATCTTGCACGTCTTTCCAAGTGAAGCCGCGAAATCTTGCCCAAAAGGTGAGCAAAAGAACCGTGAATAAAACAGGGACTTCTGGTGAAAGACCGAATTTAATTACTGAAATACCTAGAATAGCTAATAAAGCTATGAGGATGATAATTGATTCCGTAAAGGAGACCTTTTCCTTTTTCATATGTTTTCCTCCAAATAAAAAATCCCGTTGACTATTTAAGTCAACGGGACGACGATAGCCGTGGTACCACCCACTCTTTCAAGCGTAAGAGCTTGAATCTCTATCAGATGGTAACGGTTCTGAAAAGTTATCCGAACAATATTGAATCACGATGTAATTCGTCTAACTTCGCCTGACTGGTTCGCACTAACCACCAGATCTCTGAACGCTTAACGAAGTAGCTACTTTGTCGTTGATTGTTGGAAATTATAATAGCAAGATTAAAAAAATATGTCAATACTTTGGATAAATAATTTTGTAGTAGCTTTGGATCAAGTATTATAATAATAAAGAATTAAATGGTTTATTAAAAAGGCTGGTTGTTTATGGAAAAAAATCAAATTATCGATTTAGAGATTACTGATCTTTCATATGAGGCAATGGGTGTTGCCCATTACAATGGAATGACAGTATTTGTAACTAATGCTCTTCCAGGAGAAGTAGTTAGTGCCAAAATTTTAAAAGTTAAGAAGAACTTTGCTTTTGCTAAAATTGAAAAAATCAAAAAAGAAAGCCCTGACCGAGTAAAGGTTAAGTTAAATCAAGGGGTCCAATCAGGCTTGGCTTCTCTTGCTCATATTAAATATGATAAGCAGCTTGATTTTAAGCGTAATCAAGTGGTTAACCTCCTTAAGAAGGCCCATCTTGAAAATATTGAAGTGGGGGAAACTTTAGCTAGTCCCGAAGAAGTAGGTTATCGTAATAAGGCGCAAGTTCCTGTGCGTGAAGTAAATGGTCAACTAGAAATTGGTTTCTTTAGACGTCATTCACATGATTTGATGCCTTTGACCCACTTCTTTACCACTGATCCTGAAATTGATCGCGTGTTAGTAGCAGTAAGAGATATCTTGCGTAAATACAAGGTACCTGCTTATGATGAGATCAATAATAATGGTGAGGTGCGTTACCTTGAAGTTCGCCGTAGTAAATCGACTGGCGAGATGATGGTAATTTTAGTTTGCTTGCATAAAGATTTTATGCAATTACCAAATGTAGCTGCAGAAGTTAGTCAAATTCCAGGTGTTTCTGGCTTGATTCTAAATCATAACCCTAAGAAGACTAATGTCATTTTAGGGCCAAAGGATTATTTGGTCTTTGGTAATGATCAAATTAATGACCAAATTGGAGACTTGAAGTTTAGAATTTCATCTCAAAGTTTCTTCCAAATTAACTCTTTGCAAACGCCACGTTTGTATAATTTAGCAATCAAACAGGCTGATTTGAAGCCAGATGATGTAGTAATTGATGCTTATTCAGGTATCGGAACTATTGGATTAAGCGTTGCTAAGCATGTTAAGGCTGTGCGAGGAATTGAAGTAGTTCGGGATGCGATCAAGGATGCCAAAGATAATGCTAAGCTTAATGATATTACTAATGCTAAGTATTATTTAGGCAAGGCAGAAGAAATTATGCCACGTTGGGCTAAGAGCGGCTTAAAGACAGATGTGGTATTCGTTGATCCGCCAAGAAAGGGATTAACTCCTGAATTTATTAACGCTGCTGTTAAGACAGGACCTAAGAAGATTGTTTATATTTCATGCAATCCAGCAACATTGGTGCGTGATTTGCAATTGTTCCAAGAAAAAAGTTATGAATTTAATCGAATTGATCCTGTTGATATGTTCCCACAGACTCCACATGTTGAGAGCGTTACTGTCCTGAAACGTACAAAAAATAGCCGACAAACCGCGCTCTGACGGCATTTATAGATGATTGAAAGTGTACTTTTTCCCTTCTGAACTATTGGAAATAGTACACTTTTTCTATTTGAAGCTAGCGGGTCGAGTGTTCTATGTCCTATTTCGATAGTCGAGTAGTCGAATGTCCAGTTTGGTAGGTCGTGTCGATTAGGGTAGTGAAAGTAGAAGTGAGCCTTGATATGGTAGCGTTTGTGGTATGTACGAATCGGTCAGTTTGGTACTAAGGAGTGAGTTAACGAAAATAATATTGAATTTATGCTAATTCGGTTAAAATATCGAAAATTCGCAGGAGAGTTGTATACTCGACGTATATGACAAAAATTATTCTTTTTAAATACGGCAGATTGTAAAATTTAAGTTGAACATTTAAGTGGACAGAAAAACCCATCAAGGTCTTTAATGGTGTTACCGCACAATCCATTAGAAAGAAGGACCTTGATGAGCACCACTATTTTATCATTACAGAACCGTGTTGTCATTGAAACGCTTCATAATGAAGGACGTTCCTTGCGATACATCGCTAACTACTTAGGCTTTAGTAAGACCACCATCTTTAACGAACTTCACCGGCTAAATAGTGAGTACCAGGCTGGGCTAGCGCAAACTGACTTTGAACGAAAGGTTAGTCAACGGGGGCGGAAGTCTTCGCTCACTAAAAACCTTAAACACTTGATCGAGGAAAAGATTCAAGTCCAGAAGTGGTCCCCTGAACAAGTTGCCCATGTGGTGGGGATTGCCTACAAGACAGTCTATAACTGGATTGATCAAGGATGGCTTGATATACAGTTGCCCGATTTGCCTGATCATGGAATTCGTCGTCATCGTGCTAAAGAAAAGCGTGGTACGTTCAATCACGGCCGCTCCATTGAGGAGCGGCCTCATAAAGTCGAAACTCGCCAGGAATTCGGCCACTTTGAAGCTGATACCGTATTTTCTGGTAAACGTAAAGGTCAAGCTGTGGCTACTTTTGTGGAGCGTAAGAGTCGCCTGACAATTGTTAAACGGCTCCATGGTCGCGACAGTCAGTCCATGACTCAAGCCGTACTTGAACTAGCTAGTCAACTTCAAGACAAGCTCAAGACGCTTACCGTAGATCATGGTAAAGAGTTCGCTAACTATCAGACAATTGAACGGCGAACTGGTACACAGGTTTATTTTGACCATGCCTATTCACCACATGAACGCGGTAGTAATGAGAACCGTAACCGAGTTTTGCGGCGCTTTATTTCCAAAGGCCAAGCCATTGAAGAACTAAGTGATTACCAACTGGTTCAAATTAATTGGTATCTGAATTCACGGCTACTTAAATGTCTTAATTGGCATACACCAATCGAGAGCTTCTTGCTTAATCTACGTCACTAAATTCGTTCAAGTTATTTCTTGCAATCTGCCATTTAAAATAAAAAACGAAAGATGGCTCGAACCCCCGTCTTCGTTTAAAGAAAGGACCATCTTTCATGGATTATTCTACCAGAACTGCCCTTGGGATTAAAGATTCCCACTTAGAATTAGATACTGCCCATTTCAAAAATGTGATTGAAAGCCATGATAACCAAGTGGTTGTTCATCTCATTCAGTCTTATCCTTTACGCTGCCCGCGTTGCGGCCAATTAATGCTTAAAAATGGCTTCAAAATAGTTAACGTACTGGGACCAAGTCTACATTACCAACCAACTATTTGGTCGATTCGTAATCAAAAGTATCTTTGTAAACCTTCATCAGCTTGTCCATCAACGATTACGGAGTTGGCTAAGGTCAAGGACATTAAATATCGTCATCACATCAGCCAAGCAATTAAACAACAGGTGATGATACAACTAACTGCCAATGAGTCCCAAATTGATATCGCCAAGGAACTGGGAATCTCTGACTGGACTGTTAGACGGGTTATCTTTAACCTGGATCAATTTTTCAAACCAAACTATCATTGGTTACCTCGCCATATTGCCTTTGATGATTTTAAATCTGGTCGCTTTGCACCCAGTGGAATGAGTATGATCCTGATGAACATTGAAAATCATCGTACCATTGATATTATTCTGTCACGACGTAATCGCTACTTGCGTAATTACTTTCTGCGCTACGATCGTGCGGCTCGTCTGGCAGTGCGCACGGTTACGGTTGACCTGTATACGCCTTATCGTCATCTTATTCATGGACTATTTCCCCATGCCATAATTATTGCCGACCACTTTCATGTGGTCGCTCAAGCTTACCGGGCTTTGAATAAAATTCGGGTTAAAGCTATGAACCAAGCTGGCAATGGGAGCCATCAATGGCGGGCACTCAAGCATTTCTGGAAATTAATCCTAACCCCAGCGGGGTTACTCAAATATGATAACTATTGGTCACGTCGTAATTTTGGCTATACTCAGTTGACCGACGTTGAAGTTATTCAACGCTTACTGGCTTTCAATGATGATCTTAAACAAGCTTATCGTTATTATCAGGACCTTATTCTCGCGATCAATCATCGTAGTAAGGATGAACTCAATCATTTACTCGCGATTAAATGGACCCAGCTTCCCCAATCACTTCAAAAAGTTCAACGGACTCTCCGGAGGCATCGTAAAGAGATTATCACCAGCTTTAAATATGGTGACTACACGAATGGTCCAGTCGAAGGAACTAACAATAAGATCAAAGTTATTAAACGAACTGCTTATGGCTTTCGTAACTTCTTTAATTTTCGGGCTCGAATCCTGCTTGCCCTTCCTAACTCATACTTTGCCATCAACTGGAAGAATAAAAGAACAGCTCATGTCCAATCTCAGACACGAGCTGTTTGAAAAGTTATTCAAATTTTTCTATCAGTACTTCTTGACGAAGAGCCATAAAAAAGAACTGCTCCATCAAAAGCAGTTCTTCATAATATTAGACAAATTATTGTGGAACAACATTAGTCGCTTGAGGTCCTCGACCGCCTTGTTCAACATCGTAACTAACTTTTTGCCCTTCCTCAAGACTCTTAAAACCGTCAGTTTTAATTGCTGAAAAGTGTACGAATACATCTTTACCATCTGAACCAGTGATAAACCCAAAGCCCTTATCAGCATTAAACCATTTTACAGTACCAGTTTGCATATATATCCTCCTAGGAATCAAACCAAAGTAACCAAATTGAATTAACATCTAAGAAAATAATAGATAGCAAAGATGAATGATACTTATAACTTCCGTATATGTCAATTTAACTAACTTTAACACTTTAATTCGCTGTATGCAACCCTAAATAATTCAAGCGCACAGTTTTTCATATGACTATAATGATGTCCAATCGGAGTTGCTCAGTGTGATAAATAATTGGGTAAGTTCCTCAAAAGAGTTACAGTTACTGGTGGATGACTATTTGTTAACGGTTAACTACAGGTCGGTAATTGAAAATGATCTTGTCAATTATACACAAGGCATTGAATCGTATTTTAGAAATGAACGTCTTACTTTGAGGGATAAAATAAACAAATTTATTGAGGAATTGCCTGAATCCTATAGAGAACTATTATCTGAACACGTTGGAAATACAGATGATTGGATTGGAAAGCTTGTAAGCACAAGGGTATTCCTAACACACGGAGATAGAGAAAATATGGCGGTATCTAATCCTTATAAGTTAGTGCAGATGACAAAAATATTCGGCTTTATGGTTAGAATATTTATTTTACAAAAATTAGGGATAACCATTGATAAACCAAAGATACTTAATAAATTTAAGAATGTTTTAACTACTCATTACTATTAAGTAACACGAACTTACTGTAAATTAGGTTTAATAAAGATCAGAATGTTTAAAATAGCACCCAGCCAAAATAGCTGAGTGCCGTACACCATAAATTTCACATATTAACTCTAATTACTTCACCATTTTTGAACGTGAACTCCATGTAGCGTTAAAAGATGGTGATTTTTCGTGATATAAAGAGGTGTAAAATAACAATAGAGATTAGTATTCATTCGATGAGGTGACGCACCATGCAAAAATACATTAAAGTGATAATAATGACTGTCGTGATTTTAGCCTTGACGGTTGGTGGGCAAGTTGCACCATTGGCCGTCGCTGATTAGCTAAACCTTTCGGAGAACGCCGCCATAATTACTATGACGATTACTTATCCGATCATTGTGATTGGTGGTGGCTACCTGCTGAATCGCTTCTTGTTTCACTAGCGACTCCCCCTGATTATAAAGTGGCACTTTCAATGGTGGCCGATTGCTTACGCGATTTTGGCGGACGTTTTGATTTATCTAGTATCTTGGGTAGTACGAACTGGTTTCCATTCATCAGTGACAACAATGAATGATTGGTGGTTACAGTTAACCTTCACGGTGATCAGCGCGCCTTTAGTTGAGGAATATACCTTTCGTGGTTACATCTTTGGTGTCTTAGATAATATTTTCAACCAAACGGCTACAATTTGGATAACGTCTTTTATCTTCAGCCTGATTCACCTCTCTTCGCTGGGCAAGGCCGCTTGGTATAATGCTGTCTTTCTGGTGGTCGCTTATACCGCCAATGGGAATGTTCTTTACCTTAGTCGCTGTTGCAGCACAGAGTATGTGGGCAAGTTTTACTGCGCATGTAGTAAATAACTTATTAATTTACCGGTTCATCATTTGAAGAAAAAACGACACCTAGCCAGAATAGCTAAGTTCCACATATCCTTAGTATTACATATTAATTGTTCGTCGATTAATTCGTACTCGCTGTTGTTAAAATTCATTAAAAAAACTCCGTTCCGGATCTCTCCCGAAACGAAGGCAAAGGACAAAAAGAGCCACTGGTAGTGTGCAAAACAGTCCAAAACTTGTTCGTTTCGGGACTGCAGCAAACCTTCCAGTGGCTGGTTGCAGTAAAAGTATTCAGTTGAATGCGCATGCTGGAACACCGTTAGCTTGACGATGCATGCTGAATTAAATAGACAAAATTCACGTTCGCCGAATTAATATTGAGAAGCGCGTATGTAAGCGGTATACTTAAATGGTGAATGGATTTATTATTTTTAATTCACAATCAGTATATTGGAAAAGAAAATATGAACTCGGACAGTTTGGGACAAAATCGCCCCTTTTTTGGTCCGAAAGTTGAGCGTGATTGATATGGAATTTTCTGATTTTTTTGACATGCTATGGACTTATTTAGGTGACCCTGATGAGAGTAAAGATAATAAAGGTCGCCCTAAATTCTTTTGTCACCTAATAGATTTGATTATTCGTACTCCACAGACTGATGTGGAAGATAAAAAAGCAGAATTAAAGCAATTAGAAGACGAAAATAAAAATTATCAGAAGAAGAAAAAACTACAACAAGACAAAAAAGATCAGCGAGATGCTTTAAATGCAACTGTTAATAATGAATTATCAGAAGTACAGCATTCTTTGAACACTAAAATGGCCAGTTTAAACGAACAGGTCTGCGGATCTAATTCATTTCAACCTCCACGAATTGAATTAAAACCAAAAGAATACAATTTTGAAACGATTAATGACCAAGGTACAGGGACATCATTCAAAGGATTAATAATTTTTGATCAAGCTTGTCTTGACTTAACACGTTTACCATTCTTTATTCATGATTCACTACTATTTTCAAATATTGAGATTGATCGTAGAAATAGAATTATTGAAATGTATGCTCAAGAAACTAAGCAGATATTTATTTCAATTGATAGTATTGAAGTATTATCAGAAAAAGCACAAGAGATTATTAGAGAGAATACGGTTCTGACACTTGAACGTGGTGGTAAAGAACTGTTTGGGAGATCATGGAATGAGCAAGCAACCAAATAACCTAAAAATTAAATACAAGGTTAGCTACAAGAAATTGTGGAAATTATTGATTGATAGGGGATTACAGAAAAAAGATTTACAAACTAAATGCGATGTTAGCGCTGCTTCCGTTGCTAAGTTAGGAAAAGATGCTAATGTTACTACAGATCTTTTGATGAAAATATGCACTGGCTTAGATTGCAACCTTAATGACATTTGCGAAACTGTACCAATTAACGAAGAATAGGAGAAATTTCATGCAAACGGATAATGAAAAATACAATGAAACTGTACAGCCGAACACTGCTTTCTTAAATGAACTTAAAGAAAAGCTGCCTGAATTCTTTACCAAGGAAGGATCTTTTGATTTAGATAAGTTTAGGAACCAACTAAAAGATAAAAATGTTAATGAGCTGAGTGAGGGCTATCAGCTAGATTTCATTGGTAAAGATTATGCGCGTCGTCAGGCAGGTGAAATGCCGAGTACTGTAATTGTCCCCGATGAAAAGCAAAATCAAGGTGAAGGTAAGAACAGTAAAAATTTATTCTTTACTGGGGATAATTTGGAAGTTTTACGCCATTTGCAAACGTCTTACCAAAATAAGATTGATGTTATCTACATTGATCCCCCTTACAACACAGGCAGCGACGGATTCGTATATCCGGATTCTTTTGAATACAGCGATGAGCAACTGAAAGACATGTTTGGCTTAGATGATGATCAGGTAGAGCGATTAAAGAGTATTCAAGGCAAGTCTAGTCACTCCGCTTGGTTGACATTTATGTACCCAAGATTAGTACTCGCTAAAAGACTTTTAACTGACAAAGGTGTAATTTTTATTTCAATTGATGATAATGAACAAGCTGATTTACGCTTTGCTTGTGATGAAATATTTGGAGAAGCAAATTTAATATCGCAAATATGTCACAAATCCCGAGCATCGATTTCAAATGATAAGATTGTATCAAATAGCCATAATCAAATATTACTTTACGCAAAAAATGAAAGATTAGTATTTGATAGTAGAAAAGAAATTGGTACCACACCAAAACTCAATGGTTTTAATCATCAAGATGGAAATGGTAAATATAAATTGGTACCTGTAGATGGTCCTGGCGGGGCCAAAAAAGGAAATCCATTTTATAATTTCTTAGGTGTATCCGGTTATTGGAGATTTTCTAAAGAACGTATGCAGAAAATGTATGATCAGGGATTAATAGTAAAAACTGATAATAACTTACAACAGAAATATTATTTATCAAAAGCTAAAAAGTCGAGGAAGACTGTTGATTCTTGGTGGGACGAAAAGTTTTATACTTCTTCTGCAACTTCTAGACTATCAAAGCTGATGGGGGGGGAATTACTTCGATACTCCTAAACCAGTAAGCTTAATAATTAAAATGTTACAGATGTTTACATGCTTCAATAAAAATGCTACTGTATTAGATTTTTTCGCAGGCTCATCTACAACCGCCGATGCGGTTATGCAGCTGAATTCTGAAGATGATGGTCATCGCAAATTCATCATGGTGCAACTTCCAGAGAAAACTTATCACATTAATAAGGATGGTAAAGAAGTACCAACTAAGGGAGGCCAAGCGGCATATGATGCTGGCTTTAAATCCATCGACGAAATCTCTCGTGAACGTATTCGTCGTGCTGCCAAAAAGATTCGTGAAGATAACGAATTAACTCTGCCAGAAAACTTTGATGGAAGTTTTAAACATTATCGAGTAGTAAAGCCAGTTAAACAAACGCTTGAAGAGATTGATGACTTTGATCCAAATAATACTAATTTATTCACTAATATGGTGGATGGATTTTCTAGTCATGCCTTGGCCGTTGATGGGGATGCTACAGGTGAAGAAACCATTCTAGCAACTTGGTTAGCTAAAGATGGCTATTCATTTGATGCTGATGTTGAAGAAATTAAATTTAGTAATTATACTGCTTACAAAGTTGAAGACAATCGTCTGTACTTAATTAATGAAGGTTGGAGAGCAGAGCAAACTAAAGAGCTGTTAAATAAACTTGGAACTTACCAATTAGAAATACAGTCTGTTGTACTATTTGGTTATTCATTTAATGTAGCTGAACTACGTGAACTTGAAAATGGTTTGAAGCAATTAGACAGTAAAGTAACTTTAATCAAGAGGTACTAAGCCATGAAGATTAAATTAGAAACTTTACAACACCAAACCGCTGCCCTGGCAGCCATTGATAAAGCTTTTCCTGGTATGGACACGATGTCCAGTGATCCTAATGCTAATTACATTTATGCCAATCCTTTAATTAAATATCGTTATAACGATAAAGCTAATATCGATATCAAGATGGAAACAGGTACTGGCAAGACCTATGTCTATACCAGAATGATGTATGATCTTCATCAAAAATATGGCTTATTTAAATTTGTGATTGCGGTGCCGAGCCCTAGCATTAAGGAGGGTACCCGTAGCTTTATTACCAGTGATTATGCTAAACAGCACTTTAGTGAATTCTACGAAAATACCCGGGTTCAATTAAACGTTATTAATGCGGGTGATTTTAGTGCACGTTCAGGACGACGAAACTTTCCTGCGCAATTATCAGAATTTGTCGAAGCTACGCGGCAAAATGCGAACCAAATTGAAGTCTTGTTGGTTAATCAGGGAATGCTGCACTCTAAGTCGATGCACCGTGATGACTATGATCAAACTTTACTCGGTGGTGAGACATCACCAATTAAAGCGATTGCAGCTACTCGACCAGTCGTTATTATTGACGAACCGCAACGTTTTCCACGTGGTAAAAAGTTTTATGAAGATATTGAAGCAATGAAGCCACAATTAATTGTGCGTTTCGGTGCTACTTTCCCAGAAACTACCACTGGTCGGGGCAAGAACAAAATCACTAAGATTGATTATTACCGTGGTGAACCTCAATTTAACTTGGACGCCGTGGCCAGTTTTAACCAAGGCCTGGTTAAGGGTATCGATATTGATTATCCTGATATGCCAGAAGAACAGGCAAATAACTGGTATAAAGTTAAGCAAGTCAAAGCTAAAGAATTAGTTTTGACCAAGGGTGGCAAAGACTATCCATTAAACGTAGGTGAAAATCTGGCTGATGTGGATGCTGGCTTTGAAGGCAATATTACTTACGCTGGTGGGACTGACCGGGAACTTTCCAATGGTTTGGCTTTATCCAAAGATATGAAATTGATCCCTGGTACCTTTGCGGAAAACTATCAGGATGAAATTATCTCACAGGCATTAGATTGCCACTTTAAGGCTGAGGAAGAAAACTTCCTACGTTTAAATTCAGGGGAGAATGCTCCAAAGATTAAGACTCTATCCTTATTCTTTATTGATAGTATTTCCAGCTTCCGTGGCGAAAACAGTGGTAAGGGTTGGCTTGCTCAGCACTTTGAGGATATTTTAACCAAGAAACTCAAAAAATTAATTGATCGTTTTGAATTGGCGATTGATGATCGGGAAAAAGAGTACCGCTCCTTCTTACAGGCTACCTTGAAGAGTTTGCAGTCAGAACATCAGGATGTTTATGCCGGTTACTTCAGTGAAGATCGAGGCAGTTCTGATGCCGACATTCAGGCTGAAGTTGAAGACATTCTAAGTAATAAGGAAAAATTGCTCAGTTTTAAAGATAAAGATGGTAATTGGCTGACCCGGCGCTTTCTGTTTTCTAAGTGGACACTGCGTGAAGGTTGGGACAATCCAAATGTCTTCACAATTGCAAAGCTACGGACTTCTGGCTCTGAAATTAGCAAAATCCAGGAAGTTGGTCGGGGGTTACGGCTGCCTGTTGATGAAACCGGCCACCGTTTGAATCAGGATGAATGGCCAAGTCGCCTTTCCTTCCTAATCGGCTATGATGAACGAGACTTTGCTCAGAAACTTGTTGGTGAAATTAATGATGATTCCCCAATTCAATTAAACCAAGAAGAGTTAACTGATGACATGATCAAGCTGATTGTTAAAGCCAAACAAAAAACTGACCCTAAATTTGATGAGGATCAGTTGCTTGATGATTTGGATGATCATAATGTGATTACCCGTTCTAATAAGTTTAAGGACGAAGTAAAACTTGATGGTCAAACAATGTCTGGCTATGATGCTTTATGCCATCTTTACCCAGAATTAGTACAAGAAACTAAGGTCGCCAAGGATAAGGTTCGCGATAAAAACTCGAAAGATAGCACAACGGTTAAATTACGGAAGCAAAACTGGCAGCAACTGAAGAATTTGTGGTTGCAGTTAGCTAAACGTCAAATGATTAGGTTTGATCCGTCAGTGAACAAGGATGCTGAAACGGTGGCTTGGAACGTATTTAACGATAGCGATAATAAGATTTTTGTTTTGCAATGTCCGCAAATGGTTCATCAAGAGGTTGATACTACTAGCGGCAATGCTATTGTCAAAGAGACGCAAGCGGATTATAGTACTGAATATTTAACTATGAAATATGGTAAGTTTCTCAAAATTTTGGCTAAGCAAACGGACTTGTCAGTTAACTTGTTGAACAACCTAATGATTAAAGCAATTAAGAGGTTAAGGAACAATACCAACTATATCAATGAAAAGACACTGGGAAACTTAATACAAACATTTAACAATCAATTTAACGAACGAATCAAAACTTCTTATAGTTATGAACCTTTGAAGTTTTCAGCCTCTACCTCGATTTATAATGCCAAGAAACATGAATTTGTAGATTCGATTCCTGCTAGTGTTCTGGGCGTATATCAGTCAAATTCGACTTCTGATGAAAAATACTTGTATGATCGACCACCACTGCGTTATGACAGTGCGGATCCAGAATTGAAAATTTTGCAGCGCTCATATGGACCTAAGATCAGTGTTTTTGGCAAGCTACCAAAGAAAGCAATCAAAATTCCACGTTTCGATAACGGGACGACGACACCGGACTTTATTTTTAAGATTGAGCATGGTAGTAAGCCGATCTATTTGGTGATTGAAACTAAAGCTGAAAACATGCGTTTAGGTGATGAAGAAATCCGGATTATTCAACAAAAGTACTTTGATCATTTAAAGGAATCTGGAGTTTACTATCAGATGGCTACTAGTGAGCAAGAAGTACATGATTTGATCAATAAATTGGAGAATGGGGAGTTGAACTAAAATGTTGTCGCTAATCGAATTAGCTAAAGAGGGAAAGTTAGAGAAAACTGGTGCCAAGCCCAAGTTACCGATTAAGGTTGATGGGGTTAGCTCTGAAACGCTGGATGTTTACAAGATTCCACTAGAATATGTCTATTACAATGACAAAAATGGTCGGATTGCAACCGGTATTTCACAGTATCAGGATGAATTGAATCCAGCCAATGATCAAGAAGATCCACAATATAACAATTTTGTTGCTAAATTAATCGAACAAGACAATTCATCAGCCTTGAAGCGGACAGAAAAATCGATACAAGAGTCTGGTCAGCAAGTTTATGGGTACGTACTGGATGACGGACGGATTGTAGATGGCAATCGTCGCTATACGGCATTACGTAATATTCGTCAATCTACTGGTAGGACAGTATATTTTGAAGCTGTTGTTTTGCCGTTTTCATATGGTAACACTACTGAGCGTGCTAAGATCAAAAAGCTAGAGTTAGCCATTCAGATGGGTGTTGAAGAGCGCTAAGATTATGATCCAGTTGATCTGGCTGTGGATATTTATCAAACCACTAGCGGTGATGATCCAATTATGACTCAGGCCGATTACGCAGCTGATTCTCATATGCGACCAACAGAAGTTAAAAAATATTATGATGGTGCGGTCTATATGAAGAAGTTTCTGGAATTTATTGGTGCTTCAGAGAATAATTTCAACATTATCAAGGAAAGTAAAGTGTGGTCACTTTTCTATGAAATGGGTAAATCGTTATCTAAGAATTTTGGCGACGATCCTGAATCTCAAGTTCGCAAGAATGAAACGATGAATTCATATTTTGGCGTTATTCTTTATCAAATTCATGTTGGCGTTAGTGGTAATACAGCCAGGACTCATATTCGTGAATACGGTAAAAATATCGTTAATAGTGTTGACAATGAAGATTTCAATGATGATGTAGCTGACATGATTGATGATCTTTCAGAATCACTTCAGGACGAGGAAATTCACACTACCTCTGATCTGATGCAGAGTTTGACGGATGAAAACGAAACCGTTGAAGAGCTTGGTGATACCTTTGACACCTATATGCGAAATGCCCGTAATAGTGAGTCTGTAGATAAGTTCATCCGCAATATAAAGCAGAATGTGAAGTACTACCACGACTTAAATGAAGATGGTGGCCTGATTGGGAGTCTTCGTTACAACGAGGTTAGTGAAGATCAACTAAAGGAACTGCAGAAATATATGCGTGACCTAAACCAATTTAGTAAGGAGTTGTTCAGCAAGTATGGGGATGAAATCAGATAATCCAATCATTATCAAGAATGATGACGGCTTGTTTCAGCTGGTAGATGATGATCACCATACACTGGAAACCAAGGTTGCCCAACGCGGATTAGATATCTTTGCTCCATATTTTAAGGATCCTGAGCAACGTAATTTTAAGGAAGACTTGACTTATGTTCAGTTGCTGGAGCTAGTCAAAAAGCTTAATCGTCGACTACAACGAAAAGGATTACCAGAAGTCCAAACTAGTAGCAAATTCGATCGGTTTGTGCAGCAACGCCAATACTACATCAAAGAGCAAAGCCAGGCGGGGTTAACAATTAAAGACGGTGATCCTCGTTGGCAGCAAGAGTTTGACAATTTTAGGGCGATTGTCAGTCAAGAATTTACCCGGTCATTAAAGCCTGAACAAGAAAAGGCCAGCTTCTTCATGACTATCATGAAGCGAGCTGCTAACTTTTCGGTGCCAGGTGCTGGCAAAACTGCTATGATGTATGGCACTTTTGCTTACTTATCTAGTCCTAGAGTTAATGAAGTTGATAAGCTGTTAGTCGTTTCTCCATTGAATGCTTTTGCTGCATGGCGGACAGAATTCCAGGAGGTTTTTGGGTCAAAGCGTGAACTTCATTATCTCAATATGCGGGACAAAAAGTACAACAATAATGTCGGAGCCGTTAAGCATGATTGGATTAAGTCAGATGTGATCACGATCAACTACGAAGCCTTGCAGAGCAAATTAAATATCATCAATGACTTGTTGGACTCGAAAACGATGCTGGTTTTTGATGAGGTTCACCGGGTTAAAGGCGTCGGTGGCCAGCGAGCTAAAGCTGCTCTCAGTCTCAGTAGGGCACCACATTATCGATATGTGTTAACTGGAACACCGATTCCCAATGGCTTTAGAGATATTTATAATTTCTTGCATTTAATGTATCCTGATGAATACTCTTCATTCTTTGCCTGGGATCTGACTACTCTTAATAATATTGATCCAGAAGATGTTAATAAGAAGTTATCACCATTTTTCTGGCGGACCAACAAGCAGGATCTTCAGGTTCCTAAACCGGATCCAGATATTATTAAAGAAGTAGCTCCATCAAAAAATCAGGAGCTGCTGGCACAGGCGATTTATGAAAATAAAAACGGAATATTGGCGACCTTTATCAGGTTACTTCAGGCTTCGACAAACCCGGAGTTGCTGAGCACTAACATCAACTATAAAGAATCAGGACTGGTAGATGCTGATTCTGGAGTGTGGGATAAACAGACGGCCACGGTTGAAAAAGAGAATTTCAGTAGCGGAGAAGCTTATAAGAAATATGATTTAACTAAGATAGAGGCGCCTAAGTTTGAAATGGGCATTGATCTGATTGATAAGCTGGTCAGTCAAGGCAAAAAGGTCCTGGTGTGGGGTATGTTTGTCGGTACTATGCAAAAGATTACTGATACTCTTAATGGCATGGGCATTAAAACTACCTTGGTTTATGGAGCGACACCAAAACAGGATCGAGAAGGAATGATTAATAAATTCCGGACCGGTGATGCACAAGTACTGGTATCGAATCCTAACACTTTAGGGGGAATCCATTTCGTTGCATCAAACTGTACACGACGCGGTTTACTTCGAATACAACTTTAATTGGACCTTCATGTTGCAGTCCCGAGATCGGATTAACCGTCTGGGACTACCAGCAAATCAATACACAAGGTACTACTATTTGATGACCAAGGGCGATGTTGCACATATGGGCTTTATCGACAGGATAGTTTACAAGAAACTAAAAGATAAAGAAAAAGTGATGCTGGATGCAATCGATGGTCAGCTGCTTGTTCCTGAATATACTGACGATTACTTGCAGGAAGTTAAGGACATTGTGATGGGGAGGTATAAGTGATGGAAACTATACAACTAATAAAAGATATAATACTCAACGAACTCCAAGATAGAGTGAAATATATTTTAAGCTTTAAAAATAAGTTAGAAATATTAGAGGAAAACGATATACAGCAAGGGGTTACTGTAGCTAGGGCATTACAAAGTTTTATTAATGCTGAGGATAAAGAAGTAACCAAAACAAGGTACGACCGTTTGATGAAGAGCAACAATTATTTATTAAATTACAAGGGCTTTATTCTGGAGTTCCGACAATTTAACGGTCAAATTACTAAAAGAAACCTGCATAGTTTTATTTTTGAAATAACATCAGCTCATGAGTCAACAGTACTTAATGCATTATTTCCAAATGGAAATGTGCAGTTTAAGGATCTGTAATTTGCCACTAGTAATCACTGATGGTAAAATATGAATGTAGACAAAAAAGCGAGCCGCTTTAAAGGCGGTGGCTTAGTTACTTTTTATCTAATAAAAGATTGTCCGCAACTGGCCAAAGTTATGTGACGATCTTTTATTATGCACAGAATGTGAAAATAAAGGTTAGTAATGCAACGATGAAAGTCGCAAATGCTAACGCTAGCATGAGTATCTGGTAGACGCTCACGGGCCGTAATCCTTTCTGAAGAATAGCTCATTGGAACCACCTCATCTCGAGGGAACAGACACCGCCCATAAAACTTCTCGCAAAGGTGATTATGTCATAATTGGATGATTGCTTTGATATTTATAGTTCAGGTTTCCGCAAACGTTTGTCTACTAACCATTGTGGATCTTCTGTTACCACAGATGGCTATATAATTTTGATCAGCTAATCATCTACACAATCTAGATCTATTAGCATTTTTGAGTCGTGTAGATATATGTGCTACTATTTCGTAGACATTCCCTATTGCGACAGGGCGCAATTTGTACCTAATGTGCAATTGCCAGACACGGGTCACTGCATGTTGAAGCTGTAACTGTTCTTACAAAGAAGTAGAAAATGATTATTAAACCACTAATTTCTGAAGATGAAGCAAAAGAAACAAGTCGACTTTTTCAAAAATGTTGGCAAAATACATATAAAGATATATTGCCAGATGTATTTTTAGATAATATTCCTGAAAATGCATGGGTTAAACGGTTGAATGAAAGTGGCCGTCACAATTTAATTTTTATTGATGATGACAATAAAATTCGTGCTGCGGTGAGCTATGGTCGCCCGCGTGATACTCGCATGCTAGGGTGCGGCGAATTAATGGCTTTATATGTTGAACCAGATTTCCAAGGCTTTAATATCGGAAAAACTTTGCTTAATGCTGCCGAAAATGAATTGAAAAAGATGGGTTACGGCAAGATCTATCTGTGGTGCATTGATGGAGATGAAAATGCACGACAATTTTTTGAACATTTTGGCTGGGTTAATAATGCTACCGAAAAGTTTGTGGAAATTGCTGGAAAAGAATACAAGTACTTGCTATATCAAAAGAATTTGCATGATTAAAAATTATTTGAGATGCAGTTATGTTCTAAATTGGACATAACTGCATTTTTTTGCAAAAAAGACTTGCGCTTTTATCTCACTTTAGTATAATAGTATCTGTTCGGCTATGGAGGATTACCCAAGTGGCTTAAGGGGACGGTTTTGAAAACCGTTAGGCGGTTCTGCCGCGCGTGGGTTCAAATCCCACATCCTCCTCTGATTGGTCCATTGGAGGTCCATTGGAGCAGTGGTTTATCTCGCCTCCCTGTCACGGAGGAGATCGTGGGTTCAAATCCCACATGGACCGTTTATGGCGGAATTGGTGAAGGGGTTAACACACTGGTTTGTGGATCCAGCATGCGTGGGTTCGAATCCCACATTCCGCCCCATAATGGAGGATTAGCTCAGCTGGGAGAGCATCTGCCTTACAAGCAGGAGGTCACAGGTTCGAGCCCTGTATCCTCCATATTTTTTTACTCTTATTATCGCTGATAATAGGAGTTTTTGTTTTTTAAAGGGAAAGTTGAATGAATAAAAAACAAATTACAATGGTTACGATTGCCCTGATGCTTGGGAATGTAATGTCAGGACTTGATGGAACAATTATTAATACTGCAATTCCGACAATTGTGGCAGCTTTGCATGGGATTCAGTTTATGGGCTGGATTGTGGCGATTTTCTTATTAGGGATGTCGATTTCGATCCCAATTTGGACTAAGATTAGTGAGAAAATCACTAATAAAAAGGCCTTTGAAATTTCTCTAGTATTATTTGTGCTTGGAGCTGCTTTGCAGGGAATGGCACCAAATATCATCTTTTTCTTGTGTTCTAGATTCATTATGGGGATCGGCGCAGGTGGCATGGGATCTCTTCCTTACATTATTGCCGGTTACGTTTTTAAAAATATTAAAACTAGAACCAAGGTCCTTGGCTACTTGACTGCTAGCTGGAATGGTGCTGCAATTTTAGGACCATTAGTTGGTGGTTGGCTGATCGATGCCTTTTCTTGGCACTGGGTCTTCTATATTAATATTCCAATTGGTTTGATAGCATTAATCATTTGCCTTATCTACTACAAGCCTGTTACACCAGAAAAAACACCAGTCTTCGATATTCCTGGTGCTGGTTTGTTAGTTATTGGCTTGCTTTTATTCTTGATGGGTGTTCAATTAGTTGGCTTAACTGCTAATTGGATTGTGATTAGTTTGATTATCATCAGTCTAGTATTTATTGTTCTCTTCTTTATTCGAGAGAATCATGCAGCTAATCCAATCATCCCAGTATCTTTGTTTAAAAATAAAGATTTAGATGGTGACTTTCTTTTATTTGCCTTTACTTGGGGTGCATTCATTGCAGTTAACACCTACATGCCAATGTGGGCTCAAGCATTGCTTGGTTTATCTGCACTTTTAGGTGGGATGACTTTGATTCCTAATTCAATCGTGGAAATCATAGCCTCTCAAAGTGTAGCGGCTATTCAAGAGCACATGAGTACATTTAAATTAGCCTTAATCGGAATCATTGCAATGATGATTTCATCAGCTGGTTTATTTTTAGCAGATATCCATACACCGGTACAGATGCTGACCTTTATCGGTGCATTTTCAGGAATCGGTGTTGGCTTTATCTTCGTTGCTATGCAATTGAAGGTTCAACTTGATGCTGGATTGAAAAATATGGCTACGGCTACTTCAACTTCATATTTGATTAGAATTTTGGCTCAAACCGTCATGGCAGCTGTGTACGGCGTAATTATGAACTTGAACTTGGCAAGCGGCGTTCATACATATAAGGGCATTACGATGGCAATGATGAACAAGTTAAGTGATGCAAAAAGTGCCAAATTATTGCCTCAGGAATTGGTACCAACAATGAGAACAATTTTCCATGCGGGGATTAAAGAGATTATGTTGGTATCGTTAATTTTGTTAATCATCGCTTTTGTGTTGAATTTCTACTTTAACTTTGGTAAAAAGCGTAAGAAACTACAATAATAAGACATTAAAGCATAATGTGTTTTTCCGCATAATTAATTAAATCTTCTAGTGGAGTAGCATAATCTTGCTTCACCCACCAGATTAAAAGCATGTAAATTCCGCCGGATTGGTAGGCAATTGCATAATCTGGCAAATTTAAGTCAGGGTGGTAGACACTAAGCAGCTTTTTTAAGTAGCGAGTTTGAAAGTTTAATAGACTCCCTTCAAAGCCAGCGTCTAATAAGATTTTCATGACCTTGGGATTTCCTTTGAAAAAAGTTAGGTAAGCTACTAACTGCTTGGTCAATGTTTTTAATTTGTGTTCATTGATATCGACAATGAATTTTTTATATTGATTAGCCAAAAATAGCGTTAATACATCATTTTTTTGGCTATAGTTACGATAAAAAGAAGTTCGAGAAACATGAGCTTTACGCGTAATTTCTGCAATGGAAATTTCTGCGTAAGGCTTTTTTTGTAATAAAGAAAATAAAGCTTTTTCTATATGTTGCTGCGTGTGCAGGCTTTTCATATTCATAAAAAATCATCCTTTGATTAGTTTTAATTTGACAAATGATATCGCTTACACTATTATTATAGCTGTAAATAGTTACAAGTGTAACGATTAATTGAAAGAAGTGGCAGTTATGCATTATAGCAATGGTAATTATGAGGCATTCGTAAAGGCTGAAAAGCCAAAAGACGTTGATCAAAAATCTGCTTATATCGTCGGTTCAGGTTTGGCAGCTCTTGCCAGTGCCGTCTTCTTAATCCGTGATGGTCAAATGAAGGGTGAGCATATTCACATCCTTGAAGAATTGGGCTTACCTGGTGGCTCAATGGATGGTATTTATAATAAAGAAAAGGAAAGCTATATCATTCGTGGTGGACGTGAAATGGAACCACATTTTGAATGCTTGTGGGATTTGTTTAGATCAATTCCTTCAACTGAGCACGAAGGCGAATCTATCTTGGATGAATTCTATCGCTTGAATAGAAGAGACCCAAGTTACGCTAAGACCCGTGTCATTGTTAATCGTGGTCAAGCTTTGCCAACTGATGGTCAACTTTTGTTAACACCAAAGGCCGTTAAGGAAATTGTCGATCTTTGCTTGACTCCAGAAAAGGACTTGCAAAACAAGAAGATTAATGAGGTCTTTACTAAAGAATTCTTTGAATCAAACTTCTGGCTGTATTGGTCAACGATGTTTGCCTTTGAACCATGGGCCAGTGCAATGGAAATGCGTCGCTACTTGATGCGGTTCGTACAACACGTAGCAACGCTTAAGAACTTGTCATCACTACGCTTTACTAAGTACAACCAATATGAATCATTGATTTTGCCAATGGTTAAGTACTTGAAGGATCATGGCGTACAATTCCACTACAACACGATTGTGGATAATGTCTTTGTCAACCGTTCAAATGGTGAAAAAGTTGCTAAGCAAATTATCTTAACCGAAAATGGCGAAAAGAAGAGCATTGACTTAACGCCAAATGATTTGGTCTTTGTTACTAACGGTTCAATTACTGAAAGCACAACTTATGGTGACAATACGCATCCTGCTCCAGCAGAGTATGAATTAGGTGCTAGCTGGCAATTATGGAAGAACCTTGCGGCTCAAGATGAAGACTTTGGTCATCCAGAAGTCTTTTGCCATGATATTCCAAAGGCCAACTGGAGAATGTCAGCTACGATTACCTTCAAGAATGATGATATTGTGCCATTCATTGAAGCAGTTAACAAGAAGGACCCACACAGCGGTTCAATTGTTACTAGTGGTCCTACTACAATTAAGGATTCTAACTGGTTATTGGGTTACTCAATCAGTCGTCAACCACACTTTAAGGCTCAAAAACCAAATGAATTGATTGTTTGGCTTTATGGTTTGTTCTCAGACACTAAAGGCAATTATATTCAAAAGACTATGCCTGATTGTTCAGGGATGGAAATGTGTGAAGAGTGGCTCTACCACATGGGTGTTCCAGAAGGAAAAATCCCTGAAATGGCTGCAGCTGCTACAACTATTCCAGCACATATGCCATACATTACCTCTTACTTCATGCCTAGAGCATTAGGCGATAGACCAAAGGTTGTGCCAGATCATTCTAAGAACTTGGCCTTTATCGGTAACTTTGCGGAAACTCCAAGAGACACCGTCTTTACTACTGAATATTCAGTTAGAACCGCCATGGAAGCTGTTTACACCTTGCTTGATATTGATCGTGGCGTGCCAGAAGTCTTTGCTTCTGCCTTCGATGTCAGAATGTTGATGAATGCAATGTACTACTTGAACGATCAAAAGAAGCTTGAGGATCTTGATGTATCAATGCCCGAAAAGTTGGCAATTAAGGGTATTCTTAAGAAGGTCAAGGGCACTTATATTGAAGAATTAATGAAGAAATATAAGTTGATTTAGATAATTGGATAAAAACAGAGCAACTGTCGTGCCATGCGGCAGTTTTTCTGTTATTATGGCTCTTTGTCAAATCCTGTTGATAGAGAGTAAATGAATAGAATCAGGCAGTCATTAAAAGGATGTTTGGCTCTTTTTCTGTATATTGATTTTCCTCTAAACGAATTCTGGTTAATAGATTGATAAAATTGGAATAGCCGAAAGCTGTTCGTTCGATTTGCTTGATTTTGCGGTTGAAGCCTTCAAGACAGCCATTAGAATAAGGCAGCGCCGCACCGTTAAGCACCGCTTTTAGATTGTATTTAAAAGTTAGCAGCGTCTTATGCATTAGGGTTCCAATTGAATCTTTGCTGGTAATCAATGATTTAAGCTCTTGAGTGTTGTTTGTTTCAATTGCTTGAATAAAACTCTGCATCAGGTTATATGAGTTCTCTAAAGC
>NZ_FMXC01000081.1 GCF_900103655.1 Lactobacillus kefiranofaciens
CACCTTAGAATCTTACTTTGATTAAATAAAGAATAAAAAATCAATCTATGAGAAAGATCTATTTACACAAAAGATTTGACAGTTTCAAAATAATATGTCCTTGAACCAAAATAAGTAATCTTTTAGAAATAGCTTCAATATCACGTAAATTATGTGATGTGAATATAATTGTGGTTTTGTTTATTCTATTCTCTTCAAGTAAAAAATCGTATATATTTTTCTGAGTTTCTATATCTAACCCTAACGTGGGTTCATCAAGAAATAAATATTTAGGAGAATGTATGAGTGCACATAATAATTCACATTTTACTCTTTGACCTAACGACAACTTTCGAACAGGTATTTTAATAATATCTTTTAGATTCAATACTTCTACTAAGTAATTCAATCTGTTTTTATAGTTTTTATCAGTTAGCTCATAAATTGCGCTAAGCATATTAAACGTGTCTATAGGTGGTAAATTCCACGATAGTTGTGTTTTTTGACCAAACATTACACCTATGTTTTGATAAAAAGATTTGCAATGTAAAGCCGGATTAATATTATCTATTTTAATATTGCCCTCAGTTGCTTCGATTATTCCAGTTAATAACTTTGCAAAAGTTGTTTTTCCAGCTCCATTAGGTCCAATTAATCCTATTACTTCACCATCCTTAATAGTTAGATTTAATGTATTAATTGCCCTTTTTTTGTGGCTTTTTCGTCTAAAAAAATCTTTCAATGCACCTTTTAAGCCAGGGTTCTTTTCAAATGTTACATAATCAAATGAAACATTTTTCATTTCTATCATATTCTCACCGCTTTAGTATTTTTTAATAATTAAATTATATTATCATCTTTGATAAAGTCAATAGAGTTATAAAACTTAGTAATTTTTAGAGCTAAAAGTTTTTTTGCTACACCTAAAAACAATTTGACATGCATGCTGTTTTTCTACGTATATTGGTTATAGTCAATTCTTTTACCAATAACTTAAGTACTTTTACTAGAAGATGTTGTCTTCGATGATTTTTATAATGCGAATGTATCCTCTATTGCTTACAATGAATTCAAAGAGCAGTTTGAAACGCTTAAATTGAAGAAAGCAAGAGAAGTTGCCAGAATAATTAATGAAGAGATGTAATTGTAGTTTGTTTTGTTCATTAATTATATGTGTAAATAAGAAGCGCCCTAATTTAAGTTAAGGCGCTTCTTTAAGTATTGGCATTATCATATTCAGGCTCTATAATTTTTCCTGTTGATGACTTATCAATATGATAAGCTGTTAACAGGTTTTTTATTGCATAAAAAAGGAGGACATAGTCCCCTGTAA
>NZ_FMXC01000010.1 GCF_900103655.1 Lactobacillus kefiranofaciens
ATCACTAAAACAAGCAGACAAAGTTCGGTATTTGCTCATTTTCAGGCAGGAAATCAAGCAAAAAAAGTTTGAAATTTCTGTAGAAAAAGAAAAAAGTACTCTATTTCTACCTAACTGATAGAAATGGAATACTTTTCTTTTCAATTTATTTTTTATTAAAGCAAGCTTGATTCTTTAGTAATCTTCTTCATGCCATTCATGTAAGGTACTAAAGCATCAGGAACAGTTACTGAACCATCTTCGTTTTGGTAGTTTTCCAAAATTGCGGCTACACAACGACCAACGGCTAAACCTGAACCGTTCAAAGTGTGAGCCAAGTGAAGCTTGCCATCTTCGCCGCGGTAACGAATTTGCGCACGACGAGCTTGGAAGTCAGTACAGTTAGAACAACTTGAAATTTCACGGTACTTGTCTTGAGCTGGCATCCAAACTTCAAGGTCATAAGTCTTAGCACTAGTAAAACTTGCATCCCCAGTTGACAAAGCAACTACGTGGTATGGCAAGCCTAACTTTTGCAATAAGTGTTCAGCATTGTGAGTCAACTTTTCAAGTTCATCCCATGATTCGTCTGGCTTACATACCTTAACCATTTCAACCTTGCGGAATTCGTGCATTCTGATCAAACCACGAGTATCACGACCAGCTGAACCTGCTTCACTTCTAAATGCTGGTGACAAAGCAGTTACATTGATTGGCAATTTGTTTTCGTGAATAATTTCATTTCTGAAGTAGTTAACTAATGGAACTTCAGCAGTTGGAATTAAAGTCAAATCACGTGGCTTGTCTGGATCATCGTTATCCACGATAGTATAAACATCTTCATGGAACTTAGGGAATTGACCAGTGCCTTGCATTGAAGCATCGTTTACCAAGTATGGTGGGATTACTTCAGTGTAACCTTCCTTAGTGTTTTCATCCAAGAAAAAGTTAAACACGGCACGCTCAAGCAAAGCTCCGGCACCAATGTAGTAAACAAAACGTGCACCTGAAACTTTAGCAGCACGGTCCCAGTCCAAAATGCCAAGATCAGTACCGATATCCCAGTGAGCTTTAGGCTTAAAGTTAAACTTGGTAGTTGGGTGCCACTTGCGAACTTCTTCGTTGTAGCTGTCATCTGGTCCAATTGGATCTGAATCAGCTGGGAAGTTAGGCAATCTAAGCAAAATGTAGTTTTGCTTTTCAGTTAATTCAGCAACTTCTTTATCTAAATCCTTGATTTCCTTACCTACTTTACGCATAGCTTGAATAGCATCATTGGCATCTTCCTTGTTGCGCTTCTTTTCAGCAATTTGCTTGGAAACGTCGTTACGCTTAGCCTTTAATTGTTCACTCTTAGTCAAATCTTTACGACGCTTGGAGTCGATTTCAACTAATTCATCCAATTCTTCTGGCTTAATGCCACGTGTAGCTAACTTTTTCTTTGACCAATCGAGATTCTCACGAATCACCTTAATATCAAGCATATAAAACCTCCGTAATATGCAAAAACAAAAAAAGAGCCGACTTATCCCTAAATTGGGACGAATCGGCTCTTGCACAGCTTCGCGGTACCACCCATCTTCAGCCTGAATGACTGCACCTCTTGATAGGCGAATAACGACGCCAAGCCGTGCAACTATTAATTGCCCACATTAATGAAATCTGGAAACGACTATGCATTCACTCACACCACCCGTGAACTCTCTGAAGCAGTCTTAAGATTTCGTGTTTGCGTCTATTTTAAGCCATTCTGCTTTTTTGAGCAAATAATATTTTTCTTGATATGACAAAAAGACACTTACTTGACTGTAATCAACTGTGTACATATATCGAAAGCCCAATCTTCGCAATAATTTTTGCGATTTTTTGTTGCTGACAAACGTACCAGCCCACACTTCAGTCTGGCGCTTCTTCTTAAAAGCATAAGCCAGAATCAAATGGACTGCTTCTGTCATATAGCCATGTCCTTCAAACGATTGATCAATCAAAAAGCCCAATTCTTTGGTCTTTAACAAACCGCTTTTTTCATCCATACCACGTTCATATAATTCAATCAAACCAATTGCTTCATTATTTTTGCGTAAACAAATCACGTAGCTTTCAGCCCGATCCATATATTGATGGACGCCATTAACTACCTCTGTCATGTTTTGATATTGTTCAAAGCCCGCTAAATCGTGATAACGAGAATTAGTTCCCCATTTCAATAGCAACTGAGCGTCTTTTACTTCAAAACGTCTCAAAAAAAGTCTCTTTGATTCAAGCATTATTTACCCATCAGCTTCAACAGCCAGTTAGCACCAAATTGCAATCCAAAACTGTAGGCGATAATTGTCCATGGCTTACACAAAATAATAATCCAAAAATAAGTCGAGAATTTCATCTTCGTTAAACCAGCTAGCAAACACAGCACGTCATCTGGTGCAGCTGGAGCAAGAATACAAAGAGCAAAGAACCAGTTGAACTTTTTTTGATTCTCAGTCCACTTCATATACTTGTCCAACGTTTCTTCAGAGACGATATGCAAAATAAACGGTCTGCCGTAATGCCTTGCCAAGAAAAAGTTGATAATTGAGCCTATACAAATGCCCAGATAATTATAGATAAATCCCGCAACTGGGCCAAAGAAAATCACACCGCCTAATAGCGACACGCCACCTGGAATAATCGGAATAACCACTTGGACAATCTGAATTAACACAAATACAATCGGACCAATAATCCGCTTATTCGCTAAATAATCCCGCATTCGAGCTTGACTATTAAAAATTCCTAAATTATACCAATAAATCACCAGCAAAATAATGATGATGCCACATACAATCGTGGCAATATTGATTAACTTTCGACTAGCTTTCGCTGATAAATGATGCATTTTCTCGCCTTCTTTCACCTTAGTATTTCAATTTTAGCAGAAAAAACTCACAGATACTTACTATCCAGAAAATCTAAAAAAATACTTATTAATCTTACTAATTTTTCTAGATAATATATAATAAAGTTAATAATATCCTTTAAATTTTTTAGAAAGGAAATGCAGTTTATGGTTGTAATCAAAAATAATGTCGTTTATGACGAAGGAAAAAAACTAAGTGCAGATGTCTACTATCCTAATGATACGACTTCAAGCACCAAGATCTTAATCTTCTGGCACGGTGGTGGCTGGTTCCGTGGCAATAAGAAAAGTGTCAAAAATCTCGGGGTTGATCTGGCTAACGCAGGATTTATGACCTTTATCCCTGAATACAGCCTAGCTCCGGCTGCAACTTTTCCTGCAGCTCACGATGATGCCTTGCACTTCGTTAACTGGCTTATAAAATCCGACTATACAGATAAGGATGATGCCAAAAATATTGTTCAGATTGGAGCAAGCGTAGGTGGAACAATGGCACTCTATGTAGCGGGCAAATACGGCTTCCCAACTGTTACCTGGTCAGCTCCAGTTGAATATTCAACTTGGATTAAGAACCACCCAGACGTTAAAGCATCCCCAGCGGCCAAAGATGATTTCGGCATTACCGATCCTCAAGAAATCAGGAATTCTTTCTATAAATACTTCACTTTAACTTATACTGGCACAGATGATGAACGAGTATTACAAAAACTTGATGCGCGCTCATATGACTTTACCAACTTAGGGAAATTGATGATGATCAATTCTGCAGCCGAACTTACACCGATTTCTACAGTATTAGACTTCGTTAAGTTTTTAGCTCAAAAGAACTTAGGTACTCAGCTACTAGTCATTCCTGGTCACGGCCACGCAATGGACTATGGTGCTGATTATCTTGATGAATCCCTTGACTTTTTATACCAAACTATTAAGAGACAGGAATAATTATGATTAACATTGAAAAATTCATTAAAATCCGCAAAGAACAAAAGCTATCGCAAACTGAGCTTTGTCACAGAATTTGTACTCAATCTACTTTAAGCAAATTCGAAAATAACGGACAAGTGCCTTCCTTTAAGATCCTAAAGCAATTGTGTGACCGACTAAACATTTAAGTCAGTGACATCATCAGTAACAGCGTTGAAAAACATATTCAGCACCTATTATTTGAAGCCGACTTTTCATTCATTAATTACGATTATGGCAAAATTTTTGACATTCTTTCCCAAATTGATGAAAAAAGCTTGCGTCGTAAAGATGATCTAGTGCATTACCGCTTCTTGCGCGGGGAATATGCTCTAAAAAATGACCGTAACCAAATGAGCGCGCTGTTTTACTTTAATGATATTCTGACTTCTGAACTAGATGAAAACAACATTTATCGTTTACTCGCCCTTAACGGCTGTAGTCAGATTTATGCAGAACAAGGCGAACTAGAAAAAGCGGAACACTATTATAGTCAAGTGCTAAAAAACATCAAAGACGTAGAAATCGATGATCCGTTGACCATATTGCATGCCTTAGCAATTTTATGTGATGCTGGTGAATTCTACGGCGAAAGAAAAATGTACCGCGAATCCAACTCGCTTCTGCGTTATGCCTACAAAATTGGTGCTAATTATCATGCCCTTTTCTATATGACAAGAATTCTATTGCGGCAAGGATTAAATGATATGCAGCAAGGCAAGAAGAAAGAAATCACAATTCAGCATTTAAATGATGCCTGTGCCTTCGCGCGTATTAACCGTAACCGCATTACACTCGAACATGCTAAAAAGGCATTGAAACAATTAGAAAATTAAAAAAGCCCAAGTGGGCTTTTTTTTTAGATAATTTTATAACCAACTACTGGCTTAGCAGGCGTTGTCTTAAAATCATAAGTGGCTAATTTGGCAAATTCTGTATTGCCATCAATAATGGTCGTGACGCCTTGAGCGATCATCAAATTCATTTCTTTATCACGCTCAGGATGATTGGTAAATGGTACTAACACTACCGGCTTGTGCAATGCACGCATGAAGCCAATCTCAAAGGCACTGCCATCATCAAGATTGTCCATGTCATATAAAAAGACGCCACATGAAGCATTGACTATCCCAGTCAAATCGTTGTTATAAGTAGCTAAACGCCAAGTCATGCTGCGAACGCCGCCAACTTCTGGATTTTCTTCTGCTGGATCAACGAAGCTTTGATCAAATGGAAAATGAACTCGAAATACTGTAGGATTCTTCTCCAATAATTCACGTGCCTTCTTAACCCGTGCGCGTTGATCATCATTGTAAAAAGGCGTTCCTAAATAAATTGTCGCGGTTGCATCTGTAGCCATTTTTATCCCCCTGTTTTAAAAATAAATTTTTCTCATTTTACCATGACTTTTTACTAACTAAAAGTACAAATGAATGTCTTTTAACTGAAAACGCTTTATAATGTAAACATAGTCTATTACTTATGAACGGAGGAATTATATTTGTCTAGATATCAATCAATTAACCCATATACTAACGAAGAATTTGCTAGCTACGATAATCCGACTGCTAAGCAAATTGACGAGTCCATCAATTTAGCTCACATGCTTTATAAAAAATGGCGGCATGAAGAGCCAGCTAGTCGGGCCAAAACTTTACACGACATTGCTGACGCTTTTCGTGACCATGAAGATGAAATGGCTAAGATGATGACTTTAGAAATGGGGAAGCTTTTACGTGAATCCCGCGAAGAAGTTGAACTCTGTGCTTCAATCTGTGACTATTATGCAGAAAACGGTCCAGCAATGCTCAAGCCTACCCCATTAAAGAGCGACTTAGGAACGGGCTATTACTTAAAGCAGGCGACCGGGGTAATCATGGCTTGTGAGCCTTGGAATTTCCCACTTTACCAAGTAATTAGAGTTTTTGCCCCTAACTTCATCGTGGGCAACCCAATTTTATTAAAACATGCTCATAACGTTCCTGGCTCTGCCGCATTAGCTGCCAAAATCATTAAGCGTGCTGGTGCTCCAGAAGGTAGCCTGATTAATCTTTATCCGAGCTACGATCAATTAGCAGATATTATCGCTGATCCAAGAATTCAAGGAGTAGCATTAACAGGATCTGAACGAGGCGGTTCTGCTGTAGCTGAAGCCGCTGGCAAAAACTTGAAGAAGTCTACCATGGAACTCGGCGGCAATGATGCCTTCATTGTGTTGGACGACGCCGATCCGCAACTGTTGCGCAACGTTCTAGGGGATGCTAGAACCTATAACGACGGTCAGGTATGTACTTCTTCCAAGCGAATCATCGTTGAGAAGTCACGTTACGATGAGGTGCTTCATGAACTAAAGAATGTCTTCTCTAGCCTGAAGGCTGGCGAGCCGCTCGAAGCAGACACTACTCTACCACCAATGAATTCTGAAAGAGCAAAAGAAAGACTTGCTGCTCAAGTAAAGAAGGCTACCGATGCTGGAGCCAAAGTCTTTTATCAATATCCAGAAATCGATTCTAAGGGTGCATTCTTTAGACCAACAATTTTGACTAATATTGACAAAAATAATCCTATCTTTGACGAAGAATTATTCGGTCCAGTTGCAGAAGTCTTCGTAGTTGACGATGATGACGCAGCCATTACATTAGCTAACGATTCAAGTTACGGCTTAGGTTCATCCATAATCAGCAGCAATATTGAACGCGCTCAAAAAGTTGCCGCTCAAATTGAAACTGGAATGACCGTAATTAATGGACGCTGGATTACTTCAGGTGAATTGCCATTTGGTGGCGTGAAGAAATCTGGCTACGGCCGTGAATTAAGCGAATTAGGCATGATGGCCTTTGTTAATGAACACTTAATTTTCGACGTTACTAAGAATAATCAATAGAAATTTTGGCAAAACAAAATCCTCCAAAGTTGAACGCTTTAGAGGGTTTTTCTTTTACTTATTTTTCTTAAACAAATTATATCCTGATAGTCCCGTGGTGAGCATGCTTGCTAAAATCAAGAAATAAGCTGAAGCTCCCAGCGATACCGCGTAGGTTAATAATTGACTAGTCAACTGACTAAGAACGCCAGTTGCAGCCCGGCTTGTACTTGACATTTTATAAATCATGTAGATTAAAAAGGTCGTCTCAATCAACGATAAGACAAAGGCAAGCGTCTGACTGCTCTTCGTATTTTTCAAAATATTGTAAATAATAAAAATCGGAAATAAGAAAAGCAGCAACCAAACAATGTATAAAATCAACGAATACATCGAAGTTGACCCTGAAGATAAAAGCCGGCCAGCTAAGCTAAAGAGCACATTGGAAATAGACATCTTTTGCGTGTAGCTAACGGCTGAAACAGAAGCCCCAGAGTCAGTAAAAAGTACCATTAAGCTAATCAAAGAAGTTAGAATAACCGATAGCTGAACATAGCTAAAATGATGTGGCCGTTTTGCTTTTAGTTCGCGAACTCGGTTTTCAACGCGCGGATGATTTTGGGCGAATTTTTCTCCTCGCTCCTTAATCTTATCGCCATGCTCATCAACTTGATTAAACACATTCGAGCCAATCTGGTTGATCTTCTGGGTCAAACGCTTATCAACAGTATATTGTTCTATCTTTTGTTTACGATCACAAACAATAAACAGCCAGATCATCAGGGCAAAAAAGCAGCTCCAGCCAGCTGGTCTAGAAAAGCTCATTAAGATCAATAGAAAAATACCCAATAAAAATACCAAGGTAGCATTCTGTCTCACCCAAGCAATCATTCGCTGCACAGTAGAATTCTGCTTTTGGGGATAAAATTCTTCACGATAAGCCGCCCGACTTGCAACTCGTTTGCCTTCGTCCGATTTTTCATATTTTGTTCGTTGGTGTTGATCAGTGAAAAAATCTTCGCGATATTTTTTCAGATTGAAACCACAGTTAGGACAAATGTCATCATTAGCACTAATCTGCTGGTTGCAATTTGGACATGTAGTCATATTAAAAGTCCCTTCTTTTCAATCTATTATTAATTATACCATGTCGCAGAAAGCAAATAACTGCGATCTAGCTTGCTTAATAAAATTATGAATAAATTACACACAAGACAAAAAAGAAGCCTTACAGAACTTGCTGTAGGGCTTCTTCTAGCTTAAATATTATTTGGCTTTCTTTTTCTTAGCAAACTTGTTAAAGTTGATTCCCTCATAAGTCAACTTAACTGCAGCTGATAAGGTAATTGGCAAGATAAATACCAGAATTAACAAACCAACATCAACAATCAAGGCAACTTCGATCAAGGTTGGAATACCTGATGGAATAAGGGCAGCGAAGGTACCATCTAAGATAATTGCGGCTGAGACAACAACCGTACCAATGATGGCACAAGCCTTCAAAATTCTTGAGCTTGGGCTAGTGTATTCTTCAGTCTCAAGTTCACGATAACGGGTCATGAGGAAGATACTGTAATCAACCCCTAAAGCAATCAACATGATAAAGCTGAAGAATGGAGTATTCCAAGTCAACATGCTCTTGCCTAAGATTGCTTTAACAATCCATTGGTTGATTGAAAGTGAGCAAAGGTAAGCAATAAGCAAAGTACCAAGAATATAAATTGGTTGAAGTAGTGAACGAGTTACGAACATTAAGGCAATGCCGATACCAATCAACATGATTGCGGCAGTTCTAAGGAAGTCGCCGCTAGCAACAGTCTTAGTATCCTTAATCTTTGAACTTTGACCACCCATCGCTACCTTAGCATTCTTAAGAGCAGTACCTTGGAATGACTTCTTAGCCATAGCACTTAATTCTTGTGACTTATCAGTAGCTTCAGTTGCACTTGGATTAGAATTGAAGACAACAATAATTTGAGCTGACTTCTTGTCTGGGCTGAGGTAAACATCCATGGACTTCTTGAACATATCGTTCTTTAAGAATTCCTTCGGAATGTAGAAAGTCTTTGCGGCTGCAGATGAGCCTAAGCCTTTAAGGTAAGTTTCACCTTGACCCAAACCACTGTTAACAGTATCAATACCTGAAGTAAGTTGTGGAGCTTTAGAAGCTAACTTGCCTGCACCTTCACTAAGTTGACCGGCACCAGAGTTAAGTTGTCCAATACCTGAGATCAATTGTGGGGCTTGGCTAGCTAATTGACCAACACCACTGTTAAGTTGACCTGCACCGCTGTTCAGGGATGCAGCGCCAGAGTTAAGTCTTTGAGCACCGGCAACACCTTGACTAGCTGCTGATTGAACTTGACTTAAGCCTGAGCTTAATTGGTTCAAAGCAGTTGCGGCAACTGGAAGTGCTTGGTTTGAGGCTTGAGCTAAAGTATTAACCTGAGTCTTCAAAGTTTGGAGTTGACTTATCAAGTTACTTTGCTGCATTGCGGCCATTGAACCCTGCAGACCTTGAGCTGCTGAAGCTGCATTTTGCATAGCTGATTGCAATTTATCAGTATTAGAACCAGCTTTAGCCTTTTGTACTACTGATTGAACAGCAGCCGATGCAGCTGCAGTTGCAGCTTGAGTAGCAGCTTGCTTTTGATCAGCTGGCACATTAGCTACTGCTGATCTAACGGCTGATTCAATTGCAGATTGAACATCTGATTGGCTTACAGATGAGCCAGCACCACCAGCTGCACTTTGTAATTCTTTTAAACTGCTTTCAAGATCTGCAGCTTGTTTTTGAACAGTTGACAAGCTATTCGTCAATGATGAAGTATCGACCCCACCACCAATAGCTTGATTCAACTGTTGAATACCACTATTAATTTGTGGCAAAGCTTGTTGCAATTGAGCAAGTTGCTGCTTGTTAGAACCACTCATTTGAGTTGATAATTGTGAGCTCAATTGTTGCAATTGGTTAACCATTTGTTGGGTACCATTTTGTAAAGTTTGCGTACCACTCTGCAAGCTATTAGCACCATTTTGCAAACGACTAGTACCACCAACTAACTGTTGAGCACCACTTTGAAGTCGTCCAGTACCATCTTGAAGTTGATCTGCACCATCCTTCAAACTATTAGCACCATTAGCAAGTTTGTTTGAGCCCTTGCTTAACTTGCCTAAACCTGAACGAGCTTGATCAACACCATCGTTAACAGTGTTTAATTGATTATTGACATACAACATGTCAATTGGCTCACCGTATGGTTCAGTGACTGATGTAGCAAATGAAACGTCTTTGGAAGATTGAAGCTGCTTAGTCAATTGATCAATCAACTTCAAGTTTTCTTCGTTATCTAATCGATGCTTACTTTGAATGTATAAGTATGATGGTTCTGCCATCCCTTTAGAGAAGTGCTTTTGAACTACCAACAATCCTTGCTTAGATGGAACTGAATCAGCAATTTCATCAGTATCATCATAGTTCAAGTGACCTGAATACATCAGCATAAATGGAATAGTAACTACAGCTAAAACAACCAAGTAAATAATTGGGTGCTTCAAAGTTGAAGCTGAAATACCATGCCATAGCTTGTCATCACTTTCACCATTGAAGGTCTTAACAGGCCAGAACATCTTCTTGCCGAGAACGGCCATGAAGAATGGATTAAGTGTTAGCAATACTACCAACAATACGGCAACACCGACAGCAACACCGACAGCTGATTGGTAAACTGAGAATCTAGCTAAACTTAAAGCCGTAAATCCAATTAAGATGGATGAACCGGAATAAAGAATAGTCTTACCAGCGTTGTAGAGCGAATCATGCATCGCCTTATACTTATCTATCCCTTTACCCAGGTCTTCTTTAAACTTGTCATAAAGCAAAATGTTGTAGTCGGTACCTATACCAAAGAGCACGATCACCATGAACACTTGCGTGAAGTTCGAGAATGGGAAGTTAGCATGTTCAACTAAGTTCATCACAATTGAGAAGGAAGTCAGGAATGAGACACCAACCGTTAACAATGAAATTAATGGAACAATCGGTGACTTGAAGACGATGATCAAAACAATGAAGATAAAGACAACTGT
This sequence comes from Lactobacillus kefiranofaciens, assembly GCF_900103655.1. GTDB lineage: Bacteria > Bacillota > Bacilli > Lactobacillales > Lactobacillaceae > Lactobacillus > Lactobacillus kefiranofaciens. Next base: position 10,791 of record NZ_FMXC01000010.1, read on the forward strand.
AATTGCTTCAGTCTTTTTAATCCCCTTTTGAATTGAAGCCGAGAAGTCATGCTGCAAGACATCAGCACCAGTTACATACGTGCGCAAGCCCTGCGTCTTAACATTCTTGTTCATTTGGTTATAAACTTGCTCAATCGTGCCATGACTTTTAGCAATATTAAATTGCGCTACCCAAGTCGTGCCATCCTTTGATTGAAGTTTCTTTCTCGTAGCAATATTAGAATCTGGAAGAAGCGAGTCCTTGATCCCATACTTGCTTTTATCATTAGTAAACTTGTCAAGCGTATTATTGATCGCCTGTTTATCGGCATCAGTTAGCTTGCCGTGTTCCTTGTTAAAAACAAGTGCTACCTCATAGGTGTTTTTCTTCTTTGCACCCCAATTATTTTGAATTGACTGAGCCACGTTGCTCTGTACATCACTAGGCAACGTAATGTCTGAGTGGGCATTCGTTAGGTCCTTGATGTTAGGCAAAGCAACGACGGAAATAATCAATATCAAAATCCATGCAATTAAAGAAAAAACATGGTTTTTCAAAAATTTCTGCACTTTCCTATTTCCTCCCTATTTTTTGTAAGTCAGCTACTGGTTCTACAAGACGCAGAATCATCTCATGATAATTACGATTAGATTCATCCTTAGTTTCATCAGCAAACGATGATGAATTATCCAAAAAGACAAAACCCAATACGGCGCCAATTAAAGCGTGGAATGAAATGGCACTTTCTTTTCTAAAATTAAGCTTCTCGCCTAATCTAATCAGATCCAAGATCTCTTGACTGATCGGCGCATCCTTAGGATATTCATTCAAGTGATACAGAATACTTGATAAAGCTGGATCGCTTAATAAAAAATTCCGGACAATATCCGCAAACTTCAATAACGCATCCCTACCAGACAAACCAATTAGATTGTTCATTAATTGCTTACGCAAAACCCTTATCTGTCTTGCACCAACTAATGATAATAATTGCTTTCTGCCAGAAACATAATGATATAGCGATTGCGAGCGTACATTCAATGCTCTAGCCAAAACTGGCATGGTAATGGCTGCTAAGCCCTGCTCGCCGATTAATTCAGTTGCGCGATCAAGTATCTTATCCAAATCAAGATTTCTCTTTTGTGTCATTTTCATCCCTCCTTCACTAGCATAATAGATAATATAGCACTACAAGGTGAAGATTACAATCTACAATGTGTAAATAATTTATTTTTTTGCAAAAAAATAAGGCTCTATGCCTTACTAAATTTATTTATGCTTTTGATCAAACCAACGATTAATCTGCTTGCCTAAATTTTTATTGTTGCTGCTCCAGACAGAAATAGCATAATTACCGCGCCCTTGTACAATCGCAGTCGCAAAGTCGTCATCGCCAATGGCATACACGCCGCCGCGAATTCCTTTAACTAATTGCGGACGATTCCTAGAACTAGCAAGTGTACTCAGCACCTTGCTCGCATGTTGACGGTTTAAAACACGGCCTTGATACAAACCAATCATCGTCTTAGCCAGGTCAGTAGCGGTGGTCTTACCATAACTGTCACCGTTGAAATTCTTAGCCATCGTCGTTTGCGCGGCACCCATTCTTCTTACTACTGAATCAATATTTTTAAGCCCGATCTTTCTAATTAAAGCATTAGATGCAGTTTTGCTTCCCTTGAGCATTGCTTCACGCAAATAAGCAACTCCATAAGCCATGTTGACTTGCAACATCCTATCGCCTTTAGCCTTATCTTTTCTAGCAATTTTAACTGCAGTTTTAGAACCCATTTTGCCTTTTTGCTCTTGTTCATACAGTGCAATTAACAAATATAGCTGCATTACCTTACCCGCATTATGGGCCTTCTCGGTATTGGCTACGACAGCGAAACGCTTAGAATCATTCAAATCTTGAGTTACTACTTGATAGCTATCATCAAGTCCCATTGTCTTTTTAATAATCTTAACTAGCTTTCTATCGCTGCCGCTCTTGGCCTTTACATGATTAGAATATCCAATCGAATTAACCTTAGGCTCTTTTAGTTTCTTTGCCTGTGGCGCCTTAGCCTTAGTTTTCTTTTTATTCTTTTGCTCAATCTTGCTAGTCTTAGGACCAACTACCTTAAGCTGAGCATTCTCTACCCGCTTAATGTTAGCCGCATACAAAACAAAGGCTGCCACAGCTGCAATAATTGATCCCAAAAATACTTTATGCTTCATGTACCTGCCTCACTCTTAGAAGAAATGATGCTTTTTCATTAGAACAACTAACCACACCATCAGGACTACCATTAAAATGATGATCAAAATCCAGTCAAACGAATTCTTCAAAATCGGCAGACTAACGTTCATCCCGTAGAATCCAGTTAAAATAGTTGGAATAGTTAAAACAAGTGACCACACAGTTAAGAACTGCATCGTATCATTCAGGTTATTATTCATCATATTGTTTGATGTCGCTGATAAAGTCTTGGTAACTTGCTGTGAAATCTTAACCATTTCTGCGGACTGACTTGATTCAATCAAAACGTCGTCCAGTCGCTCGCTTGCTTCTTTGGTAAACTGCAGTTTACTATGATCCAAGCTATGCAGCATGATTAAATCAGTTTGAATAGAACTAGATAAATAAACCAAACTTTTTTCGATATTCGATAGTTCAACTAGGTCCTTATTATTAATATCATCTGATAATTTTTGATCCAAGCTGTTACGCTCAACGTCAAGCTGCGTTACAGCACGTTGGAAATATTGCGAAGAATATAGGAAGAACAGCATTAATAATTCTGTTACATCCTTAGCCTCAGACAAGCGCTCACGCATATGTTCATCGTTAAATTCATCAAAGACATAGCTGGTTGATTCAGTATGGAAAGTAAAGACGTTTTCGCCAACTACCAAAAAAGTAATTGGGTGCGAAGTAAAGTGTTTAATCGTATTAGTCGGCCAAATGGGAACATCATAAACCAATAAGTGGCTTCTCGTATGCAAATCGTAGTCATAGTGCGGACGTTCGTGACGGTCGGAAATGTATGAAATAATATCCGGCGTAAAATTAAAGTCCCTTTGCAATTTTTCACTGTCCTGCTCACTTAAGTTGTTAATGTCATACCATTTATATTTTGTATCTACCGGGAAATTCTGTTGTCTAATCAACCAGCTCACCTCTGCTTTTTAATTGCTTCTTAAATGGTAACATTTTTCGTTAGAACAAATAAACTGTTAATTGCTTTCTCAAACAAAAAAGCAGGCCACAATGGTCTGCCTTAAATTAATTGCTATTTAGTTTTATTGCTTCCAAGCAGCATCAAATTTTTGCTTACCAGCATTAATTTGACTGTTAATATTTTGACCCTTTTGGGCTGCAGCATAAATATTTTGTTGAATACTGCTCAATTGCTGGAATGCGGCATTTGAGTTCTTAGCAACTGGAACACTGTACAAGTGCTTCATTGCATCTTCAAGCTTAGCAGGAAGCTTAATGTCTTTATTGTTCTTGTATTCACTAGACTTAATTGCAGCGTTGTTTACAGGAATGTAACCAGTAGCATTAGCCCACTTGATCTGGCTTGACTTAGAAGTCAAGAACTTGATGTACTTAAATGCAGCAGCTTTTTGTTCAGCACTAGCATGGTTGAACATGTAGATGCCAGTACCTTGTTGCAAAGTGTATTTACCAGGACGTGGAGCAACATCGTAAGTAAACTTGTTGCCTACGCCTTGCTTAACGAAGCCTTCACCTGCTGAAGTACCAACAAACATGGCAACCTTTTCGTTAGCAAATGGACCTGAAAGATAGTGTTCTGAACCAGCAGTTCTGAAGTAGCCCTTCTTAATACCATCTGCGTAGAAGTTAATTACTTTCTTTGAAGCGGCACCAGTAAAGTTAATCTTGTCAGTGAAGTTAATGCCTTCATTCTTCATGCCCAGCGTGTAGTAGCTTGGAAGTGAGTCAAAACCTGCACCTACAACCTTATGGTTACTCTTCTTGTAGATAGTTTCTGACACTTGCTTAAGTTCGTCCATAGTAGTTGGAACTTTCTTAATGCCATACTTCTTGAACATGGTCTTATTGTAAGTCAAAGTTTCAATTGACTTGTTAAATGGAATACCGTATTGGGTACCCTTAATCTTAGCACCATCAAGAAGTTTTGTTCTAATGTTAGATACTTTGGCACTGCCCCAACCAACATTCTTGTCGTTAATGTATGGAGTCATGTCAACCAACATCTTGTTTTGTGCAGCGTTCCATAGCCAGCCAGGGTAAGCCTGCGTAATAGTTGGCAAGTTATTAGGTGATTGCAAAGTTGAATTAATCTTAGCTTGCAAGTCATTATAAGCACCTTGGTTTTCCAACTTAACAGTAATCTTAGGGTTCTTCTTTTCAAATTCATTGGTTAATTTCTTCAAAGTTGAACCTTGAACACCAGGCATGGCATTCCAGAAGACAACTGTAGTCTTCTTAGTAATCTTTGATGGAATCTTCTCTGAACTTGATGAAGACTTGCTACCACCATTTGAACAAGCAGCAGTACCAACCAAAGCTAAAGCAGCAGCGGCAGCTACAGCAAGTTTCTTACTAAACTTCATTTGGATATATCCTCCCAAAATTAAAAACTAAACAACAACATGTTTTTGATTTACTAAAGCGTGACTGTTTGACCACGTTTAGGTAAAATCCGTTCTCCAAATGGGTTCTCTTCCAGCTCGGGATGCAATGTGTGCACCGGAACTAAAATAGCTGGTTGAACTCCATCAATAATTTCCTTGAGTTCTTTCTCATCGGCATGACCTGAACAGCGCAATGCGACATACTCAATATTATTCTTGGCAAATTGCTCTACAAATGGCTTGTAGGCAGGGTCAAAGTCCCCTAATGGCTCGGCATTAGAGTGGATATAAATTCCGCCCTCTTGAAGCTTATCATAATCGGTGACAACTTGCCACATGTATTCATGTTTATCTGCCAAAAGTTTATCATAGCTAACCTCTAATTCAGGTTTTAAATCAATATATTTATGATCTGTTGGCAAATAGTAATATGGATAATCCTTATTCAAGCTCTCTTTAATTAAATGAGCACGTTCTGCATGTAAGACGACCTTTCTTGGTGAATCAGAAATGATTCTTAAAAGGCGCTCTACGTTAGTAGGATACGTGTTAAAGGTGATTTGTTTGTCTGGATTGTCTTTTTGCAGAGCAACAATCCGTTCAGTCAACTCTACTTCGTTCTTCGGGCCAGTAAATTCTTCACTGTTTTCATCGTGCTTTTCTTCTGGCCAAGAAACACCAGTACCCTCACAAATGAACATATCGCTACCCTTAGCAGCTTTCATAAATGCACGCACCCAATCAGGGTGGTAGCCATGCAGACGAATATCACCTGTATAAGCAATTTGCTTGTCCGGTGTTTTAACTAAAAGCCCTGTAGCGCCATAAGCGTCGTGATCACTAGGATATATTTCCAGGGTAATATCGCCAACTTGAATCGGCTTTTTATATTCAGCCGCAATAATTGGGCGAGTATAAGTCTTGTCATGCCCCGCGGCAGGAAGCAAGAAATCACCTTTTTCATTCAATGCTGGCAGCATATGTGCCGTAATTGGACCTGCATACAGCGGAATCTCTGGTGCTAAGAAATTCAAAGCTTTACTGTGATCTAGGTGCAAGTGTGAAATGTAAGCGGCAGAATGTTCCCAACGCTCAGTATCAATCGGCTTGCCTGTCAATTTAGGATCATAAAAGTTAGGCACATCCCCAATTAATTGATACTTAATCAAAGTTTGATAGCTTTCATCAGGCAATTTAAGCTCAGGACGGTAAACTTCGCCTAAATCAAACAACACATGCGATTTGTTGTAAGCAACTTCAATCATCGGTCCACCAATAGTGGTTAAACCATTATAAAAAGTTACTGTAGTTTTATCCTTTAAGGTCATTGCGTACTACTCCTCGAATAATTTGTTTTCTAAAGATGAAGTTTAAAATCAAAATTGGCAAAACGGTCAAAGTAGCTGCAGCCAATTGCAACTGCGTTTCACTACCTGCATCTGAAGCAAAGGAAGTTAAACCGTTGTTCAATAATCTCATGCTATCTTCATTGGTTACCAATAATGGCCATAAGAATGAATTCCAACCTGAAATAAAACTTAATAAGGCAACGGTAAATAACCCGCCTTTAGACATTGGCACCAAAATCTTCCAGATGTATTCCCAATCGCTAGCCCCATCAATCATCGCAGCCTTATAAATAGTTTGTGAGATTGAACCGAAGTAGCTTTGTAAATAATACATATAGAAAATCGAAGTCAAGAATGGCAATACCAAACCGATATAAGTGTTCAATAAGCCCATTCTGGCAATAGTGTTGTAGTTGGTAAAAATAATTGCTTCTCCAGGCACCATCAATAAAGATAAAAGCACAACTTGCACAATACCCTTGCCCTTAAACTTCAGGTTAACCATGGCAAATGCACCCAGCAAAGCGTTAAACAAACTAACAACCGTCGTTACGCTGGCCGTGATAAAGGTGTTCAAGAAATATCTGCCAAATGGAGCCTGAGCAAAGACTTTAGCATAGTTTGACCATTCAAAGTGCTTAGGAATAATAGTTGGCGGAATAGTAGTCGTTTCTCTAAAACTCATCAATCCGCCTAAAATCATATAGATGAATGGAAAGACAGTAATGATTGCGAAAATTGCCAAAATAATGTAAGCAATCAACGTGCCCCAACGAATTTTCTTCATTCTTTACCGTCCTCCAATCTTCTTCATCATCTTGCGCTGTAAGAATGTAACAAACATGATAATGATAAACAATACTACCGTTGCGGCCATCGCCACACCTGGCGTACCAACAATCTGAAACTTGTTATAAATGTAGAACACAGCAGTCGTAGCGGAGTTACCAACACCGGCTTGTCCGTTAAACAAAGCGTAAACAGAAGTATAAATCTTGAATGCGGCAATGATATTCATCGTTAACAAGAATGCAATAGTGGGCACTAATTGTGGCATCGTAATCCGCCAGAACTTCTCTGTACCGCTTGCACCATACATATCAGCAATCGTGTAGTAGTTAGGATCTATGTTACGAAGTGCTCCCATTAAGATAACAATGTTGAATGCTAATGAAGTCCAGACACCGAAGATAATGATCGTTGTCAGTGACATGGCTGGATCATCAATCCAGTTAGGCGTTGGCAAATGAACTGCCTTCAACAAAAAGTTAAGCAGACCATATTCACCATTGAAGATATAACGAAATACGATACCGATTGCGATCGTTGAAGTTACATAAGGCATAAAGAAAGTCGTTTCAAAGAATGACTTATGCTTTACCCGACTGAAAATAAACCAAGCTAGCATGATCGAAATGGCCAAGGCCACTGGCACCGAAATCAAAGCATAAAGAATGGTATTCTTAATAGCACGCCAAAATTCGGGATCATTAAAAATGTATTGATAGTTGCTAAAACCAGCCCAATTTAAATTAATCAAGGAGCCGCTTTGGAAACTCATCACGAATACCCGTAAAATTGGAAAAATACTAAAGAAAGTAACAAAGATAATCGTTGGCGCTAAAAAGAGCCACGCCTTCTTTTGATTAGTTTTCATTAGTAGACACGCTCTCCTTCCTTAGTAAATAGGAATATTCGATCTAAGCGCATCTTTAAGTTAATGCTATCACCAGCCTTAATTGGAGTTTCAAGGCTAACTAATGATCTAGCTTGAACGCCATCATGAGTAAATTTCAAGATGCGTTCACGACCGATTAATTCAACATCATCAACCTTAGCTGCCACATGTCCCTTCTCAGCAGGCAAAATATTTTCGGGGCGAACTGATAAAACATATTCGCCATCAGTTAAGTCACTCTTAAAACGACTTGGATCTAAGTCATTAACGTTAAGTTCAAAGTCCGTACCAGTAATCTTGTCACCATTAACAGTTACCTTGAAGTTATCAATCACAGGATTACCAACGAAGTTAGCGACAAAGTAATTATTGGGTTCAAGATAGAAGTTTTGACCCAAATCATCTTGCTGAATTACTCCATTATTGAAGAGAATAATCTTATCACCAATTGATAAGGCTTCTTCTTGGTCGTGAGTAACAAATAAAGTGGTAATACCTACATGCTTGACTAAAGCACGGATTTCTTCACGAATCTTCAACCGTAATCTGGCGTCCAAGTTACTCAATGGCTCATCCATTAATAAAATCTTAGGTTGTTGAACCAGCGCCCGCGCAATAGCCACACGCTGCTGCTGACCACCTGACAAGTTGCCCGGCTTTTGGTCGGCTAATTCCATAATTTGCGTAGTTTCCATGTACTTTTCCGCAATTGCCTTAGCCTTATCTTTGGCTATCTTATTTTTCCCTACGGTTAAAGGAAACATAACGTTTTGCAATACAGTCATATGTGGATATAAAGCGTAATTCTGGAAAACATAGCCAATTTGTCGATCCTTTGGTGCTACGTTAACTACAGACTTACCGTCAAAAAGGATATCGCCGCTGGTTGGATTAAGCAGACCAGCCAGCATGTTTAAAATAGTTGTCTTACCACAACCAGATGGTCCTAAAAGACAAACAAGATCGCCTTTCTTGACAGAAAAGCTAACATCTTTGATTGCTTCATGCCCATTATCATAAACCTTCTTGAGGTTCTTTACTTCCATGAATCTATCATCATTCATAAGTTTCACACACCACTATATATTGATTTTAAATAATAAATTTCTCTATTAATTTTAAGCTAATCTAGTAAAAATCACAAATAATTCAACTAAAAAGATTCGGGGTTTGTCCTTACTAGCGAAATAAATTTCGCTCAGTATTCGGCTTTTATTCGTATTTTGATAATTATTATACTATAAGCACCTTGTTTGTTCGTATTTACTAAATATTGTAGTACGTACCAAAAGAAAAAGACCTGAAATCACTTTCAGATCTTTATCCTAATTATAAGTTATCACCACGTTCGAATTGATACTTCGAATTGTTCAATGCTTGTCTTACCAAGTCGCTCATCAGCTTCTTGGTCTTCTTAGTAATGATACCAGCAGTCTCGTCGTTTGCAGCAGTTAAGTACTTAATTAGATCAGTACCTTCCATGTCTTTAGCCTTGGCATCAATTTGATCAATCCGGCCAATACCATAGCTTTGGCAGTCATCACGATAAGCGTTTACTTGATAAATATATTCGTGATAACGAGGTTCGACAATAACTTGTAAAGTCTTGTAAAGCCAGTAAGCACTACTATCTGGGTCTACCATATGTTCGGCCACCTTGTAGTTAAGCGGCGTATCTTCGATGTTGGTATAGAACGGAACGTATGGTGAGTATGCGTAAAAGCCCATGTTGATCCATTGAATTGCCGCCATCTTTTCCGGCACATCATTTCTGATTTGTAAAATGCTGGATTCTTGATTTCTATCTAAAGCAATGGAACGGAACATCTTTTGCTCTTTTTCGCTGCCAGAGGAGAAAGTATCCATTGGATCATATGGGGTACCGTTATAGTGACTAGTCAAAAATCTTTGAACATCTTCTACGCCGATTTTCTTTTCCGGCACACGAGTAAATGGCATTTCTTGACTGGTTGGGTCTTGCTCAATGCTTGGGTTGAACAACTTTTGACCATACCAGGTTCTTGGCGTGTTATAGAAAGCATCAGCTTCATCCTTGGTGCCAAAAATATCTCTAAATGAGAAGCTGCCATCTGAACTATTATTCAAATGGTTCTTTTCAACGAATTCTTGCAAACCTGTTGAATACATAAAGTTGTCAGGATCATCAAAGTCAACGTGTTGGATAACCATGATGTTAGGGCAAATAGCATATGAATCATCAGGCACGCGCGCAGCAACCCATTGATGACCAGCACCCGTTTCCAGATACCAAACTTCCTTCTTGTCTGAAAAAGCAATCCCGTTGCTTTCACCAGTACCGTACTTTTCAATCAAGCTGCCTAATCGCTTTACGCCTTCACGAGCAGTTTTAACAAATGGCAAAGTAATGTAAACCATTGAGTCTTCATTAATACCGTCTGCAACTAAAGGATCGTGACCTAAGCAGCGGGCATTGGTTGCTTCAGTTTCAGTAGCTGACATAGCGACGTTATATTCGTTAATACCTTGCTCGTCCCAGCGACCATCTGAATCATCAGCTGTTGGAGCGGCAGTCCACTTGCAACCATCACCTTCAAGGTGCATCTTAAAGCCATTATACTTTGAAACATAATCTTCATCGTAATGACGAGCTTTGTTCACAACGAATACCTTTTCGTTAATACCGCCGTAACCATCCTCGTCACGTGCAATCATGGTTGAACCATCGATTGAAGCATCTTTACCGACAAGCATCGCGGTACAATTATCTTTTTTCATGCATGTACTTCCTTTTTATTAAAAATATCTTTTTTATTATTCTACTATTCGTTGACCTGCATTTGACGATCAACTTTTGCCCTACCATTATTATAATTGAATTCATAGCCAGGTTGTACATTATAGAGATAAACATTAAAGTTTAGCGTGCCATCTGTAGAAACAGCCTGTAAATTCACGCCACGCGCCATTAATTCATTACCGCGAAATACCGCAGTAGCTTGATAGATCACGCGCTTATTTTGTCGTAAAGCCTTACGCACCTTGGTCTCAAAAATTGTCTGAATTCTCTGATTAGAAAAAGCCGATTGAGTAAACAAGTTCTTCGGATTGTTCTGATCGCCAGATTTATTGCGTGGGTTATAATTGCCTTCTTGATCAATTCCAGCCGAAACCGAATAGGCAATCAAGTGACCTCGATTATAAATCTGAGTACCATTACGTCGGTTATAATGCCAGCCGGTCGGTTCAATGAATTGTCTTACGCGCAAACTATCATTAGCTACATTCCGTCTCTCTAAAAAAGCAGTGTTGGGGCGTGAAGTCCGGTTTAATGAATCAAGATTAGAATAAATTACCCAATTCACTTTCCAAGCACTTTTAACTAAAGTAGAACGATTATTATTCAGTGTGATATATGCACGACTGCCGCTTTTGAAATTCAATTTGGCTAATTTTTGATAATCCGCATTGGACAAACCACCATAAGCCTTATTAGCCTTAGATGCGCCTTTAATCGTGCTGGTCACATGCTCATCATTGTTGCCGGTAAAATCTTTTAAAAATTGACTACCGTTGGGATCGCTGCCTGCCTTAGTAAAAATCCCCCAAACAATTGCAATAACTACGATTAAAGACGACAGAGCCGCGCCTTGCTTCTTACGTTTTCTTTTCGCCATAAAAAATCCTCCATTACCTAAAGATAATACTAATTCAAACGTTAGTTTGCAATAGACAAAAATAAAAAAGCTGCCAAAACAGCAGCTTTTTTAGCTACGTGCCCAATCATCCAGCATCCCTAAGAAGAAACTTTCTGATAGTCGCTTGATCTTTGCGCCATCTTTAATTAATGCTCGAGCTTTTTCCAAATTTTCATCATCATGCTGGAAGAAGTCATGATCACCCATAATTAAATAATTGGTATTCGCCATTACATTATTATCAGACTGTCCACCCATGTTAGTTATCATCTTGCCTGCATCAGCTTCATTCAAATGAAGATGACCAGATAAAACAATTCGTTTGTTTTGAATAGGATTTCTAAAACCTAATTGGGTATAGTCTACATCATCGCCAGTTAAATCAACATTTTTTATTTTACCGCGAGCCTTTTCTAACAAATCTTCAGTAAAATGCCGATTAAAATCGTTATAAACCTTAATCGTATCTAATGAATCAGCTAAGCCATGGTGCTGCTCTACTTGAGCGATGCCAGCTCGTTGCATGCAATCGATCAAGCGATTATGCTGTCTAGGATAATATGCTCTAGCCAGGCGCAAAACATCAACATAGTTATTGTTTGTAATCGGTAAGCCATATTTTTGACTCAAATCATATAAAAAATTCAAATCAAAGTTGACATTATAGCCAATGATAATGTCATCCCCAATGAATTCTCGAAACTCTTTAATCGCCTGCTCAGCAGGGATTCCTTCATTAATGATCTGCTCTTCAGTAATCCCATTTAGCTTGGTAATAAAGGCTGGCACTCGATTATTTCCTGGGAATTTAACTAGATTAGTATACTGATCAACAATCTGATTATTGCGCACCTTCACCGCGCCAAGCTCAGTAATACGATCACGATATGGACTCAAACCAGTTGTTTCAATATCCAGCATTGTATAATTCGTTAAAAAATCTGGCTTTTCTTGCCCTTTTTGGCGTAATTTGTCTTGGGCTCCTGCAACATGCAAGATCCCATCTTTTACGTAAATACTCATCTTTCACCTATTTAGTTAAATTCATCAACACATCATGCGAATTAGTAGCAAAACCAGCAGAACACTTTTTAAGATCATCTGGCATGTCTTCATCAGCTAAGTCTGCTGCCACATAATGCCAATTAGCAAATTGCTCAACTAGCTTTACCATCGGATCTAGCAATTGCGGACTGGTTTCATCCACGCCAAGTTCTAAAACTACTACATTCTTATCTTCATTGCCCGTCAAGAACCAACGAAAACGCGCATTGGCATCAGTATCTGGGAAGAAGTGGGCGTTTAATGGCATGTGCAGCTCCATGGGGCTATTGCAATCCTCACATTTAGGTACTTCACCCTTGCCAGCTAAATATTTTTTCACGACCTCAATGTCAGAAAACTTACCATGATTGATCCCACTAGAGCACTGCATTTCAGTCCAGTCACCAAAAGCGTTGAAGATCCGATTCTCATTCAAGCCCGCATTTTCAAAGAAATGGGCAAAGGTGCTGGTAGCAATGAAATATTCTTTGCCCTGCAATAGCTTCTTCAAAGCCAACATCGTCTCGCCAGGTTCATATTCAAGTGAATATTCATTAATCAATTGGCTCCAAAAGTCCCACTGTTCATCCCAGGAAGCAAATTTTTTATCTAATGCATCACCGATCGTATGTACATCATACTTATCAGCGACTTTGCCAAATTGATCGTCAAAATTTTCTTCACTTAAAATATCTAGTCCCTCTGTTTGAGCGAAACCATTACCGGCAGTGACAATTACTGCATCAGCATTCTTAATCCATTCTTTGACTTGTGTAAAATCTGCCATCTGAATCTCCTTTCTTAACTACTTGGAATAGCCTGTAAAGCGTAATTGACCATCAACGTATTCACCTAAGAACACATCACCGATTCCATTATAACCTGCAGCTTCAACTTCTTGCTCCAGCCATGCCTCGCTTTTATGAATCAATTCCAATACATCTTCATTAGCTTGTCCATCACTGATAATGGGAAAACGAATATTTGCTTCATCGTTTTCAATGATCGTTAATTGACCGTTTTGTTCAAAAATACAGTTTTTCACTTTCTCTACAGCATAAATACCACGACTGCGCAATTTAAACATTAATTCATTCGCCGAAATACCAGCCTTCATGCAATTGCCGACCAGGACTTTGCCATTTTTGATTACCTGCACAGGTTTTCCATCAATTACGCCACGAATCCAGCTATTGTGATCTCGGCTGAACTTCAAGATAAAGACTACCAGCGTCCACAGAATTAAAACTAAGAAAAACTGCAAAATAGTGATGCTGGTATTATAAATCAAACCACCAATAATTCCACCAAGTACATAGTTTTGTAATTGGTCTAAGGCCGTAGTTGGCGCCAAGTTGCTTTTACCAAAAACGTTAATCTGAATAATTAAGGTTAAAATGCCGAGGGCGAATTTAATAAATAATTGTGTATAGTCTAATTGCATGTTAGTTCTCTACCTCTACTTTATGATCAATCACGTGTGCCTGCGTCAATGTATATGTGTTGCGGTCATCGTTCAATTTCAATTGATAATCAATATTTTTTGAATCAACACGAACAATCATTCCGTCAGTTAACGTAGTGGAACTCACCAATACATCAGAATTCTTTACATTTTCATCTTGAGCTACCGATTTAATAAAAGGAACAATTTGGGTTGCTTCAGATTTTTGCGTATTGATTTGCACATACTTTTCATATTGCGTTCCAGCAAATAATAGCAAAAATAATAACGCGATAATTCCTAAATCGCAATACCTTGTTGCAAATCGATTATGTAAATAAAGTGCCGCAAAGATCACCATTGCTAAAGCCGCCACAAGCATCAAAACATAGAGAATCGTGCGGTCAGTATTTTGATTGTTTTGAATGTACTTTAATGTATAGAACGTCATACTTTCATCCCTCTGTTTTTGTTTTTATTTTACCACATGAAAAAAGCAATGCTTTCGCATCGCTTTAGAGAAAATTATTTATCTTCTTTCTTACGCTTTTTAGAAGTACCCAGAAGGCCAGTGAGACCTAAGGCAGCTGCTAAACTGGCAAGAATCATACCAGCTTTGCTATGCTCTTTTTCACCAGTTTCTGGCAATGCTTCTTCATCTTGTCCCTTTTCAATCACCTCTGTTGTCTCAGTGGAGATCGTTTCTGGAGTTTCATGTTCAACAGTAGCAGCTTTAACTGGTGTGACTGTTGAAACAGAAGATTGTTCAGTACTTGGCTTAGCACCTGGCTTTTCTGAGGCGTGAGGCGCTACAGTAGTTTCTTCCTCAGTATCTTCCTTTTCCTCTCTCTCAGGTTAATCTGGATACTCAGCTCCTGGTTCTTCCTCTGGAAGAGGTGGAACAAAGTCTTCCAGTTCTGGATCTGGATCTGGAGTCGGGTCTGGGTCCGGTGTTGGGTCTGGATCCGGCTTAGGATTTGGATCCGGCTTAGGATTTGGATCATCCGGACCTGGGACTACAGGATTAGCCTTGTAAACTACGGTGTCTTCTTTATCCAAGTTCTCTCCGTAATTATCGTTATTCACTGTAATGTCATATGGACCTACTTCGAGTCGATCTGCTGTGTAGCCGTCAATTGTTGGACTTACTACCGTTACAAAGCGTTGGGTTTCTGTCCATTCGCCGTCCCATTCAGTTTTCGTTTCTATGATATCACCTGTAACTACGTCAATAATCGTAGTCTGAGTACCTGTCTGATTAAAAGTAAGTTTAATACTTACATGATCTGGAGCAGCTGTAGATCCATCTTCATAAACGTAGTGAATTGTTTGATTTACTTCTTTATCACGATTTACATTTTCAGTTGTTGTTTTAGTATCATGAGTCAAATAAATCCAGTAGTGCTGTTCGCCTTCTTTATCAATCTGACCGCTTTGAGTACCAGGGTGAACTTTATCTGGAGAAGTAGCTAAAACATAGCCATGTTTTTCCCAATCCCACAATAGGTTAGTATACTCATCGCCAATTCCTAAATGAAGAATGCTTTGTAATCTATCATCTAAGTGAATACCATGAGTAGGCTCATACTCTACTACACCACTAACGCCGTGCACATCAATATAATGAATGTGAACACTACCATTAGCTGCTAAGTTCATATTTCCTGAGGAATATGATACGTTTAATACCGGCTTTTCAGGTTCTTTACCAGGGTGAACTCCTTCAAAAGATAGCTTAGGAACGGTAGTTGAGTATGTTGCCCAAGCAGAACCGACTTTATTACTGAATCTAATCGTAATTCCATCGCCCCATACTTTGAATAATCCGCTACCAAAGATTTCTTTTAAACGATTAGTAGGACTATCCCAGTTTTTAAACTCATCGACAATATCCTGACCCCAAATTGCAATAGCATCTTTTAAATTTGTGTTATTTAAAACTTCATTGTTCTTATCAGAATATAAAACATCGCCATATTGACCTTGATGAATACTTACTGATGATCCTGGGATAACAACGCCGTTACCGCCTTGATTTGTTCCATTAATAATTTCAGCTTTTTCAACATAGTTAGTATCTTTTCCTGTACTGTTTAATGAACCAACTGTAATATAAGCGGTATTAGATTTAAGAGTGATTAGGTTTCCTTTGGAATCATATAGCTTCATCCCCATAGTTACTCCTTCACTCTTAGTATAGAAGAAGCCATCTGTTAACTTATCACCAAAATAAATACCCTGATATTTATTGGGAGTATTTAATTGTGGTGTCCAATCACTAAATGTGATTTCAATTTTTCCAATTAATTCATTACCGTAGTATGACTTTTCAAATCCAGTATAAGTCAGTTTTAAGAATTCATCTTTGATCTGACCATTAATTTGATAGAAATGATCTAAGAATCCTAATATGCTTTCACCTTTCATAAAACCAACTTGATTATCAAAGTTGTTTAATATTTCGGCTTCTACCTTAGTATTTTCTTCTTTATCACTTAAGATCAAATCTTGCTTAATTTCATCTAAGTCAACGTTGCCATCATTCCATAGCCCCATATCCTTAAGTTTTTGAATATATTCTTCTTTTTTCTTATTGTATTCAGCAAGTTTTTTCTTATATTCTGCTAAATCAGCATCATATTTTGTTAATGCATTCTTATATTCTGCTAATGCACTATCAAATTTATCAAGTTTCGCTTGAATATGCTTTTCAAGTTCTTTCTTATTAGTTTCAATACCATTTACATTAGTATTGATATCAACTTTATCCCCAACAGTAATATTTAACTTACCACCCAGAGCTTCAACTTCTTTGGTTAAAGTATCAATTGCGTTTTGAAGCTCTTTTTGAGCTGCATCATTTATTTGATTTACTTTATCAACTGAATCTTGATATGTAGGAGTAGTTTTTTCCTGACCACTGGAAGTATTATTTTTTTGTGTTTCAGGAGTCACTTGTTCATTAACAGTCTCAGTTGAAGTTGATTCTTCAAGCTCTTTTTCACTAGTATTAGTTTTCACTTCAGTAGTAGTTTCAGGAGCTTGAACGGAAGTGTTCACTTCAACTTCAGTTTTCTCATCTGACGTTTGTGTAGAAGCGGTTACTCCAGCTGCTGTATTTGTTGTTTCTGTAGAAGACGTTGTTGTTTGCTCAGAAGTATTAATAGCTTCAACCTTTGTATTTGTTGTTTCCATAGAAGCTGCTGTTGTTTGAACACTATCTGTAGCATTTTTTCCACTTAACTCATTATTGCTTGCGTTATCTTCACTAGATTCTAAATTCTGATTGTTAGAAACTTCATTTGTTGATGTAGTATTTTCGGTTTCTGATGAAGTTTGATCTTCTTGATCAACAGTAGTAACTACATCACTACTGTTTTCAGTACCTTCAATCGTATCAGCTTTAACTACTAAACCAATCTCATCATCATATTTATCACCAACGATTTTCTTAATTGGTTTAGCTGTACCCATTAAGCTAGCACCCAATAAAATAGATGCTGTACTCATAGCAACCCTCTTAACCTTAGGGCTTAATTCTATATCAATTTTATTAATTTTCTTAGCAGTCATTTTTCATGGCCTCCAATGAAATATATACATCTATGTATTTTATATAGTTTTGGTAATTACTATATTACCTTGAAAGCCTTTGAATTAATAGTGACATGTTGTCTCTTTTATAAAAAGTTAATATTTTTTAGCTTTTACTTATTGCACAAAAAAGCCACCAAAAAATGATGACTTTTGCTAATACTAATTTTTTATTTCTTTTAGTCCTTCACGACGTCTTCCCATATTAAACCATGGCGAAACAGTAAAGGCCAAGATATCATTAATTACATAAATCAGCGAGTTAATTGCCATTGCCAAAGTGGCATCCCCTTGCGCATAAGTCACGCCCCAAAGAATCAACTGGAATACGCCACTGGCCGTCCACCAAAAGTATTGATTGTTGTAACGCATGAAACACATAATTCCGGCAGTAAGTGAAATAGCAAAACTAATTGCATCAATCCAAGGACGAGGATCGTTAGTAAACTTGCCAATCAGAAATCCAGAAATTACATATACTAGCAATGTACCCAAAATCGCGATAATCCATTCTTTTTAACCAAACTTTCTCAAATGGTTCTTAGTATCGGCATTCCAAGACTTTACAGCTAAAATAACTGGCAAGTCTAAAGTTGCAATATAAGCAATCTGTTCAAAGATGGAAAGATAATTCTTGGCTGACCAACCTGCATAAATAAAACAAGCTGCAGAAATAAGTCCTAACCATCCGTTAATTGCCTTAGTAGCGTTAATCGCCAACACGCATAACGTACCTAACAAAGTACCAATAAACGTAATCAAAGTTACACTAGTAACCTTGCCTTGAATAAGCAAAGCTAATTGAAAACCAAATGCGAAAAACCATAAACAGTAATTTTGTACTGGCCACCCCTTTAACTGATTAAATAGCCAAACAAAATAATTCTCATGTTTTCTTTCCATCCTACAAACGACTCCTTTTTATTTTTAGGTTCACAGATACAATATCTTGTGCCTTATCCGTTTTTTTCTATCAAAAGCATCGTTATCTAGTATAGTAGACATAAAATCAAATACAAGAATTGACATTTTTGCTTTTTGCGTTAGTAACACATCCTACTTGAAATTTAAATACAAAGTGCAATATACAATATGTTCATCAGTAATAATACATAATATTTAAACAAAGCGAGGGCAAGCAAAAACCGACTCAATCGAGTCGGTTTTGTTTATCTTAATTTTTGAATCAATGTTGTGAAGCACCAGTTATGGTATCCGGCTTTTCTGCTTCTTCGTGCTTTTCTTCCTTAGCTGCTGCAGCCTTAGTTGAAGCACCACTGACAGCATCTGGATCTGAGTTTCTGCGATAAGTTGCACCGGTTGTGGCATCATCATCAACTACCAGCTTTTGACCGGTGGTCTCACAGAAGTACTTAACCAATGGATACAAATCTTGGACCCATTCATAAATACCAGCATAGTTGCCATTATCATCTTCTACACGCTTGTAGTAATGTAATACCAACTTCTTCAAGTTGCCTGTAGGTACTGGCATATAAACATCATCATGTCCATCCTGCTTAGTCCGCAAAGCATGAACAACTTTTTTAGCATCTGGAATAACATCACGAACGTCTGGGTGAACTGCCTTCATCGTGTCACCAACTTGGTCTGGCGTACGCTTAGCAAGCATCTTCTTGTTAGGATCGGTTGGACGATTGTACCACAAGAATTGGTTATTATCGTCAACAAAGGTCATTTCGCCAATTGTGTTTCTAAGCATCCAATTAAGTTGGTTAACTGTCAAAAGACCTGCATCTAGCTTGACATAGTCATCACCCTCTGCAGCATTAACCTTCTTAGCTGCCTTGTCTAACCAATCAGGATCATACTTATCAATACCATCAACAGTATATTTTGATTTTCCTTTTGCATCAAAGTCTTCTTTTAAGTATTCATCGGCATTCATATCTTTAAGCCATTTAGGTTCAGCCATAGTGATTTCCTCCTAACAAAACTCTCGTTGTCTTAATTATATAATGTAAGCTGTTACATTTTAATAAATTTAATATAATTTATAAAATATTGCTTAATATAAATCTATATAATTTAATTAATAAAAAATAGGGACTGCCCAATCACCTACATCTTCGTTTCAATTGTATGCTTATCTAAGTGAATAATCACATCAAACATGGCTTTTTCTTCTGGGGAGATCTTGTGCGCTACCTCAATCACAGCTACATTAGGATTCTTAAGCAGCGTTTCATGAATACCCAGTGAAAGCTTGGAGTCAAGTGCGCTAGTAGCTTCATCTGCTAGCAATATCGGTCTGCCAGATAAAAGTGCTCGAGCAATCTCTACTCTTTGAATCTGTCCACCAGATAATTCACTACCATTTTCACCAACTCGTTTATCTAAGCCTTGTTCTTTAACTAATTCATCTAATCCCGCTTGATGAATAGCTCGTTTTAATTGTTCATCACTAACTTTACGCCCCAAAGTAATATTAAAGCGTAAAGTATCGTCAAACATAAACGGCTTTTGATTAACATAAGAAAAGTAATTATGTGCTGCATCCCAATTACCCGTTACGTTCTTGCCATTAAGCAAAATCTTACCATCCTTAGGCTTTCTTATTCCTAAAAGCAGCCGCAATAACGTCGTTTTGCCCCAGCCACTCGGAGCCATTAATAGTACCTTTTCACCAGGTTTAACTTGCAAATTCACGCCCTCAAAAATGCGCTTGTGATCGTTATTAGTAATATAAGACAGATCTGCTACTTCCATTCCCTCGAAATGGTCGATCTTTTGCCCATCATCCTTCATTACATGATCAAGCGCCTTCTGCGTTTTCTCCCACATTGGCACCGTCGATTTAACTTGATTAAATTCATTAAAAAGCGTAACGACTGGCGTGATAAAGTTCATCGCTAAATCAACCATCATGACCAAAGTACCAACCTTTAAATTACCCTGCATCATCATGATCCCACCAATGGTACATGGTACAATGAAGCAAAACAATTCAGCTGCAGAATAAATTAACTCTAGTGCCCAAGCTTGAGTTAAAGTCATATTTCGCAAAGCATTTTCCATATCTTGGGCTGCATTGGCTGCACGCGTGACGATATTTGTTCTAACGTTATACAGCTTTGTAGCCTGCGCTCCATTCAGAGAATCAGACACATTCTGCGTATAATTAGCGTTAGTTTGCGCCCAAACCTCGGCTCTCCTAGTAATAATAGGGCTCGTAATCATCTGAACGAGTGCTGGAGCCAGCGTTGCAATCAAGAAGACCAACGTCATCTGCCAAGAGCTATAAAAAGCAAACGTAATCGCTCCAACAAATGATAATCCTTGAAAAATCATATCAAGCTGAGCTGTAATGCGGTTAGTTTCAATCTGCTTTAAGTCATTCGTCATCAGCGACAAGCCGCTTTTGACATCTGGATCGCCTTGATCAACCAAATAGCGCAAATTTGCCCGCTTCAAAGTCATGTTGACATCACGAATAATGCCCATCTTCATGGTCTCATAGATAAAGTTGCTAGCCATAAAACACATCTGACCCAACGCAGTCAGTGCGGCCAAGCGAATTAAATGCATGTAGTCATGGGAGCCAGATGAAGCAACGTTTAACATGATCTGAATCATATAAGCAACAAAGACAATGTTGCAAGCTTTAATCGTTGCCAAAATAGTATAGCTGATCAACTGGCTTTTTTTAGCGTATTTAAGACTCATAAACGACTCCTTTATTATACTTATCTTCATATTATACCCGCTTACTTGTTATACCCGCTTACTTGTCTTTTTCTCAAACTGAGACGATAATTAGAGTATTGATCCTATTATATAGAAAAAACGGAAAGGATTTTTTATGAAAACTGGAACTAAAATTATTACTTTAGACAACGGTTATCACCTTTGGACCAACACTCAAAGCCAAGGCGATATTCACTTATTAGCTCTGCATGGCGGTCCTGGTGGCAATCACGAATACTGGGAAGATACTGCTGAACAATTAAAGAAGCAAGGCTTGGACGTTCAAGTTACCATGTACGATCAATTGGGTTCCCTTTATTCAGATCAACCTGATTATTCAGATCCTGAAATTGCTAAGAAATATCTAACTTACGAATACTTCTTAGATGAAGTTGACGAAGTTCGTGAAAAGCTGGGGTTAGACAACATTTATTTGATCGGTCAAAGCTGGGGCGGACTTTTAGTGCAAGAATACGCCGTTAAATACGGTCAACACTTAAAGGGTGCTATCATCTCATCAATGGTTGATGAAATTGATGAATATGTTGCTTCAGTTAATAGAAGAAGACAAGAAGTTCTTCCGCAGACTGAAATTGACTTCATGCACGAATGTGAAAAGAACAACGATTACGACAACCAGCGCTACCAAGATGATGTCCAAATCTTAAACATCAACTTCGTTGACCGCAAGCAGCCTTCTAAGCTTTACCACTTAAAAGACATCGGCGGCACAGCTGTCTACAATGCCTTCCAAGGCGACAATGAATTCGTTATTACTGGTAAATTAAAAGATTGGCACTTTAGAGACCAACTCCACAAGATCAAGTGCCCAACTCTCTTGACTTTCGGTGAAAACGAAACTATGCCAATTTCAACTGCTAAGATTATGCAAAAGAAGATCCCTAACTCACGCTTGGTTACTACTCCTGATGGCGGTCACCACCACATGGTTGATAACCCAGCAGTTTACTACAAGCACTTAGCCGACTTCATCCGTGAAGTAGAAAATGGTACTTTTAAAGGTCAAAATTAATTAACGAATATTCAAGGTGGGAATTAATTAACGAATATTCAAGGTGGGAATTAATTCCTGCCTTTTTACTTTGAGGAAAATGATATGGACGAAAAAGATGTTAAAATACTGCTAGTTGAAGACGAAGAAGGCGTCGCGAGCTTTGTCAAAACTGAACTAGAACTAGAAGGCTACCAAGTTATCTGGGCCCAAGATGGTAAAGAAGCGTTAGAACTGTTTAAAAACAAAGATCCAACCCTAATTTTATTGGATTGGATGCTGCCAGTATACGATGGCATCACTGTTTTAAGAAGAATTCGCAAGCAAAGCGATATCCCAATTATTATGCTAACTGCCAAAAATTCTGCTTCTGATATTACTTCAGCTTTAGATCAAGGATTAGACGACTATATTACTAAACCGTTTGATATTGAAGAACTTTTCGCACGTATTCGAGTAATCCTGCGCCGCCTTAGGCGCGAAAACAAACACAAAAACACAGAAACTACTTCATTTACATGCGGCCCATTAAAGGTTGACCTAGTAAAGCACAAATTTTATTGCAATGATGAAAAAATTTATTTAACTCCAAAGGAATTCGCACTAATAGTTGAATTAATGCGTGATCCTGAAACAGTTAAAAGTCGAGACGAATTGCTTAATGCAGTTTGGGGCTACGACTTCGTTGGACAAACCAACACGGTAGACGTCTACATTCGTAACATCCGTAACAAGTTAGGTACGCCTTACAAAAACATTATTAAAACCGTCCGCGGTTTAGATTATTGTTTAAGAGTAGAAAATGAAAGTTAAAACAACCACTGAACAATTAACGCAGCTTTTTGTTAGTTTATTTACAATTATTTTAGTTTTAGTCAATATTGCTTTCTTAGTTATCTCTTCTGCCTATATTTATCATCACGCTCAAGAACGAAGCCAAGATATCGCTGAAGCTGTTGAAGAAAATCTGAATCCCGAATACGATTGGACTGCCCTGCTTGATGCTTATTTGGCCAAGCAAGAAGATGATGCAATCACTTTGACCACGCCACAAGGCAGAACCTACTACTCCGAAGATGCCCATGAGACTTTTAAGAAAATTGGCTACCATCGGCATTACCAAAGTATGGTCTTCACTGAAAAGCATATTTACTTTTTAAATTCTGCTACTCATCATGGCTTTCGTATCAATGTTGCCTTGAATATTGATGAATTATTTGCATTAATCAGCTGGCTTTTCTTCACGATGCTCGGCATTAATGCTCTTGCTATTTTAATAAGCATTCCGCTAATTAGACGCTTTGCCCACAAGTGGAGTCGCCCAATTCAACACATGAACGCGGAGATCAAAGATATTAGAAACGGTAATCGTGCTCGAACCAAAATTACCGTACCGCAGCAGCCAATGGAAATTAAAAATTTGGCGCGCTCTTTCAATAATTTGCTTGCTTTTCAGCATAATGCGCTTCAACGTGAGCATCAATTCGTCAGCGATGCTTCGCACGAATTGAAGACGCCGATCGCCGCCATCCGTGGACATGTTAATTTAATCAAACGCCATGGCCAAAGTCACCCCGAGATTGTGGCTTCCTCATTGAATTATATTGATAAGGAATCACAAAAGATGCAGGCATTGGTCAACGAGCTATTAACACTGGGGAGAATTGATTATAGCAATAGCAAAATTACCAAGATTGATTTAGTAAAAATTATTTCTGATGTAATCACGGAAGTTAGTAGCGTTTATCCACAGAAGATATGCACACACTTGCCAGAAAAGCTGGATTTTCCTATTCAAACAACTGATTTTAGAAATATTGTGCACAACTTGATGGGAAATGCGGCTAAATATTCACCTGCAAATAGTGAAATCAACATTTCTCTGCTACAAAAAGACATGCAAGTCATTTTTAAGGTAGCAGATCACGGGATGGGGATTGCTCCTGAGAACCGTAAAAAAATTTTTGATCGTTTTTATCGTGAAGACAATTCGCATTCCAGTAAGATCGCAGGATCAGGACTGGGTCTGGCAATCGTTAAATCTGAAATTAACAAATATCACGGCAAGATTACGATAGAAAACAACTCGCCACAAGGCACTATCTTTACGGTATATCTGCCAATAGAAAAATGAAGAAATCTTCATTTAAACTCTATCAAATTTTAGTTTTTAAACTGAATTTTCACTGTATTATAAATATATCAAGTAAAGCAAAAAACAAATATTAAGTTTTAAGGAGAACGAATTATGAAATCAATTAACTTCAAGAAAATCGCTGTTACTGGTATCGCACTTGTAGGCTTAGGCACTGCAGCTGTTGCTACTACGCAAATCGCTGAACCAACTATTGCTCAAGCAGCTTCAAGCAAAATTAAGATTTCACAAAGCTCAGCTATTAAGAAGTTCCACGCAAAATACAAGAAAGCTAAGATCGAATCCATCACTTTAGAAAAGGAACACGGCCGCTACGTTTACGAAATCGAAAGGTATACTTCAACTAGAGAATATGACATGAAGATCAACGCTTCCAGCGGCAAGGTGATTTCTCACCATTCCGAAAAGATGGATCATGATGACA
This sequence comes from Lactobacillus kefiranofaciens, assembly GCF_900103655.1. Lineage (GTDB taxonomy): Bacteria > Bacillota > Bacilli > Lactobacillales > Lactobacillaceae > Lactobacillus > Lactobacillus kefiranofaciens. Next base: position 35,464 of record NZ_FMXC01000010.1, read on the forward strand.
GAGCTGAAAAGAGAGCAATTAATTTAAAGAAGACTATCTCTCGCTCAACTGCAAGCAAAATCGCACAAAAGAAAGTTTCTGGCAGTAAAGCAGTAGAATGGACATTGAACCGCTCAGGCAAGCGCACTGTTTGGGACGTAACTGTAACCAAGCACGGCAACGAAAGCGAAGTTAAGATCGACGCTCATACTAAAAAAGTTCTCAGCGTAGACTACGACGACTAAATAAAATAGAAAAAATAAGAATATTGAAAGGATATAGATACCATGAAATTAATTAAATTAGCTAGTTCAATTGCATTAGGTGCAGCTTTATTAACAGGAACAGTTGCTTGTTCAAACAACCATAGTGATGATGATGCCAAAACTACTCAAAAGAGCACCACTAAGAACTCTTCAGAGAAAAGTTCAGAATCATCTAAGTCAAGCACCTCAGAAAAAGTAACCCCAGTTGAAGAAGACACGATCAAAACTGACGCTAAGAAGATCAAATTAACTCAACAAGAGGCTTTAGACAAGTTCAACGGTCAATTTAAGAATAAGCACATCAAGAGTATTGATTTGAAGCTTGAAGGCAACCAATATGTTTACGAAATTGACGGCTTTGACTCTACTCATGAATACACTGCAGAAGTTAACGCCGAGACTGGTCAAATAAGCCGTGCTCGTTCTGAAAAGTTAGATATGGACGACAAGAATGAACAAAAGGCTTTGAACTTGAACAGCGTAATCAGCCGCGACGAAGCAAGCAAGATCGTTGAAAAGCATGTTAAGGGTACTAGCCAAGAATGGCACCTAGAAATGGACGACGACAATGGTAAAGCTTACTGGGATGTTGAAGTAAGCGATGGCAGCAAGGTAACTGAAGTTAAGATCGACGCTCATTCAAGGGCTGTTGTAACTACTGACCATGACGATAACGACAGTAATGATGATTAATTAATAATTTCAACGAAAAAAGCGAGCTGAGCTCGCTTTTTTATTTTACTTACAATTTCTTCAACAACAACCAATCAGTTTGCGGATCGCTCCCCACTTGGAAGGTATGTTGACTCACTTTTTCAAAGCCATGACGTTTGTAAAAATGCTGCGCATTGATATTCTTTTCATAAACGCCTAGCCAAATGTAATCCTTGCCTTCTTTTCTCGCAATCTCTTCCGCATAATCCAACAAGATATTGCCTAAGCCGCGATGCTGAAAGGCAGCCCGTAAGTATATCCGCTCAACTTCTAGCGCATTTTCTTTTAAATATTCTGTTTGTGCATCCCCAACATTAATCTTTAAATAGCCCGCAACTTCATCTCCTACCATCAAGAAAAAGAAGCGACTATCTAGATTATTGATCTCATTAATTAACTTTTTCGTCTCATAATCTTCTTTCAAAAATTGCTTCATATCATCTGGTGCGGTGTACGGATCAAAAGTCGCCTTAAAAGTTTCACGTGAAATCTTCTGTAATTCTTCGACATCAGCAATCGTAACTCTTTTAATTGTATAATCTATCAATACTTCCTCTTTCCCCCATTTTTAACGAAATGCCAACTAGCACTCGCATTATCTTCCACTTGTTTCAATAAGTTGGCCAGCTCTCGACGTTGTTTCTTATCCAAACCTTTCAATACTTGCTCATTAGAATAAATATTTTCTTTTTCAATTTTCTTAGCTAGCTCTTGCCCTTTGTCTGTCACAAACAAATGCTTGATCTTTTTATTTTGTTGATCGCTTTCTTTTTTAATCAGCCCATTTTGCTCTAATTTCTTAACGCTTCTTGCCGTCGTGGTTCGATCTACGCTAAGCATCCCTGCCAAATGATCAGAAATAATTCCCGGATTTTCCTTAATCCTCACTAAATATAAATACTGTCCGCGGTTCAACTGCATTTCTTTAAACTCAATATTGGCAATCGAATCTAGCGCACGCGCAATTGTCCCGATTTGTCTTAAAATGTCTTCTTTCATTTTCTCACCTAAAAATATTATATTCACTTATGTTGCAAATGCAATAATAATATTATTAAAATAAAAATCTAGAATTACTCCAGATTCTTAAATTATTTCACATAAGCATATTTATAAGACCATTGCGTACCAGCCGTATTATGAATAATGCCATGAACTCGCGGCTTCTGCAAATATGCCGTAGTTTGCTGATAAATCGGCGTTATTGCCTGTTCACCATTTACAATTTTAGCTGCCTTAACCAAGTCCTGCCAGCGCGTCTCTGGATCATTAGCATCTTGATTGCCTGCCTTTTTGACTAAATTATCATAATTTGCATCAGTCCATTTGCCATAATTATATGACGTACCCGTCAGCGGAATCTGCATAAAGGTCATTGGATCATTGAAGTCGCCGCCCCAATGAGACAGATAAATATCAAAGTTGCCTGCTTGCGCGCGCCTAATTGTAGACTTATCTGGAACATTGGTAATATTTACCTTTATTCCCTTCAACTCTTTAGTCCACTGCGACTGCAAATATTGTGTCAACTGATCACTATCAGCCTCATCATTTGATGATAATACATTAAAGTTCAGAGTCTTTTCACCAATTTCTTTCAATCCCCGTTGCCAATATTTCTTAGCTAAAGATGGCTGATAATCTACTGTATTTTTCACTGCCTGCTCTTTGGCAAAATCTGCATTGGTCTGTGGATTTTTAGCTAAATTAGTAGCAACAAAACCTGTCGGCAAAGTTGATCCATTGCCTAAGATTTTCTTCGTTACAATATCACGATCAATTGCTAATGAAAGAGCTAAGCGAATATTTTTATTATTCAAGGCCTTACGATTAGCAGTATTGGGATCCTTAAAATTATACAGCAAGAATCTTACTAATGAATATGGATATGACGTAAAATCACGGTTGCTCTTCAAGTTCTTCACTTGCTCACTCGATAATGGCGTCAGATCCAACTCGCCTTGTTGGTACATTTGATAGCCCGTATTATTGGATTTAACTACTTGGTAATTGATTTTATCTAACTTAACTGCTTTTTTATCCCAGTAATCATTATTTTTAACAAATTCCCAGGTATCTCCGGTTCCGTTCCAATTCTTAATTTCAAATGGACCCGAATATACTTGATATTGCGCTTTAGTCGCGTACTTTTTGCCATATTTATTAACCACCTTTTCATTTTGTGGTCCAAATAATGGGTAGGCTAGTAAAACCTTGAAATAAGCGATCGGTTTATTTAGATTAATGACTACCGTGTCCTTGCTTGTTGCTTGAATACCTAATTCTTTTGCCGGCAGCTTCCCCTGAGCAACTGCATCCGCATTTTTTACACCGCTGAATAAATAAGCATAAGGAGATTCTGTCTTAGGATTCAAACTTCTGCGCCAGGAGTAAACAAAATCTTGGGCAGTAATCGGATCACCATTGGACCACTTGGCATTTCTTAACTTAAAAGTCCAGGTCTTGCCATCTTGAGAAACCTTACCGCTTTTCGCTAAACCAGCATCCGGTTTGCCATTTTTACCTAAACGATAGAAACTTTCAAATACGTTCCCAGTTTGACCAAAACCGCTTGACTTACTAATGTCGATCGTATCCAAGGCCGCTACGGCACTTAAATTCAGAGTGTTCTTATCTGACGAAACAGCATTATTATTTTTACCGCAGGCTGCTAAAATTATTCCCACTGTAACTACTGTCATACCTGCTAAAATCTTCTTAAATTTCGCCATCGTTTTTTCCTTTCTTTGGCAACAAAAAATGGGATGCACTCCATGCGGAATACATCCCAAATTAAAACTACACTCTTAACTAGTTAATCAGTAATAGCTTCTCAGATGAATTGACACATTAGAGTACGACAAATAAATGCTGTTTTGACAACAACATTCTGCAGTTTGACATTGCAATTGACGTACTAACATGTAATTCATCCTCCTTCTTACTTTTGATAAGCCTAATAATAATTAAAATATTTACAGATGTCAATACTTTAGTTATTATTTTTAGTAAGTAATTTTTTAGGAGGAAATTTGAATGACAACTATCGGAATCATATTAACTTTTATCGTAGCAATTGAACATATTGGAATTTGCTTCTTAGAAATATTGGGCAAACCAGAAATGCAGGCAAAGGCCTTTGACATGGATATCAATTTTGTTAAGCAACGAGCAGCCAGAATCTCAATGGCTAACCAAGGCATCTACAATGGGATGCTCGGTCTATTAATGATCTTGGTCTTCTTCATCTTCAAAGGGGCAGTGCTGTTTTCAATCTGGCAACTGCTATTAGGTTTCATTGTAGTCGTGGCTATCTTCGGTGGTTTTACCGCAACTAAAAAGATTTTCACCGTGCAAATGCTACCGGCATTAATTGCGCTTATTATGCTGTTTCTCAAATAATTACCAATAAGTTACTAAATTGCAATCATGCAACAAAAGAGATAAGAAATCCTTAAATAACTAGAAACATCATGTCACCTTTTTCTATATAGCTTATAATTAAAATATAATATTTTAAAACTATAACAGAGGTAACATCATGAAAAAATTTTTCTTAATTATCGCCAGCATGATTGCTGGAATCGCAATCGGGATATCGGGAACACTTATTTTTAATGCACGGCAGCCAGAAAAGCCAAGCAATTTTACCGTTCGTACTATTAATTCAGTTACTAAAACACAAAATGTCAATTATTCAAGCGATCGATTACCAGCTATCCATGTCAGTCAAAAAGATGCGGTGCAAAAATTTAAATCACTCTATTCTAGTGCCAAAATCAAGTCCATTTCTTTGACACTTAGGGACAACATCTACCTTTACAACATCACTGGCTACGATAATCTTAAGGACTGTAGCATTCAAATCGATGCAACTAATAACAAAATCCTTGGTCAATCAACCCAAATTTTTGATTATGACTATGATGATGAAACTACTTTGAATTTAAATAAAACTATTTCACGCAGTCGAGCTAATAAAATTGCTAACCAGGAAATTGGTGGCGGGACACCTATCTTTTGGGAATTAACAGATGATAATGACCGTGCAATTTGGAAAGTTAATTTAGTCCAGCATGGTCAAAAACGAACTGTTAAAATTGATGCTCGAAATGGCGACGTAATTTAGGGTAAACAAAAAGCTCTCGTTTTGAGAGCTTTTTAATATCTTTATCTTGGTTGACTATCAGCACGTGACTTGTAATCACCATTTTCAGTACCGATAATTAACTTTTCACCTTCCTTGATGAAGTCAGGAACTTGCACAACTAAGCCTGTTTCCATCGTAGCTGGCTTACCACCACCAGCAACAGTTGCGCCCTTAATTTCAGGTTGAGTTTCTTTAATAGTCATTTCAACAGTTGAAGGCAATTCAATCCCGATGATTTTATTATCACCAGTAAATTCCATATCAACTTGAATATTTGGCATTAAGAACTTAACGTCATCGCCTAATTGATCAGCTGAAACTTCATATTGATCATAAGTTTCAGTATCCATAAAGGTATAAACATCACCTTCGCCATAAAGGTATTGGGCAGTTCTTTTAGTAACGTCGATTAAGTCAATCTTTTCAGTTGGACGCATTGTCTTATGAACAACGGCACCACTCTTCACGTCACGCAAATCCATTTGCATCACGGTATTACCCTTACCAGGCTTGTGGTGATTAGCTTTCAATACCTTAATCAACTTGCCATCTTGACTAAAGATCATGCCTTTTTTTAAATTAATTGCTTGCATAAAATTTATCTCCTTATCTGTTTTATTATACCAAACTAAATATGTCTCAGGTAAATGCGATCAATTAGGTGTCCGTTAGTTTTATGCAAAATCAAGCTAGCTCGTTCTTTAGTTGGCGCGATATATTCACGCAGGTTAACTAAGTTAACCATTTGCCAAGTTTCTTCTGCTAGCTGCAATGCTTGATCGATCGGGCCATTAGCCAGTGCATAATAAAAATTATTGGGCTTGTCTTTATTCAGTTTCAATACTTTCTTAAAGCGCTGCATATACCATTTTTCAATTAAATCTTCTTCGGCATCAATATAAATTGAAAAATCAAAGAAATCACTTGTTACAACCTGACCACTTTCAGGCAACTGCAAAGTATTGATCCCTTCAATAATCAAAATATCGGGATTTCTCACATGACCGTATTTCCCGGGAACAATATCGCTTAATTCCTGTGAATACAGTGGATAAACAATATCTTCCTTGCCACTTAGAACATCACGCAAAAAATCACTCAACAAACTCATATTGTAGCTTTCGGGGAATCCCTTGCGTGCCATTAAGTCACGGCGCTTTAATTCCTGGTTCGGATAGATAAAACCATCTGTCGTCATTAAATGTACTTTCAAATTTGGGTACGTTCTTTTAAGAAGTAGCTGCAACAGTCGCGCTGTCGTTGATTTGCCTACCGCCACTGAACCTGAAATACCGATAATAAAGGGAGCCGGTTTAAATGATTTATGCAAAAACTCAATTTGCGCCTTTTGCTCAACCTTCTTTTGCTGGTAAACTAAGTTTAAATAGCTGATCAAACTCGTATAAATTTCATGTACATCCGTTAAATCAACTACATCACCTAAAGATTTGATATCAGCCAATTCTTCTTTAGTAATATTTACTTTATCCTTGGGCGCAAGCTGAGCCCATTCATTTCTTTCAAAGCTTGTATAATTCTTCATAATCCATTCCTCGTACAAACAATACTTACTTATTATAATTGAAAGGCGTTAAGAATGAAAAAAATTATTTTATTTGGTGATTCAATTTTTAATGGCTACCGCAATGGACAAGACACTAATCTAGTGACTAATTTATTCCAAAAAAGTTTAGGAAATTATGCACAGGTGCAAAACTTGTCTAAAAGTGGCGCTACTACCGTGGAAGGCGTGGATTTTTTAGAACAAATTCCGGCTAAATATGATCGTATAGTAGTTGAATATGGCAATAACGATGCTGCAACGGCATGGGGCATTAGTCCTGAAAGTTACAAAAAGGACTTAAGCACAATCCTTGATGCAGTAGGCAAAGCAATAGTTGTAGGCTTATGCTTGCCTGACCCTAATAATTTTGAAATTAACCAATATTATGGCGAAGAACGATTAAATCTTTATAATTCAATCGCTAAAAAAGTTGCTCATAAATACAATGCACCATTTGTGGATATCTTAAATAAAATGCACAAGCTTAAAGACATTTCGACATATTATCAAGCAGATGGACAACATTTGACCAATAAGGGTAATAAATTTTTAGTTGGGCAGATTGTGCCTGCAATAAAAAAGAAGTTAATTAGTTCAGATTATTGAGATCCATTGATGCAAACAAAAACCGCCTAACACTTCTGACCGAGTTGTAGCGGTTTTTTGTATTAATTGTTAATAACTGTATTTATAGCCCAAGTTTCTTCTTCATCATCACGTGCTGGACGCCGCCTTCATCAAACGGCTCACCAACAACTTTATAGCCCAAACTATCATAAAAAGGTTTCACTCTCATTTGGGCGTGACAATAGAGTGCATTTATTCCGCGCTCTTTTAAATATTGGTGAGCGGCCTCGAGCATCTTCTTGCCTAAATGTCGTCCACGCACTTTTTTAGAAACGGCAACCCGGCCTAACATCCATTTATGATCTTCTTCAAATAGACGACATGTAGCCACTGCAGTCGTCTGTTTTTCATTTAGTCGATAAACCTGAATTGCAGCCAGATCCTGATCGTCTAAATCGGGTAACGTAATTTTTTGTTCTGCCACAAAAGTCTCATCGCGCAGACGTGCAACGCAATAAACTTCTCGCCCACTCATTTCATCAATCTTTTTAAAAGAAAAATTATTCATTTTTATTTCCTAAATAATTGCTATTTTTGCCAAACCATTTTTCATTAATTTGTCTTAGCTTACCATTTTTCTGCAAGCGAACCAAACCAGCATTGATTTTTCTACGCAAAGTCTTATCTCCTTTGCGCATCCCTACCGCAAATAAATCCATCGGCACTTGATCATTCTGAATTACGCGATAATTGTTGCTCTTGGCCATATGAGAAATGTAATAATCAGCATACACTTCATCAAGTAAAATACCCTGAATTCGGCCAGCCTTTAAATCTAAAAATGAATTAGAAATCGTATCGTATAAAATGGTCTTTTTAGCTCGCAAGACTTTCTGCTTGCCTTCATACCACTGTTCAGCCGTTGATCCCGTTTGCATCCCTAATTCATACTTCTTCATCTGACTAAAAGAGTTAATGCCGCTATTCTTTTTCACCACTAGTACCTGGCGGTTGCGCAAATATGGGCGACTAAATGCAACTTTCTTCTTCCGTTGCGGCGTTATGCTATAGCCGTTCCAAATCAAATCAATCGTACCGTTACGCAGCTCTGTCACGTTCATTGACCAGTCAATCGTTTGAAAACTAACCTTAATGCCATATTCCTGAAAAGCAGCCTTAGCTAAATCAATATCATAGCCTGTTAGTTGACCGTTTTTTTTTCAAAACCCATCGGTACAAAACTATCATCTAAACCGATGACTACTTGCCGTTTCCGTTCAATCTTATTCCACGTATCCTGACTGTTAGCCCGTTTCTGCACACTTTCACAACCTGTTAAAAAAAGCGCAAAAAGACTAACTAAAATAAAAATCCATCGCTTCTTCATATAGCTACGCCTCACTTAATGGTTGCACCTTGAGCATTTGATCAGCTACATTTTCCGCAAATTGTAAATCGTGGGTAATAATCAACTGTGTTAAGCCCGACTTTTTCAAGTTCAAGATCATTTTTTCAACTTCTTTACGCAAGTTAGGATCAAGAGCAGAAGTCGGCTCATCATAACATAAAATTTTAGGCTTCATTGCTAAGGCACGTGCGATCGCCACCCGCTGCTTCTGTCCACCGGATAGTTCATACGGATACTGCTTTTCTCGGCCAGTCATCTGCAATTGCTTAAGCAAATCCCGCGCATTCTTTTCCGCAGCTTCTTTGCTTTCTTTTAAAACTTCAATCGGTGCCAAGGTAATATTCTGCAATACATTTAAGTTAGGGAATAAATTGTATTCCTGAAAAACTACCCCTACCTTGCCTGAATCATATTGCTGACCATCAATTAAAATTTCACTGCTGTCTTTATCCTCTAAACCCGCGATAATTCGAAGCAAAGTTGTTTTGCCTGCTCCGGATGGTCCTACAATAGTCATGATTTCACCATCTTTTAAAGTAAAAGAAATATCTTTTAAAATTGGCCGATTATCAAATTCTTTGTATAAATTTTTTACCGTTAACATTTAATTCACGCTTTCTATTACTTGTAGTAAGAAAAATGTTTCTCTAGCTTCTTTAAAGCAAAGACACAAACACTGATTAAAATTAAATAGATAATTCCAACTAAAACCAATGGTACTAGCGTTACATCCCTAGCCATCGCCACATTACCGGCTCTAAGCAAATCACCTAAGCCGATTACATAAACTAATGAGGAATCCTTAACCAAGTTAATTACTTCATTGCCAATCGAAGGCAAGACAATTTTTATTACCTGGGGAATAATGATCTTAGTCATCGTTTGCCAGCGATTTAGTTGCAAAACCTGAGCCGCTTCAAACTGCCCTTGATCAATTGATTGAAAACCGCCACGGAAGATTTCTGCAAAATAAGCAGCATAGTTCAAAACGAAGGCAAACAGTGCTGCCTGATAACGGGGAAAGACAATCTGAATGATTGGCAAGCCATAAAAGACAAAGATCAACTGCATTAATAACGGTGTGCCCCGCATGATCCACACATAAAAATTAACCAACCATTTTAAAGGCTTAATTTTACTCATTTCCCCTAATGAAACTAATATTCCTAATGGAATTGCTAAAATTAACGTCCAAAAGAAGATGCTTAAAGTCATCCCTGCTCCATTCAACAAGGCTGGTAAAATTTCTCCGATATACTTTACTGACATATTCTCACCCTTTATTCCCTAATAAAAAAGTCCCCTTAGGACTAGCCTAAGAGGACGAACTGATCGTGTTTCCACCTCATGTTTGCACTTGCTCACGCAAAATACCTCACTAGGTTGATTATTTATCTAAAGAAAAAGCCCCCGCAGCCAATTGGCTACGAGGACGAACTAATCGTGCTTCCACCTCATGTTCGCAGATTACTCACATAACCTGCCTCACTAAGTTAATAATCAACCTTTAGCTATAACGGGCTATCCCGGATTCCCCTACTAAGTTCAAAGAACCGACTCACAGATGTGACTTCATGCTAGCTCATGTCTTATTTCCACCAGCAAAGACTCTCTATTACTGCAACTAACACTACTGCTTCTGTTCTAAGTTGTTTTTAATGTTGTTTAAAATAGTAAATGATAATTTTGTTTTTGTCAATTATTTTTCTTCATACGTCGTAGAATCCACATCTAATAACGGACTCTTGGTTCCTGTATAAATGACATCCAGTTTATACATTGCCCGTGAAGTGATCGTATAAACTAATTGTGTTTCATCAAGCTGATGATAGTTCTCTTTAGAAGCGCCCCACATGATTACGGCGTCAAATTCTAGTCCTTTAGCTAAATATGATGGGATCACCAAAGTACCATCAACCAGCCTTTGATTGGCTGTAGCAATCAAAGTGGCCTTCTCGCCCTTTGCCTTCAATTGTTCATGAACAAACCGCGCGCTGGCCAAATCTTTAGTAATAATAGCCGTAGTAAAATGTTGCGCTTCATTTTCTTTTAGAACTTTTACTAAGACGTTAACTGTGTCTTTATCAGTCTTTCTGCCCCAGATTACTGGCTTAGGACCCTGGCGGTTAAAGGCTTCGATCTTTTCACCTTGACGCAATATCTGTTTAGTAAAATCAGTCAATTGTTTAGTCGAACGATATGACTTAGTTAGCTGCACCACATCAGTTTTTTCTGGATCAAATAAACCTGAAATTTGCTTAAGCAAGCTGCGACTCTCATCTTTAGTAAAAATTGCTTGATTCAAGTCTCCCAACATCGTGAACTTGGCACGAGGAAAGTTGTACTTCAGATAAGCTAATTGGAATGGCGTATAATCTTGAATCTCATCGATAAAGGCGTAACGCATCTCAAAGTCAGTCCTACGACCGGTAATTAAGTCGTATAAGTATAAATAAGCAGAAACGTCATTCATCGCAATATTATGGCTCTTGAAGTTCTCTTTTACCTCTTCAACGTGCTTCATCCACTCGGCTTCATCAATGTCCCACTTGCCTAGATCCATCATCTTCGGTACGGCACGCAAAAAACTTAGGTATTGTGCCCGCATATTGATAAAATGATTGTGCAAAATCCGCTTGTGGACACCCTTCAAGGCAGCTAATACGATCTTTCTGCCTAAGAAAGCCTCTTCCTTTTTTTCGGATTCGAATTCTTGATCTGGTCGATCATATAAATCATTCAATTGCTCTTGGCTAAGGCCTTCAATTGTTCTAGACACCCAAGCCTTACGTGCTTCAGGCGCAATCTTGCGATTAAGCATCTTGATCAATTCTTCGCGCGTAGCATCAATTCGGTTGGCTAAATTATAATTTTGATTGTAAGAATAATAGATCTCCTTGATCTTTTTCTTGTCAAAATATGGCTTCTTTTTATCACGGAAATAAATATTCTTAAAAATCATGCCGCGTTCATTCAAGTGCTTAGCATACCGCGTCAAGAGATTAAAGAAATTGACTGAGTCTTTAAACTTACTGATATTAGTATCAGCAGTTTGGTCTTCAAATTGCTTGAATAGATTTTCAACGTTCATCCCCGGCAGACGACGGGCAACGAATTGCCAATAAGTCATCTGCACCATGTTTTGTTCACCCATTTCAGGCAAAACGTTCTTGATGTAGTCATTGAACAATTGGTTAGGACTGAACATGATTACATCGCTTGAGGTCAAATTGCCGCGATAGCGATACAGCAGAAAGGCGATTCTCTGCAAAATTGCACTCGTCTTGCCAGAACCGGCCGCACCTTGAACAAAGAGCAAGTCCGCAGAAGTATTCCTGATAATCTTGTTTTGTTCACGTTGAATAGTCGTCACAATTGACTTCATCTGCGTACTGGATTTTTCAGATAAAACTTCCAGCAGCATTTGGTCACCAATTGATTCATTGGTATCAAACATGTTGATAATCTTGCCATCTTTGATCATAAACTGCCGCTTTTTGGTCATGTCGACGGTGATCTCACCTTCTGGTGAGTTGTAAGAAACTTTGCCCAACTTACCATCATAATAAATAGATGAAATAGGCGCGCGCCAATCATAAATCAAGAAATGATCATTCTTATCAGCAAATGAACCCAGGCCAACATAAATGGTTTCTGGCTTCTTTTCGCCTTGCTCCTTGAAATCAATTCGAGCAAAGTATGGGCGCTTCTCAAGTCGTTCCGCCGTACTAAGCTGCTTAGCAGAATGCTGCCAAGCATGTTCACGCTCACTCAATAGCTGTTGCTGCTGGTGAATTGAAAGCGCAGTTTCCATTGAAGTAGAGTAGCCGTCATAATCCAATTTAACATCGTCAAAAAAGTGTGAATTAATATCTCGCGCTTCGCCTTCAGCTGATTTAATTGACTTTTTTAAAGATTTTTCTCGCTCCTTGATCTGCTTTAAAACATTATCAAGGTGTTTTTGTTCAAGTGCTTTTTCATTACTTTCAGTTTTGGCTGTAGCCATTTAATCACCTTTTCCTTAAAAAAACTCGCATTCTATTTTATCATGAGTAGCGCTTTTATTGTAGTTTTCACGCTCATAAGAAAAATACAAGCGAAAATAAGTGAAAAATTAAGCTTTCAAGCTTATAATTTTGGCATTGGAGTTGAATATTCATGAGGACATTTTTTAGAATCATCAGAAATATTTTCTTGCTTGCACTGCTAGCTTTTGGTGTTTGGACCTACAGGAGCAATCCTAATATGCGGATGGCTACGCAAGATTCTTTAGCCATGTTAAATTACCGCATTAGTCAACTGCTCAATACAGGGACAGCTACTGAGCCTCAAATAAGTGATAAGCAGCAAACCAAGACTAGTAAAACTACCGATAGTGATACTGCTAATACTCGGTCCTGGACTAAACCTGAAGCTGACGTATATGTTGATATTCATGATAACCTGCAGCTGTGTTCTGCGGCCATTGATGCCATGAATGCCTGGAACAGAACTGGTGCCTTCACTTTTCATCAGATTAATAATAAAAAAGATGCCCAAATTATCATTAATGTCGTTAATGATAGCAGCACCAATGCGGCTGGTGAAACGGCGACTACTTATAATCCAGCAACTGGTCATTTACTGAAGGCTACAGTTCACTTGAATCGTTATTATTTGCAAAATCAATGGTATGGCTACAGCAATAACCGCATTGTGAACACTGCTGAACATGAACTAGGTCACGTAATTGGACTCAATCACACCAAAACCGTCTCAGTAATGTATCCTAAAGGTTCAATCTACACGATTCAGCCGCAAGATATCAAAAATGTTAGAAAAATCTATCATGAAAAGTAATTTACTTTATTTGCTCTTCTTTTTTTCTTAGAATAAAGGAGAGTTTTTTGATGAGGAGAAAAAATGAAAAGAATTTATGTTGTCCGTCATGGACAAACTTATATTAACCGTTATAACAAAATGCAAGGCTGGTGCGATACGCCTTTAACCGAAGCTGGTATTGAAGGTGCTAATCAGGCAGGCGAAGCATTAAAGGATGTGCCCTTTGATATTGCTTTATCCAGTGACTTGAAGCGAGCTAGCGACACCTGTGAACTGATTATGAAGCACAATGTTAATAAAGACGAATTGCAGCACATTGCCAGTCCATTTTTTAGAGAACAATTCTACGGCTACTTCGAAGGATTAGATTCTGAAATGGCTTGGCGCATGATCGGTGGCGGATACGGTTACGCCACAAGACAGGAAATGTTTAAGCATGAGAGCATCAACACTATTAAAGATTGGATCAAGGAAGCCGACCCATATCATCAAGCTGAAAATGCAAAAGAATATTGGGATCGCCTTGACAAAGGCTTCAAATTAATCAGCGAATTAGATGGTGCAGAAAATATTTTGCTAGTTACCCACGGCTTAACAATTAGAAGTCTATGGTATCGTTATGGCGATAATATTCCGCTAGTACCTGGTCCTAAGAATGCTTCAATTACAATTATGACTATGAGTAATAAGGGTGAAATTAAGATTCCTAGTTGGAACAAGATGCATTTATAAACAAAAAAGCTTTCCAGTTTGGAAAGCTTTTTGTATTTCTTATCTCTTCAAAACAATATTTTTATACAACTTCACCGTTACCGCATAGTAAACGAAGTACAATACGATAAAGATTAAAAATGGTAGCCAGATTCCCATATATGGTTTAGGCAATAATGCTTTAAACAATCTGAGTCCAAAGAGTACATCGATTACACCAAGCACGCTTGGCAATAGGAACAAGACACCGATTTCGCTTCTGATTGATTTCTTAAGCACCTTTTCTCTAGAACCAATCTTATAAAGCATTTCGTAATGTACTTTGTCGCTGGCGGCACCGCTTAAGACTTTGAACATCAAGGTTGAAGCAAGCATGGTCAAAAATGCGATTCCGAGGAAGAAACCCATGAATGCAAAACCACTACAGAAGCCAAGCATCATTTGATAACTAAATGGTTTAGTACCAGTTAGTGCACTTGCCATCGCTGGATTAGCGGCAATTTGCACCTTTTCTAGCTTCATCAAGGTTGGATAATCTTTAGCAAAGTCTTTCACTGTTAATAAAGTGACGAATTTCTTCTGCCCTTTAATTGTCTTCAACTTGTCAGCTGAAACTAAATTAATCTTCTTTTTACCTGCACCTACCATTGTCCCCAACAGCATGTTGCCATATCTATTAGGATTGGTTAAATCTTTAGTCTTCACAGTATATGGCTTGTAAGTTGGAAAATTATTGCCGTGTTGAATAAATTTAATATCTTTAAGTGGACTCTTTTCCAACTCAGCTTGGTTGAAGTAAAGGTCTTTCTGGTTTTCGACATAGTGATAAGTAGCCTTGCTCTTAAGATCAAGCTTAGCCATATTTTTCTTAACAGCTGGGCTATTTTGCATAACTGTTGCATCATAGTATGAGCTCTTAACTGCTTGATCCTTCAATGAATTAAAATTAAGACCTACAGTAATAGCTCCAAGCGCTAAAGCGAAAAGTAATGAGATGACTGACAGAATGCGCGTATAATCACGAATTCTGAATTTTAATTGACCCAAAGTGAAGACGCGAATGCCGTGGTAGGCAAAGCCTTTCTTTTTGAGAAACAGATTAATGATGAGTGTGAAGAATGAATCAAAAGTGAAGTAAGAACCAGCTACGATAGTAACTAAAGCTGCTGGGATAATGAAGAAAATTGCACTAGCTGGCATCCCCATGATGTAGTAGCCTGCAGCAAGCAGTGCCAAGCCCAAGATAGCTTCAACTACTCTTAAGCCATTCTTGCGGCTTAATTTAATTGGCTTTTGGTCTTCATGCAATAAGTCGATCACCTTGCTGCGTACAAGCTTATGCACGTTTCTCAAAGCTGCTAAGAAGAAAATCGCAACAAATAAAATTAATGTCCAGATAATTGCGTTAGGCAAGATTATTTGAAAATGCGTAATCTGCAAGCCTAAGCTGCTAATCACCAGTTTCGAAACAATCGCAGTCAAGCCAAAGCCGATTACGATTCCTAATACCGTAGCCAAGATCCCGGTCATTAAGGTTTCACAGAAGATCAATAACCCAATTTCCGAACTCTTGGCTCCCAGCATCATGAACATGCCGTAGTCGTGCTGGCGCATGCTAAGCAAAAACGAGTTGGCATACACCAGATAAACAAAAGTAATAATTGCGAGCAGAACAATCCCGAAGCCGAAAATAAAGCTCAAGTATTGCCCCGGCGCGTTAACATCTTTACTCATAAAGCCCGGATTAATCGCCAAAGATAAAAACATGTAAAAAATCATGCTGGCTACAACTAATCCTGAAAACAGAACCGTGTAGTCCTTTAGCCGGCTTTTAATCCCGGTCAAAGATAATTTCCAAATCATGATTTCCCTCCTATTCTTCCGTACCCAAGTGGGCGATCAATTCATGGTAAAAGTCAACTCTTGACTGCTTGCCCTTTTCCATTTGTTGACCAATCTTACCGTCTTTAATAAATAAAATGCGGTTGGCAAAACTAGCTGAAAATGGATCGTGCGTTACCATCAAAGTTGTGACGCCATCATTTTTATTCAAATTTTCCATCGTATTTAAAAGTTCTCGTGCACTCTTAGAATCAAGCGCACCGGTTGGTTCATCGGCCAGCAAAATTGCTGGTTCATGCACCAAGGCACGCGCTGCAGCTGCACGCTGCTTTTGACCGCCAGAAATTTCTGCGGGATATTTATTCAAGATTTCTTTAATGCTCAACTTTTCAGCAATCTTATCCACAAGTGGATTAATGCGATTAGTTGAAATGCCGCGCAAGCTAAGTGGTAATGCGATGTTTTCTCGATTGGTTAGATTCTCCAATAAGTTAAAATCTTGGAAGATAAAACCAATTTCTTTACTACGGAAATCTGCCATTTGATTGGTGTTTAAAGTACTAATATCGTGACTATTAATAAAAACTTGACCAGTCGTTGGCTTATCTAATGTTGAAAGAATATTCAATAAAGTAGTTTTACCTGAGCCAGAAGCTCCCATGATTGCTACGAATTCTCCAGAAGCAACCTTGAAGTTGATCCCCTTTAAAGCTTGGTATTGTTTTTCGCCTTTTTTACCGTAAGTTTTGGTGATATTGTCCACCACAAGAATTTCGTTCATTTTAAGTTCCTCGCGTTCTTTGTTTTTGTTCTGCTGTATTATTTAATTAATACACTAATATGATATTGCATTTTTGTCAATCTTTTTAGATAAAAAAATAGGCTTTCTGCTTAAACATCTGCAGAAAACCTTGATAAATTAATGTTTATTTATTTTTTAGTTTTAATTGATTTAGATTCACCAATCGTTTGAATCCTTTGTTGCTGCTCAACATAATGAAAAATTGCGTTTTGATATAACAGCTTTTCCTTTTTTTCCCCCTTATTCTTAAACTTCTTAATTAAGGTCACTTCATAATCAACCTTGCTATAATTACGTCTACCAGGCATCACAGATAAAACCTTGATTTCAACATTAACTTTTTTCAGCTTCTTATCTTTCTTCCAAGACTTAAACCGTTTAGTCAGCTTTTGATAATCAGAATTGTCCTTGCCATTTTCAAAATCATCTTCGCTAGGCTGCTTGAAATTTTCATAGAGGATTCTAGTGGCATCCCCTACCTGAATGAGTCCTGGCCAGATTGGATTAACGATGTAATCACCTTCTGCATCCTGGTAGACATCTTTTTGATTATTCCCCTGGTAATCTTGCGTACTATCATAATCAGTAACATCATCCTCGCTGTCACTGAAGGCAGCAGTAATTGACTGGGATAAATCCGTTACCTTTTCAGACTTGATCGTTTGCCCGTCGCTTTTACTCTTGATATAAATTTCCATCCGTTTGGCAATTGGATAATCCTTAAAAGTATAGGTCCCATTTTTAGTCAATTTGCCTACCTTGCGATCATTGACATAAATAATTCCATTCGGAACGCTGCGAATCTGAAAAGTGGCAGTCTTAATCTTCATATTAACGGTCTTATTTGACCAAATATTAACAATCG
Source organism: Lactobacillus kefiranofaciens (assembly GCF_900103655.1). Taxonomy (GTDB): domain Bacteria; phylum Bacillota; class Bacilli; order Lactobacillales; family Lactobacillaceae; genus Lactobacillus; species Lactobacillus kefiranofaciens. The sequence goes on from NZ_FMXC01000010.1 coordinate 53,153, forward strand.
AATCGGCATCTAACTGGCGACCGTTGACCTTGGCTTTGACCAAAACATGATAGCGTCCTGGGAAAACTAGCCCTAAATCTTGGTAATAATTCTGGTCGCCACCCTGCATTTGACCATAATTTTTCCGGTCAACATATAAAGTTGAATCCGCGTGATTAGTTTGCACTTGGGGCCGGTAACATTGCACCCGCAACCGATATTTAGGAAAAATTATAAAGTAGCGACCTGATTCTACTAATTGAATCTCGGCACTATCACGATTGTGTCGTAAGTTATAAGCTAAGCGTCTGGCGGCCTTTTTATGTTCCTTGAAGTAACTCTGAAGTGGCTTTAAACTGCTATCCGTAACATTCATATCTGGCGTTGATGGGATCACATACTTAGCCATCTCAGCCTTGGGATTTTGCAAATTAGCTACAATCCGCTCAATTTGTCGATCTTTTGTATAATAAAGACTGCCCAAACCCGTGAAAGCGGCAATGAGCAAGATGATTATTCCAAATGTCCAAATTTTTTTATGCTTTTTCATTTTTACACCCTGTTTAAAATTGCTTTTTCTCTTAGGGTATCAATTTGAGTCAAAATAGCAAATATCTTTTTTCAGCGAGGCAGAATTTATGGAAATTAATTTTGATTTTTTACAAGCCAGTCCCACATTCAAACAGCATTTTCCTGCAGCCAATAAGATTCACAAATTATATACGATTGCAGACTACCGTGACGTCATCAGCAATTCACGGCTTTTGCTTGAAGCACTTACTAAACAGATTTTTCAATTAGAAAACCTCAATCAATATTATCAATTGCCAGCTGGCGAATATCACAATTTACGTAATGACACCCATTATCTACGCTCTGAGGTCAACTATCCTCTCAGCATCATGAATCTTTTTGACGAAGTGCGCCGGATGGGCAACGCGGCAGTGCACGATTTGAAGATTGAACCGGATCAGAAGCAAGCCTGGCGCTGCCTAAGCGATTTGCATGATATTCTAGTTTTTTTAGTCAATAGTTATGATGGAAAGCAGCTTTATTACTTTAGACCTGACATTGCAATGGAAGCACAAACTGATAAGAAACATTATCATCTTAGGAAAAAAGCCCAGCATAAGCCACTTCACTTACATGACCATCAAACATTTAAGAAGACAACACATGACCATGCTAGTCAAAAAATGAAAAGGGCAAAATATTTTTCAAGCAAACCAATTTCAGAATCCAAGCCCCAGTTAGATGCCCCGACTAAAACAAAAGAAAGTTTTCTAACCAAGCTTAAGCATTTTTGGCATAAAAAATAGCAAGATCTCTCTTGCCAAATAAACGATTCCATTAAACGTAGTCAAGTGTACGGAAATTCATGCTGTGACTACTAGCGAGCTGTCATACTCCTCCACGAGAGCAACTCGCACAGTAATCATACCGCAATTGTGGCTATCAAAAAAATCAATTTTTTCTTTCATGAATATAATCAAAAAATGATGATGAATCCTATTGACACTATGTCACTATATGATAAAATTAATTCTAGGATTTATATATTGAGAAGCGCCAATAACGCTGCCAATACACAAATGAAAACTGAACAGGTTTCTCAAATGGAGAATGGCTTACATTGGCTATTCTCCATTTTTTTACGAAAGGATTGATCTGTCCATTATGGATAATCACAGGCAAAGTCCCTGGACAATTGCATCAGCTCAGGTACTAACCCAAACTAATACAAATGAAAATGGTTTAACTGACGAAGAAGTTCCGATACGCCAAAAAATGGCTACAATGAACTAGCAGCTAAGCCGCCCAAAACTATCATGCAGATGCTCAAAGAGCAATTATTCGATCCGATGATTCCGATCTTACTAGGAGCAGCTCTTTTCTCTGCTATTTTAGGCGAATACATTGAAGCAATCATTATTTCTTCAATTGTAGTCTTGAATACCATCATTGGCATTGTGCAGGAGAGAAAAGCACAGTCTTCTCTAGCTGCCCTGCGGGACATGAGTGCACCAATGGCTCATGTAGTCAGAAATGGCAAAGAGAAACTAATTCCAGCTAAAGAATTAGTAGTTGGTGATATCGTCAACTTGCACGACGGCGACATGGTCCCAGCCGATATGCGTCTAATCGAAACTGCTAATTTAAAAATTCAAGAAGCATCCCTCACTGGCGAATCCGTTCCAGTGAAAAAAGACGCGAACGCTATTTTAGCCCAAGACTGCGCATTGGGCGATCGCCGCAACATGGCCTTTAGTTCCTCAATTGTAACTTATGGTCGCGGCCAGGGCGTAGTCACCACAATCGGCATGAACACCGAAATGGGTGCCATCGCGGAGATGCTAGAAGATCAAACGCAAACCGAAACTCCGCTTAAGCGCAAACTCACTCGCGTTGGTCAACTTTTAACAATTATTGGTATTATCATCTGCGTCTTGGTCTTTATCCTTGGTGCAATTTACCAAAAGCCACTAGTGCCACAATTCTTAGTAGCTATTTCCCTGGCAATATCTATTATTCCAGAAGGCTTGCCAGCTACAGCAACGATTGTGATGGCCTTAGGCGTCAAGCGAATGGTCAAGCGCAATGCTTTAATCAAAAAATTGCCTGCGGTTGAAACTTTAGGCAGTGCGACTGTAATTTGTTCTGACAAGACCGGTACTTTGACCTTAAACAAGATGACTGTTACTCAAATTGCCACGGATGATTTTAGTCACGCAATCGATGTTAAAAGCATGCAAAATAGCCCAGGCGTGCAAGCCTTAGCGTATGCCGGTGCTCTTTGCAACGATGCCAGCATCAATGGCAAGCATGAAATTGGTGATCCCACTGAAATTGCATTGATTCCATTTGCGCAAAAGTTGGGTTTGGAGCAAAGCAAATTAAAAGAGGAACATCCCCGTTTATTTGAACAGCCTTTTGACTCAGATAGAAAACGAATGACGACTCTGCATGAAATCGATAACCAATACGTAGCCTTCACCAAAGGCGCAGCTGACGAAATTTTACCACTATGCAGTCAGATTATGATTAATAACAACGTTCGTCCAATTACTGAACATGATCAAAAACAAATCATGCAGCTCACTAAATCTATGTCAGCGGACGCATTGCGCGTATTGGGCTTTGCTACAAAAGTGGTAAAGAACATCCCTGATGCCGGAACTGATTTAGAAAACAATTTAACCTTCATTGGCGTTAGCGGCATGATCGATCCACCACGTGAAGAAGTAGCTGAATCTGTACAAACCTGTCGCGACGCAGGCATCCGCACCATCATGATTACCGGTGACCACAAGATCACCGCTTTAGCTATTGCTAAAAAACTGAATATTTATCAAAATGGCGACTTAGCCATCTCTGGCAACGAACTTGATCAGATGTCTGACCAACAATTGGATGAAGCTGTCAAAAGAGCAACTGTTTTTGCCCGTGTTTCACCAGCAGATAAATTGCTTTTGCCCGTGTTTCACCAGCAGATAAATTGCGCATTATTCAAAGCCTAAAGCGTAACGGTGAAGTAACGGCCATGACTGGCGACGGCGTGAACGACTCACCTGCTTTAAAAGCAGCCGATATCGGCGTAGCTATGGGTATTACCGGTACCGATGTAGCGAAAGACGTGGCCGATATGATTTTGCTAGATGATAGTTTTACTACTATTGCCTATGCGATCAAGGAAGGACGCCGCGTTTACCGCAATATCCAAAAAGTAATCCAATTCTTGCTTGTGGGTAATATTGCTGAAATTACGACTTTGTTTGTCGCTACTCTTTTCAACTGGGATGCCCCATTATTGGCGGTCCGTATTCTATGGGTTAACTTAGCCACTGCTACCTTACCAGCTTTAGCTTTGGGTGTAGACCCAGCAAGCAGAAATATCATGAAGCACAAACCAGTCAAGAGTGGTACTTTATTTGAAAAAGATCTAGTCTGGCGGGTAATTACCCAGGGAATCTTTGTCGCATTGATGACTCTGATCGCTTTCTTTATCGGTCTAGCAACTGGCAACCAAGTTGTCGGTCAAACCATGGCTTTCAGCGTATTGGCCTTGTCACAAATGCTCAGAGCATTCAACCAGCATTCCAATACCGATCCAATCTGGAAAATAGCAACTGGCATGAATATCTGGCTAATTATTTCATTCCTAATTTCTGCATTCTTCATGGGCATTATTCTCTTTGTTCCTGCAATTCAAAAAATCTTCTACGTTACTAGCCTTTCAGCTGGCCAATGGATCGTAGTCATTGCTTTGGCAATGTCATCAATTGCTCAAGTTGAAGTAGTTAAAGGATTTAAAAAGGTGCGCAATAATCTGGTGCGAAATAGAGATAGTTTAATCGAAGACTAAAAATAAGCATAGTAAAAGACGATAGAACAGTTAATTTATCGTCTTTTTCGTTGCTAAACTAATTGCATTTGATCTACAGCAATTTGATTTCTACCAATTTCAATTGCCTTTTGTGCAGAATCATCAAGAGAAGCAGTAATCAGTCTGTGACTTAATTCCAATACCATTGGCAAGTTAACGCCACTAACTACGCGAACACGATCTGGATGCTGCTGCTCATATTCTTCTGCAATCAGATGTGGTGTGCCATTCTTTAAGTCGGTCAAAATTAAAACTTGACCTGCCTGATATCTTTGCATTATTTGAGCAAAACGCTCCTTAAAGTCCCGAATACCGGTATCTGTCAATTCAATTGAAGCGATTTGATCATTCTTGCCTGCTAACATATCATGTGCAGAGATCAAACCTGAAGCCAAGCCTTCATGTGTCGCAATTAAAAGTTCCATAAGTCCAAAATCCCCTTAATCATTGTAAGCGATTTCTACACTCAATATTTTAACATAAGCACTTGCTAATTGCTGAAGCAACGCGGTTTTATCATTTTGTTTTAACAAACAGCGATCACTCTCGTGACCGCTTAATTTACTTTTTAATAATCGCACTCGAAATCTTGTTAGTATTAGATTCAATCAATTGATTCGAGTTATTTACAAAAAGGGAAACACCTATTCCTAATGCCGCAAGGATAATCCATATTCTTTCTAAAGTTTTACTCTTCATTAAATTGCACGCTCCTTTTTCCCTCTTTTATTATACAAGGTTGTACTTATAATAGCAGTGACTGCGCTTACAATTAATCAATTTGTAAAATTTTTTAAATTTACTTAAGACTTACCTCGCCCGTAACGTTAGTGCCAAAAAACTTAGCGATTTCATTTACATTCATCCCTTGGCCTAAGGCCCACATTAATTTAGTAATTGCACTCTCAGAAGTCATATCGCACGCACTGATCGCGCCCTCCAGCAAGGCTTCACGACCAACTTCATACTTGGTTAAATCGCTACGCTCATATAAACACTGGCTGCTAGCAACAACAGGGATCCCTTGTCTAATCAACTTTCCAATGGCAGCTACCATGTTCCGCCGAATAAAATTCATCCCGCCTAAGCCATAGGCTTCAATGACGATTCCTCGGCAGCCACTATCAACCATGGCAAAGAGCAAATTAGGATCAAAACCAGGAAACAATTTAACTAAAGAAACATGCGCGTCAATTTTAGTATTTAATACTGGATTGCCATCATGCTTTTTTTGGAAATCATCATCTTTATTAAAGACCAAACCATCTGAAGAAACAGTTGCCACTGGCGGCACATTCACGCTCTCAAAAGCGTCAAAATTGGTGGTTCTCACCTTAACTGAACGGCAACCGAGCATTACTTTATTATGAAAGGCTAAATATATATCTGGTGGACAGCTTGCCGCTGCCGCAAAAGCCAACCGCAAATTATCATGCGCATCACTTAAAACAACGTTGATCGGTACCTGACTCCCCGTTAACACTACTGGAATATTGATATTTTTTAACATAAAAGACAACATTGAAGCCGTATAAGCCATGGTGTCTGTACCATGCGAAACTACGATGCCATCATAGTCATTGCGATATTTATAAATATTCTGTGCGATGAGCTTCCATTCTTCTGGCTGAATATTAGAAGAATCTAGCTGCAAGATATCGCGCACCTGAATCTCATAAGGCAGCTTACCTAGCATCTTAATTAATTCCTCGCCAGTTTCTTTAGGCACTAGACCTGCATTAGACGCTACAGAAGCAATCGTGCCACCCGTTGATAATAAAAGTATTTTTTTCATCGTTCTATCCCCTATTTTTGTAAATCAAGATGCCTGCCATATTCATTCATAATCAAGTCGATTAAGACATATGCCGAACTAAAAGTTACCGCGTTTTGATTGCTGATTTGAAACGGCGTCGTCCTGAAGAAAAAACTGTAATCACTCAAAGAAGCAAGCTTTCCTGGCTGCCAGCTAGTTAGCGAAACCAACTTCAACTTAGTATTTACCACATCAATTTTCTTTAGTTCTTCAATAATCGTCTTATTAAAGCCACCAAAAGAAATCACAAATAACATATCCTTATTCTCAGCAGATTGTCCGAGCATTGATACCTCATCACGAGCACTAGGCAAAATGATCGCCTTTTTCCCCACTAAGAAAAATGAATGTGACAAGTACTCAGCAATAATCTGCTGCTGCCAACCGGTTGAATAGATATAAATGCTCTCAGCTTGATCGATATCGGCAAATAATTCGCTGAGGTTTAAGCCTTTGAAGTACTTAAAAGTTTCTGTAATGATTTTCTGCAAATTATTATCAAAGTCTAGTTCACGTGAACGCTTTTGATTTTGCACTTTTCTAGCCGCGAGTTCCCTAATTCGAACTTTAATTCACTAAAACCACTAAGCCCTAATTTTTTGCTTAAACGAAAAATAGCAGACTTAGAAACATATAACTTGTGCGCTAATTCTAACAAACTCAACTTGCTGGCAGCTTCCAGATACTCTAACAAGTAACTCACAATGGCTTTATCAGTATCATTGAAGCCCTCTTTTTTCTTCATGACTGCTGTTTCTAGATCCATCTATTTTTGTCCTTTCTAGCGACTTTCTTCCATATAAGGAAAGAATAGCATGTTAGACACAAAAAAGGTAGCTATCTTCAACGGATAGTTACCTTAATATGTTGTTTTTAGTTATGACTATTTTAATTCTGGCCAATATGGGGCGTTGACTGGAAGCATGTCATCCAAGATCTTCTTGGCAACACTTGCATCTGGTACGGTCTTGTTCAAAGCAAAGGCTTGCAGCATCTTTTGGTAAGAATGCTCAACGTAAGCATCAACAACCAGCTTTTCACAAGTTTGTTGCTCCATCATTAAGCCTCTTTGGAAGCGACCAGCTTCACCAGTAGCCATTGGTTGAATTCCATCTGCACCTAACAATGCTGGTACTTCAACGATAGAATCTGGATCCATGTTGGAAATAGCACCATTATTAGCACAGTTGGCTAAGAACTTTTCATGAGTGTTGTAAGCAATCGCATGAATAATATCTACAATATATTCTGAATGCAAGCCTGAGATATCCCAAATGTTGTCCTTAGCAGTACCAGCTTTAACGATTCTTTCACATTCGCTAAAGACAATCTTCTGCCGGTGTTCACGAATTTCATCTGTACGAGTATGCTTGGGATCAGCATTAGCAACTTCATATTGTGGGAAGTAGTAATACTGCATGTAGTTGTTTGGCAAGGTTTCTGGATCCATCTTGTAATCATCGGCAACCTTCTTAAAGGTAGCTTCCCAGGAAGCTTCAGTATCCTTATCATAGTCGCCGCCTACCCAGTAGCCGTGTTCTTTAACGTATTCTTTCAGCTTAGGCATCAAGTCTTCGCCGGTCTTCTTGTTTCTAACTTCTTTCCACCAGCCAAAGTGGTTCAAGCCGTAGTAGTTGAAGTCAATATCATGTCAACTGTTCAAACCGCAGATAGCAGCCATTCTGTCCATGTCATCAATTGGCATATCACAGATGTTGATTACTTTAGCATGAGGACGAAGACGACGGCAAGCTTCAGCTACAATCGCAATCGTGTTGGAATAGTTAATCATCCAAGCATTTGGTGAGTATTCTTCCATCCAGTCAATAATTTGCAAAATTGCTGGAATTGAACGAAGACCGTAAGCCATACCTCCGGGTCCTGTAGTTTCTTGACCGTTCACGCCGTATTTTAATGGAATCTTTTCATCTAAACTTCTCATATGGTATTTACCAACACGAATTGAGCCCATTACGAAGTCAACGTCTGTAAAGGCTTCTTTTGGATCAGTAGTATATGAGAACTTAATTTGTGGAGCTCTCTCCTTCATGATAATTTTTACAGCTTCACCAATCTTCTTTTGGCGTTCCGCATCATTATCATAGAACTTCAATTGTCTCATTGGGAACTTGTCTTGACTCTTGATTAAATCAAGTACAAATCCTGGGATAAAAGTACTACCACCACCGGCAATAACTACTGAATATTTCTTACCATTCATGGTTAAAAGTCTGCTATATATAAGTTTTTAAACTCGCTTTAGTTATCTGACAGTTATATTTATACCATGTTTCAAAGTTATTGTATTCGTTTTCAAAGCTTTCAGACTTTGTTTCAAGTCTTGGAACTCGTTTCGAATGACGAAATATTTTTTATGGCAATAAGTATTGATCTGACAAGTCTTTATTAGTATCTACTTATATTGAATTTTTAAATACCCTATTTATTGTGAAATATCTACTATATTGAAGCAATTCAAATCTATACGCTTACCAAGGCCAATTTTATTGTATTTTTGGCACTTATTATGTTTATTGCCTTATAAATATACCATATTTTGGCATTGCAATATATATTTTAAATTATATATAATTGACCACAATATTTAGATAAAAACGTTATTTTTTACATATTTTGTGGTTTATTTAATTAAATTAGCTGCACACACTCCCAAAGCTATATGCAAATATTTAATTAGAATCAATCAACTAATATCCCCGGTATTATGGGATTCTTTAGTTTAATTAATCGCTTTTTATTTATAACTATAGTTATTTTTATATATTTTAATATATAAAAGTGCATTTCAAATTATTTATTAGCCGTATAGTTTTGATGATTTTAAGCCTACAAATGACATAACACCAAGCTTTTGCAAGGAAATATATATACTTTTTTTAATAAAGGTGTTATTCAATCTTTACACATATAGACTTTAATTCTAACCCTGCTATTGTATCTAGGTGAAGAGACTTATAGCAGAACTTAAGAAACCGACTACTTCTTAAGTGTTGAGTTTATACATTGGGAATTTTGATAAAAAGACTTTTTTAACATAGGGGATTAGGAAAATGAGAAAGAATGTTAGACTTTTATCAACCATTAGTATTGCAGCTGCTTTAGCAGGTGGTGCCGTAACGACTTTAAACGGTACTACAAATAACACTTCAACTGTTAAAGCTGCTTCAATCACATTGCCTTCAGGCTATACCAAGAAAGCCGTTATTAAATGGAATCAAACTGGTAAAGCAAGTAAAGCTTTAATCAATGCCTCAAAGAAAGGCATGAAAGAAAATAACTATAGTGATGCTGGTTCAGATAATACTTTAGTTAATGTAACTAAGTTAAGTCACAGCCAAAACTATAAGAAATTTAACCATTAATTGACGTTGTAGTTTAAAAACTTAATATAGTTCCTAATCCAAGGGTTCAAGTGGTTCAGTCACCTGTTTGAACTCTTTTATTATGCCCTAAAATATTGAACTGCTTATTAAAAATATTAATCAAACATAACAAAAGAACCTGAATTGTTTATGCTTTTCAAACAGTCTGGTTCTTTTGTACTGTCTATTAGGCAATGCTAATATTTATATAGGTCACTGTCACAGCTCGTCATTACAGCATTTATGACTAAAATCATTAATTTATTAGACCCTATTAATGTTTCAGTTAAAAAATAATGTCAGTAGGTTATTTCTCTCCTTGCCTTAATAAAAATTTTTTCTACAAAATTATTCTACCTAATCCAAGCCCATCAAGCTTACATTCAACTATAAACTATATATTATCAAAAAAAGCTATTGCTATATTTTTATATAATTGATATATTTTTAAAGTACTATTTCGTAATAGGAGGAGTTGCGTTGAAAAACGTTACCATAAAAGAAGTGAGAGGGATAATAGTTAATGAATAATAACCGCCTACATTTGACCTTAAGAAAAGACTTGGCCAAGCGTACAGTAAAAAAATACTCAGTTACACAATATTGCAAAACCTTAGGAATTGGTCGCAGCGCATTTTACAATCAGTATGATGGAATGCCTGGATTAATCTGTCATATCTTAAAGCATGAAATTGCACTCCATTTCCGTGAATATCAAGATTGCAGTTTAAAGCAGCTAGTCTATGGTTTTCTCAAAGAAATCTACGATTTACGCGTTTACTACAACAATATTTATCATTTATCGATTAAAAATAATTGTAAACGCCATATCTGCCAAGAAATCAAAAACAAATTTTTTAAAGAATTACAGCAATATCTGATTAAGAGTGATTATTCTAACAAGAAGATCCTTAGTATCAGCAGCGTTACTATTTATCGAGTAAAAGATTGGGTTTCTCATGGTTGCAAAGAAAGCATTTTACAAATTTATTCTGAAATCGAACCTGCATTATAAGAAAAACAGATCTGGAAATTCCAGATCTGTCTTTTATTTCTAAATCCGCTTAATCATATGATCATAGGTCCTATCGCCAATAGTCATTGATTTTTGAACTTGATAGCCCTTATGCTCATATAATCTTTGAGCACGGGGATTTTCTTGATCAACATTCAAGCTAATAATCTTATAGCCATGTTGTTTAGCAACTTCTTCAGCTTCATCCATCAAGTGGCTAGCGATCTTTTCACCCCAGTGATCGGGATGAACGGCTAACGCGTCAATATACCATTCATGAGGCCAAGCTTCTTGATCATCAAAGATTACAGTGGGCACTGGCAAGCCAGTCTTAGCATAATCGTGACGCAATACGACATCAATAATCTTCTGATCCTTATAAGGATACATATCTAGAATGCCGGTAACCTTACCATCCTTCTCTGCTACCCAGATACGACGATAAGAATAGCGATAGTCCTCAGAAATGAAACCCAACTTCATTAAGCTGTATAATTGATCCTCAGGCAATGATTCAATGGATTTCATTTGCATTTCGTCAAAAATTTGCTTAAGAATTGGATATACTAATGGAAAGTCAGTCTTTCTTGCTTGTCTAATCATTTTTACCTCGTTTAAACTGTCAATATAGTCTTTATAACTAGGATAACATGAAGAACAATGAAGACGAAATTTATGCTTATTTAGCCTCTTTTCTATCCAAATTATCAAATCTATGGTATATTATAAGTAGGTAAAGTAAGCGCTTACTTTGCAAGATGATTTGATAGAAATGAGGTGTTGTTGTGATATTTGATAATGAATCCGATGATCTTTTTTTCAATGGAATCAATACTTACCACAATATATCGAGACACCTATCAAGCCAGGAGTCTAAGAATCATGCGTAGAGTGCTTGATTTGTGTTCTGGATATTAAAAAATGAGAATTGCAGCAGTTGCGGTTCTCGTTTTTTTGTGTTTAATTCATAGTAACTAACTATTCAGCTAGTTCCTTATTCAATTCATTCATATCAAACTGATCTAAATCTATCTTTCCACCCAACCAATCTAATAAATCTGGATCTTGTTCATCATCCGGAGTGTCATAATATTCTTGTAGCATATCTATTCCACCAATATCATCGATAATACCATAACCATGACCAGCAAGAATTCTAGGATGAGCCAAATGCTTTTTCGATTTATATATCTTCTTAATTATTATTTCAAATTGCTAGCAATCACCATAATCATATGTTAATAGCAATTGATCATCCTTAGTAAAAAACGATACTTTTGCGTTTTCAGGATCAATATGATCATTATCAAAATGTTGACGAATTTTAGAATCATATATATCAAACATATGCCCAAATTCCGTTCTAAACATGGTTAGAATAGCAATTTCCAGATCCTCCACAGTACTGCTCCCATTAATTATAAAGCGACGCCACATGGCAGGCTTAAATGCACACATTTGTACCTGCATTTCATAAACCATGTCGTTTCGCTTTTTATTTTCCAATTCCATACTTTCCAAAGGATCTGAATTTTCGCCATCTGGCACCGCCACATTAGAACTTAATTGCCGATACAAATATTTCAAATTCTTTTCAGTTTTCTTGGCATCCTTCTTACCAATTGTTCCTTCTTCACCTAAAAAATTATAAAACTCAATAAAGCAGTGAAAGATATCATCCAAAAACATCTGACTATAACGTTTGCTTACCACCTTCAACCAAATATAGGAAGTGGACGCAGCTAAATTGCTGGTAACGAATAGAATCTTCTTTTGCAATAAATAATAATCTTGAAAATCTGAAAGAAGAGCACTACCAATTGAAAATAGCTCTATATTTTTTTGATATAAAAATTTCGATACTACTTTTTTATTGTAGTCTCTCACTTCTTTTACTATTTTTGCATTGCCACGCTTAGGTTTTCCTTCATAGTCCTTCCACTGTTGCCAATTGATTTTAGAATTTAAATTAGCATCCATTGGCTTAATAGGTAAAGTATCATTTACTTGCTCTTGCATTTTAGTAAGGATATTATGTCCCATTTCGTAGTCTATTGAAGGATAAGCTAAAGATAGCAATACTAAGTCGTCAACAGTAGCAGACTTAGCTGAATGTGGAATATTAACTAATTGTGATAATACATCCACATTATCTTCCAAGTCACTCTTAGCTCGTTTAAATGCCTTAGTTGTCGTCGAACGATTATTAGCAATAAATTTAACTTGCTGATCTTGAAAAAACTGCATTACCCTTTCCTGTTGCTGAGAAGTGATAAAATCATAATTCTTAACTACCTCATGTAGCACTTTCTTAAACTGATCAGCTTTTAACTTAGTCAACAAAATAGGTAATCCTGTATTCTTTTCAACTAATAAATAATATTGTTGTCCCTTAATATTTACTTTATCAGCTGTCCACAAGGTAAATAAATCTTTCGATATTGCCTTTTTATCTGTACTTGTTAGTTCATCAGCAAGTGACTTACCATACTGTATCTGTAACATTTTTTAACCCTCACGTAATTTTTACCTATGATCACCTTTATTCAAGCAAAAACGCTGTCACAAAGCAAAAAAAGTGAAGCCTTTTATCGCCTCACTTACCAAACAATTCCGAATAAATCTGATCAGCTGCCTTGCTTAGACCACCATAATTGCTGCTATCCACGCTTTGTAAAACTACCGCATTCTGCCCATCTTTGGAAATACGCAAGAAGTTGCAATAACCACATCCTGCGCCATTAGATTCATAATGATTGCCTTTGTCGTACAAACCACCACGATAGCCAGCGCTGTTATTGCCAGGAGCATAGATAATCCCCAACCGCAAATACCAATAATCCCTACTTTTTCGAGATCAACATTATCGAGATTGGTTAAATAGTCAACGGCAGCTTGGAAGTCTTCAGTGTTGATATCAAGTGAGAAAACATCACGCACATTGCCACCACTTTCACCAGTGAACGATGGGTCAAAGGCAATAGTCAAGTAGCCCTTTTCAGCCATTGTCTGAGCATAAAGGCCGCTTGATTGTTCCTTAACTGCACCGAATGGTCCAGCAACAGCTAAGGTAGGTAATTTACCAGTATAATTCTTAGGTGTGTATTGATCAGCAGCTAAAGTAATGCCGAAATGATTGGTAAAAGTTACCTTTTTGTGGTCAACTTGATCGCTTTTAGGAAAAACTTTATCCCATTCTTGAGTTAAATGAAGTTCTTGCATGTCTTTCTCTCCTTTTCACACATTTAATTGTTAAACAAAGTATAAAAGAGCCTAATTAGCATGTTAAATACTTATTTTAAATCAAATTCAATAACTAATAGTTATGAATAAAAGCAATAAAAAAACGAATCTCAACAGATTCGTTTCAAAGAGTATTAATTTAACTATTGTCGATAATCGTAAATTTCACAATATTTGAACTTATAGATTCTTGGACTAAGTTTAACATATCTTTTTCATACTTTCTTACTTCCATAAAAAGTTAACTAAAGCACGGTTAACCTGGGCATTATTATATAGTTTGCTATGTTGACCGCCTTTACCGCGAATCATTAATTGACGGTATGACTTAGCTCTACCATTGATTAAGTATTTCAATGATTGAGCTGATGCATTAGATACATCCCCATCGGAGTTGGTTCCATCTTCAAGATTACCGTAAATATTTAGTACTTTAGTATTCTTAGGAAAAATTTTGCGCAAAGATAATAAATTACGATATTCAGGCCGCATAATACTTGGCTTGCCAGTCTTTTTATCTATCTTCAATTGATGTCGCTTGTCATTCATACCAATAATCCCATCATAGTGTCCAGCCATAGCTACTAAATGGTCGATTTGTGGAAAGTTCTTTTTCCCAGCATTCAATTTAATGTAGGAAGCAACTTCTAAGTTCCCCATTGAGTGAGCTACAATATTAATTTTTGAATAATGATATTTGTTTCTTACTAAATCGATAGCATTTTTAACATAGCGCGCTCCCGTAGAGTCGTATGCATTAGCATATAGTCAGAAATTATTAGTTTAATTATTTCATAAGCAATCACTTGATAT
>NZ_FMXC01000026.1:0-18965 GCF_900103655.1 Lactobacillus kefiranofaciens
AATGGTTGAGAATTTTTTGCTTTAACTCATCGCTCAGCTTAGTTTTCCGACCACATCGTGATCGCTTGTATTCGGCATCTGTTTGTGCTAATTCAGCCTGATAAGGTTGACATCGAGATAATTCATAAGAAATTGTTGACGGTGATCGGTTCAGCCGAACGCCCATTTGGATATTGGACAGCCCTAGTTCACAAAAGGTTTCGATTTTAATTCGTTCGGAATAGGTTATACTAGACAAAAGATCAGCTCCTAAAAGATGGGTTTGTGGTAAACACCATTTTAAAGGAAGCTGATCTTTTTTGTCCGAACAGCGTTCGGATTAATTTTACAATCTATCTTACTTGATGTTTTCACAGAATCCGTGTATTCTCTTATTTAAAGTAAAACCTATTTTTATTTTACTCGTTTAAAAGTACTTGGTACTTTTATTAATTGAAAGGAACTTGCATTTATTATGGATAACACGCAACAACGCCCCACGTTCATCTTCTTAATTATTAGCACGGCTTGGTTATTTGATGCCATGGACGTCGGGTTGCTATCATTTATTATGCCCATCGTCCATCAGCAATGGGCACTATCTAATTCACAAACCGGCCTGATTAGTTCAGTCAGCACCATTGGCATGGTCTGTGGTGGATTTTACTTTGGCCACTTAGCCGATCGGATTGGCCGCAAGAATACCTTGATCGCCACCTTGCTGACATTCTCAATCGGCAACCTGATTTTGGCCATCTCACCAGGTTTTTACACATTTTTAGGCATTCGCTTCTTCGTTGGCATGGGGCTTGGCGGGGAATTACCGGTTGCGGCCACCTACATTGCCGACATTTACAGGGGGACTAAACGTTCGCAGATGCTAATTCTGGCAGATAGTTTTTGGGCCCTCGGCTGGTTGGTGGCGTCATTTTTATCATTTCTCCTAACGCCGGTTCTAGGATGGCGGGGAATTCTTGTGGTAACCGCAATCGCCGGGGTTTTTGCAATTGTATTACGAAAACACATTCATGAAACAGCACCGAAGAGCACCGGAACTCAACACTGGCTTGTTAGTCTGAAAACCACTTTTAAACCCTGGACACTGATGCTTTGGCTTGCTTGGTTTATGGTGATGTTCAGTTACTACGGTATGTTCATGTGGTTACCAAGTATCATGGTTGATAAGGGCTATGGTATCGTGAACAGCTTTGGTTACACCACGATCATCGTCGTTGCCCAATTACCGGGGTACCTCTGCGCATCGTGGTTAGCCAAGCGCATTCGGGTCAAGTACGTCTTTGCCATTTATATGCTGGGAACGGTCTTTGGCGCCATCATGTTTGGCCAATCAGCGTCAGCCCTTCTCATCGTGATTTCTGGCTGTGTCCTTTCCTTCTTTAACTTAGGGGCATACGGGGCCATTATCGCATTGACGCCGGAACTCTATGCTCACAATATTCGGGGAACCATGACCGGCATGGCGCAAGGAATTGGCCGCATCGGCGCAATCTTTGGCCCCCTCTTAATTGGGGTCTTAATGGATCACCAAATTAGTATTAGTATTATCTTCGTCATTTTTATGGTTTCACTGTTGATCGGTTCGATTGCCGTTTTGGCATTGCCCAGCGCTGATCAGCAACCTAACGGGGAGGTCAACCAATGAATCCCATCGTCTTAAAGGAAAAAATCAGCGAATTTTTGAAAGAAGATTTAGGTTTCGGGGATCTCAGTGTCGCGTTTCTGCCAGGCGGAACCCCCCTATCTGGATCATTTATCGCCAAGCAGAGTGGCATTATTTGCGGTCAAGAAATTCCCCAGGCAACTTATGACTTACTGGGTCACGCAACCTATAAACCACGAATTCCGGACGGCACTCCGGTTAAGGCCGGCGACATCATTGGCACAGTTTCCGGGACAGCCCAAACCCTACTATCTGGTGAACGGGTCACCCTTAACTTAATTCAGCGAATGAGCGGGATTGCCACCCAGACGACACACTTCGTCAAGCTATTGGACGATGCGACCATTCGAATTACGGATACTCGTAAAACTGCTCCCGGCTTGCGATTATTTGATAAGTACGCCGTCAGCGTTGGCGGCGGCTTCAATCACCGTTTTGACCTAACTGGCGGGATTATGTTAAAGGACAACCATATTGCCTTAGCGGGCGGGGTGACCCAGGCGCTTGCGGCCGTTAAACGGCATGTCGGCCCCCTCAACCCAGTTGAGGTCGAAGTGGAAACCGAAGAAGAACTTCGCCAAGCCGTTGCTGGCGGTGCCAATGTCATCATGTTTGATAATCAGAACCCTGAAACGATCAAGCAGTGGCGCCAGCTCGTCCCAAAAACGATTAAGGTCGAAGCATCTGGAGGGATCACCGCCGAATCAATCAGCACCTTTAAGGGCTGCGGCGCCGACTTCATTTCGATTGGCAATCTAACCAACGACGTGACACCACTCGATATCAGTTTTCTGGTTGCCGGAGCCGTTAAAAGTTAGCCCAATACGGTTAGCGCTTCGCAGAATTTAAACAGACCAATTGGATCCTTCACTCGATTAAATCGTTGACGGTCTTTATCTTTTTATTAAGATTTATCAATAACCTCCGCGCCATTGCTCATAAACTGGAAGTTTGTCAAATGGTGTTGAAGGATAGTTTCTATCCTTTGGAGATCTCCTCGTGTGGGAGATCTTTTTTGTTGTTTTATTAGTTGCGGCGTTTAATCTGGTGTGTTGTCTGAATATCGTACTTGAAGGCATAACAAATAAGCCTACCATCGTGACGTTATTGTGGTAGACAATCTAGGCAATCAGCTGGTAGACGCGTGTGAACATATTGGCCTGATTGGAGAAGCCATAACAAGCACGTTTGAGCTCCTTGATCTTACGGTTGATGCCCTCTATCGGTCCGTTAGAGTAGGACGATTTGGCGGCGTTAATTACTCCATTAAGATTCTTTCGTAGGGTATGCATGGCCGTATCTAGGGGCGTGCCGTTAGGCTGATAGTTAGTGATGATATTCTTGAGTTCATCAGCGTGACGCCCCATCAAAGCATCGTGGAGATCGATGTAGGTTTCATAAGCTGTTTTGAAGGCCGGAAACGTATCGGTTCCAATATCAATAGCGTTCTGTTCGGTCGAGTACTCATTCAGGCCGAAGAGGTAGCGGCTCTTTTGTGCGTCAGGGTTGGCCTTGTGGAATAGGCGCCATAGTGATTTCAGTACTTTATATTCCCGCGAATGCTTGTCGAGTTGCTTTAAACATTGAGTGCGAATGGTATCCATCGTCCGGCCCATTAATTGAATAATGTGGAACCGATCAATAATGAGTTCGGCGTTAGGGAATAGTTCGTGCACGAATGCCTGATAGGAGGCGTTCATGTCCATGATGACGCGTTGAATCGTGGGGTGGATAGTTCTGCCTATTTTTTAGCGGTTCAGACCAGTAATGCGACAGTGCTTATCCCGGGTGGCTATGATTCGATTATATTTAAAATCCTATTACTTTTCTGTATTGATTTGACATTGTACATCTTTTCTCTGCCGTTATTAATTTTGATGATCCTTTCAAAAATATTTAACTGGCACTTATTTGAAACCATCATTTTAGCGTTCGAAAGCCATCGCTACCGCAAAGAGATGAAACCTTCCAAGCTTATTTCCCCAGTCGATCTGCAGAAACTAACCGCCCTGATTCAAGAATCTCAGTGCAAATTGATTTTTATTGGCAGCCCTCGCGATCGACTGAGTCGCCTCATTGTTCCTAAATTGAAATACGCGCTGAAATTAAATTCGATACAGGCTTATTATTTCGATTTTGCTGATGCTGACCCAGATGACTACCAATCCCTTTTTTACCGGATTGGCATTACCGCCTTGCCCAGTCTGATGATAACAAATGGTGATGGCAGCGTGACTTCTATTGATCTGGATCATCTCGAAAAAGCGATTCAATTTTGGAGTCAAAAAAGCACCCGTTAAATTCAACCTCGTCAACAATCAAGCGACTTCTCAGTTCCCTTGAAATTCTGAATAAAGCCACTTTAAAAATCGTCCGTTACTAGATAAGGCCCATCATTCGAAATTCGAGAATTTGAATTTCGGATGATGAGCCTTATCTGTTGGACACTATCAATTTTTGTATTCTTATAAACGAGTGGTTTCTTTATTCCAAATCCGCATTCTCTCGGCCACCAAATAAACAGCCACTGCTTTCAATGTATCCGCCGGAATAAATGCCAAATTTGACACGAGTGACCCAATCAATGAAATCGGGCTGACCAGCCATAACCAGACTGAGCCGATAACATCGACCAATAAGACGCCGGCGAACCAGATAATACTTAATCAACTCCAACGACGGTTAATAAATGGCCGGGAAAGACCATAGCCGATCATGAGTGGCGTTAATAACCACCCGAGCAAATAGCCGCCAGTTGGTCCGGCAAAAAATGCAGGCCCTGCCTGACCACCACTGAGCACTGGAAAACCAATCAACGCCAGCAAGAGGAACCCGAAAATCGCCAGGGTTCCTTTTTTGGGTCCTAAAATTACGGCTGCTAACATGATTCCCAAATTCTGCATCACAATTGGAACCGGAATGAAACCAAGTGGTAACGGTGGGATCATTCCCAAAATAATAATGGTTGCAGTAATCAGTGCCGTTTGAACAATTTCTCTGATTTTCATCTAAACGCTCCTATGAGTTGTTAACGGTTAAGTGAACCCCAATCCAAGTTAACCATAAATGTAATGGATTAGCTCAGCCAGTATAACCATTCTCTGGTAAATAAACTTTCGTCACTTCACCACTAGAAACTGTCAGCTGGCCTGAATCAGTGTTCATCACCAATGCCCCTTCATTATCGAAATGATCAGCAATGCCCAGATAGACCCGGCTGCCCATTTCGACCCGAATCTTTCGACCCAGGATATCTGATAATTGCGCATATTCCGACAAAAAATTGCCAGTTTGGTAAGTTTGATACATGTAAAAGAAATTGTCGATAATCTTGGCCACAATCTTATTGCGGTCAATTTGGCTATGAGCAACAATTGCGCCGGCTTTGTGTTTAATCGGATCCGGAAAGTCATCTGAATCAACGTTGAGACCAATCCCCACGATCACATTTTCATGAGAGCCATCTTCAAGACTGGCAGTTGTCTCAGTCAAAATCCCACCACATTTTTTGTCATGAGCAAGAATATCATTGACCCATTTCACGCGAAAATCGACCTGTGGAAAAAAGGGTTGAAGTGAACGAACTACACAGACGGCTGTGCCAGTTGTGATTAACCCGGAATGCAGCGTTTGGCGAGTTTGAATCGGAATCAGCAAGCTCATATAGATACCGGTCTTGGCTGGTGAATAAAATCGCCGACCCAAGCGCCCACGCCCTTTCGTCTGGGTATCCGTCACGAAGATCTGGGGCTTGTACACCGTTTTTTCGGTGCCGTACTGCTTAGCGTAATCATTGGTTGAAGTTAGCCGATCAAACACGTGCGTTCTGACCGGGTAAGTTGTCACTCGATAATGATCGATCACTTGAGCATCAAAACATTTTGACTTCTGATAGCTGTATCCCAATCCCTTCTTCGTCTCAATCAGATGCCCCTTTTGCTTAAGCTTTTGAATGTTATTATAAACGGCCGGCCGACTGATGTTGAAGTGCCGAGCAAGTTCATTTCCGGAAATATAACGGTTATCCAGTTCCAATAATGCTCGTAAAATCTGTGATTGATGATCCGCCATTTTATTACCTCATTTTCCTCGCCGGCTTTGACAATTGACCGTCCTGATTAAATCAGATGAACGCCCTTATCAACATATACCACATCGCCGGTCATTCCAGTTGACAAATCACTCATCAAAAAGGCAGCAACGTTACCAATTTCATCAGTTGTAACACTCTTTTGATCAACTGTCCGTGATTCGGATTCTTTTAATAACTCGCCATGATGTTTAATCCCAGTAACTGCCAATGTCTTAACGGCCCCAGCAGAAATTGCGTTCACTCGAATACCAGTCGCACCTAAATCTGATGCTAAATAACGGACGTTGGCTTCCAAAGCGGCTTTGGCAACGCCCATCATATTGTAATTAGGGATTGCCCGAGTGGACCCAAAGTAAGTCAACGTCAAGATGCTGGCTGGGTTGTTCAGCACTGGTTGAGCATATCTGGCAACTGCAATTAATGAATAAGCACTGATATTTTGGGCTAAATCATACCCATCTTTAGTGGTATTAACCAATCCAGAAGTCAATGTATCCTTGTCAGCATAAGCAATGGCATGAATGACACCGTCAATCTTACCATAGCGGTCGCCAATTTCAGCGAACGCCTTTTCAATGTTTTCATCTTCTGAAACGTCACATTCAAGTAAGTCCAGGTCTTCGGGAACAAAGCGCTTCAGACTCTTCTTGATCCGATCATTTTGATACGTCAGGACAACTTTTGCGCCCTGGTTCATAATTGCCTGAGTACATCCCCAAGCAATGCTTCGCTTATTCGCAACCCCCATGATTACGATTGTTTTACCATCTAAAAAGCCACTCATGATTGTGCCTCCATTTTATTTTTAACTTGAATTGTCAAATTAAGTGCAACACTACATTAAAGAATATTTCATAAGGCGTTTTCCATCCGAGACATTTACGGGGACGATTATTCATTTGTTCTGCATATGCTTGTAGTGATCCATGGCTAAATTCCTTTCATGATTGTTTTCGCAAACATCATTTTACAGAAATTTGGCCATGGGCCATTCTTTATTTAATTAGTGTTGCACTTAAAGTGTAAATTCAAGAATTAATAATTTCTAAAACGTCGTTGTCTCTGTTCAATTAATTCGCTCATTGGCAAATTCTCGAGTTCGGTAAACTGTTTGTCCAAGAAGTCGCGCAAATCACTTAAATCATCACCAGGTTTATATTCATGAATAATTTGATTAATAATACCATCTTTCAGTAAACTCTCTGGAGTTAACCCAAGTTCTTCGGCAGCCTGTTGCACCTTTGAAGAATCTTTCCACATAATACTTGCATAGCCTTCGGGCGAGAGAACGGAGTAAATACTGTCCTCAAACATCAACACCTGATCACCACATGCCAAGGCGAGAGCTCCCCCACTCCCACCTTCGCCAACAATGATACTGATATAAGGTACCTTGAGCTGCATCCCCTGAATGATACATTGAGCAACTGCTGAGCCCTGACCATGATATTCGGATTCCACGTCTGGCCAGGCACCTGGTGTATTAACCAACGCCAAAATGGGCCGGTGGAATTTTTCAGCTTGCTTCATTAAGCGTAGTGCTTTGCGATAACCTTGCGGCGTCGAACTCCCAAAATGACGGTCAATATTCTCGTCAGTATCAGCGCCCTTTTGGATACCCACAACCGTGATTGGCCGGTTGTTCAACAAACCAACTCCACCAATCAACGCGTGATCATCCGCCTCTAATCGATCGCCATGGAGCTCAAAGAAGTCAGTTGTCAAACCATGAATCAGCTCTGCAGTCGAAATTTTATCTTTTCTACGAGCACCTTGAACCCGCTGATAGGCTGTTTTATTAACCATATGCATTCTCCTTTGTATGTAAGCGGAGGAGTTGGGTCAGTGTTTTCTTCATGTCGGACCGTTTCACAATCTGATCAATGAAGCCATGTTTCATGACGGTTTCAGCGCTTTGAAAATCTTTGGGGGGTGTTTGCATGATTGTTTGTTCGATTACACGACGACCGGCAAATCCCACTAAAGCGTGTGGTTCAGCTAAAATGATGTCCCCGTCCATTGCAAAACTGGCAGTCACCCCACCAGTCGTTGGATCGCAAAGAACCACGATGTACAATAACCCAGCCGCACTATGTTCCGCAACGGCACTGGAAACCTTTGCCATTTGCATCAAGGAGTGTAGGCCTTCCTGCATCCGAGCACCACCTGAAGAGGTGAACATGACCACTGGTAAATCCTTTCGAGTGGCCAGTTCAAACAATCGGGTAATTTTTTCACCGGTTGCACTGCCCAGACTACCCATGATCCAAAATGGATCCATAATGCCCACAGCAACCTGTTGCTTATTCAGCGACCCAATTCCAGTCAGCACACTTTCGTTAAGACCAGTTACTTTCTTGGCTTTGGCAATCTTAGCTCGATACTTCTCATCAGTGTATCGATCAGGAACCGTGATATTTTGATCAATTTCAGTGAACTTATCAAATGTGATCTTGACACGCCGTTTGGCCAAAATCCGAAAACCATACCCACACTTTGGACACGTATGGTCACGGCCCAACCTCATCGATAAAAACTTGGCATGACAAATTGGGCATTCCCGCAGTACATGGTCGGGGATTGCATCCATTCGTTTGACTAATTCGTCATGACTGGGCATTTTAAACCGACTCTGCAACATGGAATCCCTCCTTGTTCGTTAAAACCTGATTCTCGATAAAGTTGGTTGAATACTGGCCGGAATTAAATTCAGCAGTGTTAATCAAATACTTTAAGAAGGTTTGATTAGTCACTACCCCATTGATCTTGAGTTCCCCTAGAATTCGATTCATCTTGGCAATTACGGTATTCCGATCATTCAAATGAACGATCACTTTGGCAATCATTGAATCATAGAATGGTGAAATAAAGCTTCCCTGGGCGACCCCGGAATCAATTCGAACTCCGAGTGACCCAGCCGGAAAGAACAAATGATTAATCCGACCTGGTCGGGGAGCGAAGTTATGACTAGGATCTTCGGCGTTGAGACGACACTCAAGGGCATGTCCCTTTACGGCTGCATCTGCTTGCGTAAATGGCAACTCTTGCCCATCAGCAACCTTCAGCTGGGCTTTAACCAATTCGATACCGGTCACTTCTTCGGTAATCGTGTGCTCAACTTGAAGTCTGGTGTTCATTTCCATGAAGTAAAAGTGGTGGTCTTCGGTCATCAAGAATTCATAGGTCCCTGTATTGGTATAGCCTAATTTTAAAGTTGCATTGGCAACAATTTCGCCCAATTTTTTCCGTTCAGTCGGTGAAATCTGGACACAGGGGCTTTCCTCGATCACCTTTTGGTGGTTCCGCTGAAGGGAACAATCCCGCTCTGGCAGATAGACCACGTGGTTAAATTCATCGGCAATGACTTGCATTTCGACGTGTTTGGCATTTCGAATCAATTTTTCGACATAAATATCATCGTCGTTGAACGATACCCGGGCTTCTTGTTGAGTCTGCTCGAAGGCACTATGAAGATCTTCTGGTCGATCAACCTCACGAATTCCCTTACCACCGCCACCTGCAGCTGACTTCAATAAGACTGGGAAGCCAACTTTTTCTGCAACTGTTTCTGCTTGGCTGGTTGTTTTGACAACTCCCTGGCTACCAGGAATTACTGGCACGCCAGCTTTTTCCATGGCTTCTCTGGCATTTGATTTATCACCCATCAGCGAAATCAATTCGTGACTGGGACCGACAAACTTGATATGACAGGTTTCGCAGAGTTCCGCAAATTCGGCGTTCTCTGACAAGAATCCGTAGCCAGGATGAATTGCTTCACACCCAGTCAGGTTAGCAGCACTAATGATTTGAGCCATATTGAGATACGACTCGCTCGGTTGTGGCCCACCAATACAGATTGCCTCATCAGCTAAGTGAACGAACAAACTGTCTTTATCAGCACTAGAATAGACTGCTACCGCCGTGATGCCCATATCGTGCAGTGCCCGAATAATTTGGACGGCAATTTCACCACGATTAGCCACTAATACTTTTTTAAACATCTGCTCACCTCCGTTATTCAACTGCAAAAATTAAATCAGCTTCACAAATTGATTGGCCATCACGATGAATCGTCCCGTGACCCAAGCCAATATTCCGTTTCAATTTTTTCATGACAACTTCAAATTCCAATTTGTCACCGGGTCGAAAGTCATCTTGAAAAGTGGCATTCTTGATTCCACCGAAAAAGACATTCTTCCCTTTATTTTCAGGAATCGACAAAATCGCCGCAACCCCGGTTTGAGCCATTGCCTCGATCATAATTGGGCGTGGCACTGCTAATCGACTACTCGTTTGGTTGGCAAAGAACCACTCATTAATCGAAATCAGCTTAATGGCTGAGGCTGAAACTCCTGGTTGAACATCAATAAACTTATCAATCATTTCAAAGGGATAACGCTGTGGAATGACATCATTTACTGCTGGTTTCATTTAATTACCCCTTCGTGACTTGAAAAATCGGCTGGTCATATTCGACCATGCTCCCATCTTCAACTAAAATATTAGAAATTGTTCCAGTGACATCGCTCTTGACCTCGTTGATCATCTTCATGGCTTCAATCACACAAACGACCTCACCTTTTTCAACGTGGTCACCCTGTTTTTTATAAACCGGTTTATCCGGACTTGGTGCAAAGTAAACGACGCCGACAAACGGTGCCTTAATTTCGGCAACATTGTCCTTGACTGACTGTTGCGGCTCGCCAGCAGGTTGAGAATTGGCACTGGTAGATTTTGGCACTTCACTGACTGGCGTTTTAGAACCAGTCGGCTGCTGAACAACAACTTGGTCATTCTGCTCACGTTTACTCAACTTTAATTTGAAGTCATCCTGAGTCAATTCGAAGTCTTTCAGTGATGATTGATCAAATTTCTCAAGCAAGCGTTCAATTTCTTTCTCATTCATTGTTTAATCACATCCCTTAAATGCAATTACCGCGTTATGGCCTCCAAAACCAAATGAGTTACTAATTGCGTAATTTACGGGGGCTTTTTTATTGTCGTCGTTAACCAACTCAATATCACAGGCTTCGTCTTGGTTAACCACACCGACGTTCACGGGCATCTGGTTATGCTGGATTGCGCCAATCGTTGCAACGGCTTCAATTGCGCCGGCAGCTCCCAGTGCATGGCCAGTCATCCCTTTGGTACTGCTGACTTTAACATGGTCATTCTTGGCAAAGACTTGTTTAATAGCTTTAGATTCGGCGCTGTCGTTAGCATGGGTGCTGGTTCCATGAGCATTGATGTAATCAACTTCGGTTTCATCGACGCCGGCTTCATCAACCGCTTGTTGCATGGCACGAATGGCACCCTTGCCTTCTGGATCCGGGGCAGTCATATGATAGGCGTCGCTGGTGGTTCCATAACCAACAATTTCAGCTAAAATATTGGCATGGCGGGCTTTGGCGTGATCGTAATCTTCAAGGATCACAGTTCCAGAACCTTCACCAAGCACAAATCCATTCCGATCCTTATCAAATGGAATTGAAGCCTTCTTTGGATCAGTTTCCTTGGACAATGCCGTTAAGGCCGCGAAGCCAGAAATTCCAATTTCATTCACTGACGCTTCGGTTCCACCCGCAATAATGGCTTTCGCCTTGCCTTGCTTGATATACTCAAACGCATTTCCAATCGCGTTAGTTCCTGATGAACAGGCGGTGACAATTCCCTGGCTGGTGTTCAGCGCATTAAAAGCAATCGAAATGTTACCGGCCGCCATATTAATAATTGAATCCGGAACAAACAATGGGGATACCCGCTTAGGGCTCTTATCATGCATCTTGATAACCTGTTCTTGAATAGTGGTCAAGCCACCAATTCCAGAACCATAAATCACGCCAAGATCTTCAGGATCAATGTTGTCTTCGGTGAGACCAGCCATCTCCATTGCTTCTTTGGCACTATACAGTGCATAAGTACAGAACAAGTCATTTCGCTTGGCAAACTTCTTGTCAACTCGTTTTAACGGGTCAAAGTCTTTCACCTCACCAGCAACGGTAATGCCAGTCGGCTCTGCGTCAAATTTGGTAATTGGATTAATGCCCACTTTAGAAGCAAATAAATTCTTCAAAAAACTTTCAACATCGTTTCCAATTGGGGAAACAATTCCCATTCCGGTAATCACTACTCTGCTCATTAATTTACTCCTTCAACAACTCTAAATTGTTAAACCGCCATCGACCGTGACCACTTGGCCAGTGATGTACTGATTATGAATCAAAAATGCGACCGCGTCGGCAATCTCATCAGGTTCGGCAAATCGTTTCAACGGAATCTGATCCTTAAATTCTTTTTGTCGGCGTTCGCTCATTTTACCAGTCATGTCAGTGGCAACCATTCCGGGGGCAACTGCGTTACACCGAATATTTCTCAGGGCACCCTCTCTGGCAGCGGTCTTCGTTAACCCGACTAGTCCGGCCTTGCTGGCTGAATAATTTGCCTGACCCAAATTACCATGTAACCCAGAAATGCTGGACAGGTTCACAATGGCCCCTGAGCGGCTCTTTTGCATGAATTTCATCGCAAACTTGGTCATGTTAAAAGCACCCACCAGGTTCGTGTCGATCACGGCTTTAAAATCAGCTAACTTTAACCGGCTTAACAACTTGTCCTTTGTAATGCCGGCATTGTTCACCAGAACGTCAATTTGACCGTATTTTTCAACAACTTCGCCGACTATTTTTTCAGCGTCGGCTTCATTAGCCACATCGCCAACCAAATTATCAAATGAAAAGCCTGCGTCTGAAAAGCTTTGTTTCTCTTCGTCAGTTAAGGGATGGTGTGAGTTAATCACAACTGTCATCCCATCACTTGAAAGCCGTTTAGCGATTGCCAGGCCAATTCCCTTGGCAGCTCCGGTTACTAATGCAACTTGTTTTGTGTCACTCATTATTTCACCAACTTTGCTTTTGATCGAAAATCGTTTAACGTCTTAACACTATCAATATGGAATGTATGATCGTTCGCCACCACATTCTTGGCAAACTTCATCAGCGTATCGCCAGGGCCCAGTTCAACAACTGTATCAACACCCAATTGAGTAAGCTGTTGAATGCAGTTATAAAAATGGGTTGGATTAATGAGCTGATCGATTAACGTTTGCTTAATCGTGTTAACTTCGAAAGGTTGAGACGTTGTGTTACTGATCACTGAGAAAGCCAACTGGTTAAACGAGACATCTCGAATTCGTTTTGCCAACAAATCGGAGGCCTCCTGCATAAATGGGGTGTGAGACGCAACCGTCATTTTCAACGGGACAACCCGTTTAACACCGTGCTCATGCAGATAATCGGTAGCTGCCTGAAGCCCCTCAATGGAACCACCAATCACAATTTGAGAATCTGTGTTGTAATTGGCTGCATAGATCTCACCCTTCTTCGAACCGACTTTTACCGCTTGGTCGACCATGTCAGCAGTCGTTTTTAAGACAGCCGCCATTTTGCCAGGATGATCCTGACCGGCTTGATCCATGTAGTGACTGCGATCACGAACCAATTGAAGGGCATCACTGAAGTCCAATCCCTTGGCAGCGACAATCGCGCTATACTCACCAAGACTCAAACCAGTGGCACCAACTGGATCACCAAAATCTTGATTGATAATCCGTTCAATCCCTGTACTCATGGCGACAATCGCCACTTGGGTATTGACCGGATTATCAAAAACGGTGGCATCGCTCATATCCATATTCAAAGCTTCGGAAGCTTGATCAATTGTTTGCCGATAAACAGGTTCTTGTTGATACAAGTCCTGTCCCATTTCGTCAAATTGCTTACCTTGGCCGCTAAATAAATAACCTAGTTTCAAATTATCGACCTACTTGTCAGTTTTTTGCTTCAAAACGTAATCAACTAATTCACCGACAGTTTCCATACCTTCATCAGTATCGATTTCGATATCGTAAAGGTCTTCGATCTTGTCAATCACTTCAAAGATGTCCAAACTGTCTAAATCCAAGTCGTTCTTGAAATTGGTGTTTTCTTTAACCTTGTCAGCGTCTACGTCCAATTGGTCTACGATAATGTCCTTGATCTTGTTGAATACTTCTTCTTTAGTCATAATAAATTTCCTCCAAATGTTTGTTATTCTTTTTTTGTTCATCAATGTTCATTGCTTGCTAATATTTCATAATCATGGTTCCAACCGTTAATCCGCCGCCAAATCCGGATAGGGCGATGACATCCCCCCTTTTAATGATTTTTTGTTTAACTAATTGATCTAACAAAATTGGTTCGCTGGCCGCAGCGGTGTTTCCATATTCATCAATGTTAATTGGAAACTTAGCCATCGAGACCGCCAATTCATCGGCGATCCGTTCCACAATCCGTCGGTTGGCCTGATGTAAAACAAAACAGTCAACCTCATCAGCCGTTAAATTGGCCTGCTTCAAGGCGTCGTTAATTGATTCTGGCACGTTCTTAACGGCGAAGCTATAAACTCGCCGGCCATTCATCTTGAAGAACGGTGAAAATGGCTGTTGATCTGTTGCAAATGGTGACGGATTGCCTGTTTGGCCAGCAGTTAAATATTGACCCAGATTACCTAATGTCCGCAGATCTTCACTGATAAACGAACCCTTATCCACAGCTGTGTTTCGAATCAAAACGCCTCCAGCACCATCGCCAAACAGCACTGCGGTGGATCGATCAGACCAATCCAACAATTTGCTGAGGGTTTCGCCACCAATCAAAATGGCATTTTTTTGCTGATTGGCAATCAACATCTGTTTTACCAAATGTAACCCGTAAACAAATCCTGAACAGGCTGCGTCAATATCAAAGGCAATGGCATGATCCGCCCCAATATTACCTTGAACCATCGCACTCACAGATGGGGTGAGATAATCCGGCGACATCGTAGCCACCGCAATCAAATCAATATCTTTAGCAGTTAAGTCACTTTGGGCAGTTAATTGTGTCGCCACATCAGTACACATTGAACTGGTCGTTTCCTCAGTCGCAATCCGTCTGCGCTTAATCCCGGTCCGTTGCGTGATCCACTCATCTGACGTATCCATCATCGTCGCTAACTCATCGTTAGTCACAACGTGGTCAGGTGCCGAACTGGCTGTTGCCATGATTTTGAAATCTTCAAATTTCATCTACCCGAAACCTCACCAATAAAATCTTCCACGTTCATTAACGCTTGCTTCATTTTTTTGATATCCGAACCGTCGAATCCCTTGAGACACTGCTCAACCAATTTTCGATGGAATGCATAATGGGCTCGGTAAAGCAGTCGGCCTTTACTAGTTAACACCAAATTAATGATTCGCCGATCCCGTTGATTACTTATCCGGGAAATGTACCCTTTGCGTTCCAAATTATTTAAATTAGCTGTCAGCGTTCCCTTGCTCAATCGCAAGATCCGAGCAACCTCGGACGTCGTTTTATGGTCATGTAAGCCAATCGTATGGACCAAATGCAATTCTTTTGCGGTGATGTCCTTAAAACGGCTCTTCTTGATTTCGCTCTCTTCGATTCGCATAATCTGATCATAAATGTCCACCAAAGAATCGCTAATGAAGTTGTAGTCTTCTTTAATTTCATCACTTATTGCATTCATGAGATTGGTCTCCTACCAATTTGTCCAAATTAGATTTTCTTCTTAGGATCAGGGACGATAAACGTTAACTCTGCAGAACAGGCAACCTTATCTTCGACCTTTGCTTCACACTTGACTTTGCCCATATTGTCACGTTGTTTTTCCATGGTGACGTGTAGTTTAAGGACATCGCCCGGACGAACGACTTTTCTGAATTTGGCACTGTCAATTGCCCCCAGATAAGCCGTTTTGCCTTGATATTTCTCTGTCTTTAAAATCAAAATTGAAGCGGCTTGGGCAAGTGACTCAATGATCAACACACCAGGCATGACTGGATTGCCAGGAAAATGGCCTTGGAAAAATTCTTCATTAATTGTCACGTTCTTGGTACAAACAATTGACTCACCAGGATTTAATTCGTCGACCTTATCCATAAACAGGATTGGGTAACGGTTCGGAATCAAATCCATAATTTCAGCTGCATCTAATACACTCATTGATTTCTTCCTTTCAGTTGCAAACATCTACATTCAATTAAATTAGTTCAAAACCCGAACTAATTATTGAGAGGCGTCCCTTAAAATTAAAAACATGAAGTCCCCCATTTTGAACAAAACACATCATATAACATATTAGTTTGAATATCAAACTATTCTGGTTAACGGCATGCCGATAAACGTCATTGTATACGGGTTGCGAGGACCCGTAAAGATTTTTTTAAATATTTGAACAAAACAAATCATATACCATATTAGTTTGAATATCAAACTATTCTGGTTAACGGCATGCCGATAAACGTCATTGTATACGGGTTGCGAGGACCCGTAAAGATTTTTTTAAATAACGGATATTTACGGATATTTAAAGTAGCTTCAGTTCAAATGAGCAGCAAAAAAGCTTCACCTCTGAGCGCTACTTATGCATCGCAGGTGAAGCTTTTGGGGATGGATTATGATGGTTCCAAAATTACATCATCATTATGGCTGATTCACTGATTAAAATCGGCTTACTCAATCGTTGTGTAAATCAACTCTGGCACTTTGGCTGTGTCTGCCACTTCAATATTGTCATACAACAATTTCTTAATATCATCAACCTCTTCACGATTACTATAAATCGTTAACAGCGGTTCACCAGATTCGACCTTATCACCAATCTTTTTATTGAGTACAATACCAACCGAGTAATCCAATTGATTGTCAGCCTTTTGACGGCCGCCACCGAGTAACATGCTGGCAACGCCAACTTCATCGGCAACAATTTTAGCAATCACACCTGATGTTTTGGCAGGTAATTGAATTTGGTATTTAGCCTGGGGCAAGACCCCATTTGGATCGTTGACAACATTGGGATCACCACCCTGATCCCTAACCATCGCTTCGAAGCTGTCTAAGGCCTGGCCATTATGAATGACTTCCTCACACATTTTCTGCCCTTCAGCAGTCGTTTTAGCTTTGTCACCCATGACTGCCATGTAGCCACCAATAGTCACAATCAGTTTTTCCAAATCAGCTGGGCCATTACCTTTCAATAAATCAATTGATTCTTCAATCTCAAGTGAGTTGCCAATCGCATTCCCTAATGACTGGTTCATGTCGGTAATCAGCGCCATAAATTGCATGCCAACGCCTTTGCCAATGTCAACCAAGGCCCTGGCAAGCGCTTTAGAATCTTCCAATGTCTTCATGAAGGCGCCCGCACCAGTTTTAACATCAATCACCAAGGCATCGGTCCCAGAAGCAATCTTTTTGCTCATAATTGAACCGGCAATTAGTGGAATTGAATCAACCGTATCGGTTACGTCACGTAAGGCGTAGATCTTCTTATCGGCCGGCGCAATATTTCCCGTGGCGCCGATAATGGCTAAGTGATCCTTCTTGACTTGTTTAATGAAATCCTGCTCACTAATTTCAACCTGATAGCCTGGAATGGCTTCCAGTTTATCCAGGGTTCCACCGGTATGGCCGAGGCCCCGACCGGAGATCATGGGTACCGGGATCCCTAAAGCGGCCACCACCGTTGCCAAAGGAATACTTGTTTTGTCTCCCACCCCACCAGTGGAATGCTTATCGACTTTGACACCATGAATGCTGCTCAAGTCCAGATGATCGCCGGATTCCATCATTTTCATCGTTAAAGTCGACTGCTCTTCAGTCGTCATTCCCTTAAAGAAGATCGCCATTAATAAGGCGCTGGTTTGGTAATCAGGAATTTTGCCCGACACTACGCCGTCAACAAAATATTGAATTTGCTCCTCAGTGAGTTCTTTTCCTGAACGTTTTGCATGAATAATATCAACCATTCTCATAACGAAGTCTCCTTCCAAGTAACCGTTTACATATTGCTATTATCAAAATCCGGGAAATTATCAAATCCCCCACTTAATAATCCCCCGACTCTTAGTCAATAATCCAACAATAACTGTGCCAAGCTTTGATCAATAATGACACAATTTGTGTAATTTGCTTTCAACACCGCGTGCACCCCAGCAACTTTTCGGTTCCCAGTTGCCACCAGGATCGCATACTTCTTTGTCTTTAAGTCATCAAGTTGAATGCCAATTGTGCGATCATCAATTTGCTGGCTGACAATTTTGCCATCTCGATCAATAAACCGTGAAAATACGTCACCGATGACCTCTTTCTGCAATTGAGCTTTTTCCTGTTTGTTAAAATACCCCAATTGAAAAATTAACGCTTCAGATCGAACCGTGCCAACCGTGAACAAAGCAACGTTGGCTTTGCGGCCGAGGTCCAATATGCTTTTGATGTGCCGATCGCTTTCGACCATGTCCTTGGTCACTTTATGATCAAAGATGACGGGTAACGGCAGGTATTCAGGCTGGGTGTGGTAAGCCCGTGCCAACTCATTGACACTTTCGTACGCCCAAGTTTTCTCCTGAGAATGACTGATACTCCCTTTGAGTTGAACAACCTGAACACCAGCTGCATTCTGCTCCTCAACCTGTTTGGTCACCGCATGAATGGTATGACCCCAGCCAATTCCAATGACGTCACCAGGTTCAACCACTGATGTCAAATAATCGGCGGCAAATTTACCAACGCTATCAGAAAGTGAAGCCATCCCCGCGTAGTTGTTGGGCACAACGTGAAACTGGGCCCCGTATTTTTCTGCCAACTGTTGGCCTAACACCTGAGAATCTACCAATGGATTAATGATCTGGATTTTCACCAACCCGTTGTCCTTGGCATACTGAATCAACCGGGAAACCGTTGGCCGAGAAACCCCTAATTGTTTCGAGATTTGTAACTGACTTAAATTATCCTGATAGTAAAGTTCAGCTACTTGCAAACTCTGCTTTAATTTGGTGACATCCCTAATCTCTGTCATGGTCGCTTCTCTCCGAATCGTTTTGGACTTCGATCGATTTGTTTAATTGTTCATGTTCTTAATAGCGGTTTCCAATGATAATCTGGCCATCTCATCAAATGACGTTTCCCGTTCTTTGGCCGACAATGCCTCGCCAGTGAGTAAATGATCACTAACCGTCAGGATCGTGAGGGCGCGAATATGGTGCTTAGCTGCCAACAAATAGAGCCCAGACCTGCTGGTCTTCTATAATTATCCTAAGCAGATCAGAGCTTCAATTTACTCTACCAACATGATTGAATCTTTTAACAACGTCATTAAGCGCAAGGCTAAGCC
>NZ_FMXC01000026.1:19040-25261 GCF_900103655.1 Lactobacillus kefiranofaciens
TAAATAAAGAATAAAAAATCAATCTATGAGAAAGATCTATTTACACAAAAGATTTGACAGTTTCATGTTTTTCTAGGACAATTTTATCGCAGCTTTTTTCGATGATATGTATAATGAATTAAATATAAACAAATATAAGACAATTAGAGATGCCGCAGGCTTAGTTATGCGAAAGTCTGAAAAAGGTGATCATCCTTTGGCTTATACGAGCAAACTAGTCATGTATATTCAATCGCAAATTGCATTCAAACATTTATCTTTAACTAATCAGCAACAAAAAATATTAAAAGAACTTCAAAAAAGGTCACAATATGTTAACTTAAATTATGTTTATACCAGCCCGCTTAATGATATTAAGCAATTTAAACAAGAATAATTTTTCCTACTCATATAAAAAAAGCAGCTAAAGTAAACACTTTAGCTGCTTTTCTATTATTAAACTAAATCATACATTTCTGGCATTCTGCACCATTTTGAATTAAACATTCGTCTGCAGTCAAGTTCTCACTACCAGCTAAAACTTTTTCTCTTATTCTAACATAATAAATTGAGTTGCATCGCTTTTTAAAGGCATAAATATAAGCCTTATTTAAATCTCTTGTTGTTGCATTATCTTCAACAAATAAAGTTAACGAAATTGATTGATCAACATACTTTTGTGCAGCAGCTGTAATATCAATAATAGCATTAGGTCCTACTTCATATGCACCCTTTTCGTAATACTCATAATTGTCTTTATTAATCTTATAAGCTGGTACATAAATTCGACCCAAATCAGCCTCTTTGCGTGTTTCAACAGGAGCTACTACTGGCTGCAAACTTGGTGTACATGAAGATAAATAACTAATTGATCCAGTAGGTGCAACTGCTAATAAGTTAGCATTAGCTATACCTGTCTTTTTAATTTTAGTAATCAATTCTTCCCAATCTTCTTTAGTTGGAATAACTAATTTATATTTAGCTACAATTTCTTTAATCTTGTCTGTTTTCGGTGAGACTTCCTCATCAATAAATTTTTTGAAATAATCACCACTAGCATATGATGAATCTTTGAATCCTTTAAAAGCACCATACTTTTCAGCTAATTTATTTGATTCTTTAAATGCATGGTATGCAATTGTATAAAAGAAAATTCCTGTAAATTCAACTGCTTCTGGTGAATCATAATAAATATGATTAGTTGCTAAAAAGCCATGTAAATTCATTGCTCCTAGACCGATTGCTCGATTAGCTTTATTTCCCTTTTCAATTGAAGGAGCACAATCTAAATCTGAAGACCTGGCAACACGATTAAGCGCTTGAACACTATCAGAAACCAAACCACCTAACTTGTCAGCGCTATTCATTGCTGCTGCAATATTAAGTGATCCTAAATTACAACAAACATCGTAGCCCGTCTTATTAAAACTTAAGTCTTCATTATAGGTACTTGGCGTATTAACCTGAGCAATTTCTGAACATAAATTAGACATCACGATCCGCCCCAATTTCTTTTGTGGGTTTCTTCGATTGACAGTATCTTCATACATAATATAAGGATACCCTGATTCAAATTGAACTTCAGCAATAGTTTGGAAGAATTTTCTAGCACTGATAAATGTCTTTTTAATACATGGATTATTAAGGAGATTTTGGTATTCTTTAGTAATTGAAATATCTGACATTGGTTTACCATATTCACGTTTAATATCATATGGTGAAAACAAAGCCATCTTTTTATTTTCTTTGGCTAGTTCAAAAGTAATATCTGGAATCACTACGCCAAGTGATAAAGATTTAATTCTTACCTTTTCGTCAGCGTTTTCTCGTTTAGTATCTAAAAATTGCATAATCTGGGGATGATGGGCACTTAAATAAACTGCACCGGCACCTTGTCTTTGCCCTAATTGATTGGCATAAGAAAATGAATCTTCTAGTAATTTCATTACAGGAATTATCCCACTAGATAAATTCTTCATTTTTTTAATAGGTGCACCTAATTCACGCAAATTAGTTAAGCATAGAGCAACACCACCACCACGTTTAGATAATTGCAGACTTGTGCTTATTGCTCGTGAAATTGATTCCATATTGTCTTCAACTCTGAGCAAATAACATGAAATATATTCACCGCGTCTCTTTTTACCTGCATTCAAGAAAGTCGGAGTTGCTGGCTGGAAACGATTACTAATAATATCTTTAACTAAATTCAAGGCCAGTTCTTCATTGCCATCAGCTAAAAATAAAGCATTCATAACAGCCCGATCTTCAAAACGTTCTAAAAATTGTTTATTATCGTTTGTTTTTAAGGCATATGCTTTATAGAATTTAGCTGCACCCATAAAGTTCAAAAAGCTAAAATTTTGTGCATAAGCTAATTTGAAAATTTCTTTAATAAATTTAGCTGTATATAAATCTAGAACTTTTTTATCATAGTAATTATTATCAACTAAATAAGCTAATTTTTCTTCTAAAGAAGCAAACTTTTTCATTCTTGGTTCAATATGATTTTCAAGATATTGCTTAGTAGCTTCCTTGTCAGCTTTAAAATTATAATTTCCTTTTTCATCTTTAAATTTAGTAAGTGCATTTAAAGAAATATATGAATCATTATTAAGATTATCAGTCATTGTCTTCACCTGCATCAGCAATTATTTTATTAACATTATTTACATCTTCAGTTGTTCCCAGTAACTCAAATTTATATAGATAAGGAACATGTAATTTCTTAGAAATTACATCCCCTGCCAAGGCAAAAGAATTACCAAAATTGGTATTTCCACTAGCAATAACACCAATACATTTTTGCCGATTAGCCAATTTGTTCAAAAAGTGGATAACTTGCTTAGGCACAGCACCTGTAGTCCCATGGCCACCAGAATAAGTTGGCGTAATTAAAATATATTCTTCAGAAACTGAAATTTCTTTACTGAGTTTAATAGGAATCCTAATAGAATTACAATCTAACTTTTCTACAAAGCGTGCTGTATTATTTGAAGTGGAAGAATAATAGACAACTAATGGCTTTTTAGAAATCCCAGTCATCATCTTTAGTCTCCTCTCCTGTTCCCATTACATATGAAGAACCATTACCAGAAAAGAAATCATGGTTTTCATCAGCTTGAGCTGATAATTGAGCGAATACTTCTGGAGAAACATAAGTTTCTTCTGCGGTAAAAGGAGAATCATAGCCTAAATTTTGTAAAAATTTACCTGCATTATACAAACTGAAATGAATTGCATCATCAACCAAATCAAAATCATCATAAAGCTCGTGCAAATATTTCTTTTCCAAATCAATTAGTTTATCTAAGAAATCAAAAACGAATTTTTTCATTTCTGCTTGTTTAGCTGGAGCTAATTTCTTTACGGCCAATTGATATTTGTAACCACTATAATAATTGTGAATAACCTTATCTCTTAAGATCAATCTAATAATATCAGCAGTATTAGGCAATTTACCTCTTGCAGCTAAATAAAATGGTAAATAAAAACCACCATAAAGCAGGAACCCTGGCATAATTGCTGCGGCAACCTTTGATTTAAGCGGATCATTGCCTGTATAATACGGAATTACCGCTTTAGCTCTTGCTTGTAAAGCATCATTATTAACTACCCATTCATGCGCTTCTTCAATTTGTTCACTAGTACATAAAGTAGAAAAAATAGTTCCATATGATCTTGCATGGACAGCAACCATAAAAGCAAAATTTGCATAGATAGCTTGCTCTATATCAGTTTGTGAATTTTTAATTTGGGCTACATCACCCACACTTGATTGAGTTGTATCTAATAAAGTCAATCCAGTGAAAGTGCGAGTTATAAGCTGTTGCCAGTCATCAGATAATTGATTCCAAGAACTTATATCATTCGAAACTGGGATTTTTTCAGGTAACCAAAAGTTTTGAGTAACTCTGTTCCAAACCTCAAGATCCTTATCATCTTTAATGTCATTCCAGTTAATAGCTCGCATATTTTTGCCGTTGTTATTGTAAGCAAATTCAACTGGTGACTGTGAATGATCATAATAACTCATATTTGCTCCTATCATTATTTATTGTTTTATCTAATATATGTGTGAACATACTATAGCATCGTCTGCTCAATAATACAACATGTGGATTTTTTGGTTATTTATAATCAATATATTGTGGTTAAGCCGTTTTGATAATACAAAATTATTTTCAAATTTATTTTATCTTCCAAAAATAATGTAGGTGTTATTTTTTGCTTTTTTGACAAAAAAATCTCTAATAACTATTTTTATTGTTATTAGAGATTATTTATTCTAAATATTTTTTTAATGAAATCTCATTCCACCATCAACTTGAAGTGATTGTCCAGTAACATACCCAGCACCTGATGAAGCAAACCAAGCCACAACTTCAGCTACATCGCTAGGTTTTGCTTCACGACCAAGCGCTATCTCTTTGAGACAATTTGCTTGTTGCTGCGTTATTGTTTCATGTTTAATTTTTGCAATTTTTTATCAATTGCATCTCGCATTTTTGTGCGAACAATTCCTGAATTATAAGCATTAACAGTAATTTTATCTACTGCCAATTCTTTGGCCGCAGCTTGAGTCAAGCCACGAATTCCAAATTTTGAAACAGAATAAGCACTTTGCAAAGCAGAAGCTTCATATCCAGCCAATGATGCTGCATTAATAATCCTGCCTCCTTTTCCTTGCTTTTTAAATTGCTTAGCTGCAGCTTGAATACCCCAGTATGTACCTTTAAGATTTACATCAAATAAACGTTCAACACGTTTAGGGTCAGAATCAATAAAGCTATCAATAAAAGCTATCAATAAAAGCTATCAATAAAAGCTATCAATAAAAGCTATCCCAGCATTATTAACATATAATGCTAAATCACCTAAATCAGCTACAGCATGTTTGACAAGTGCAAAGACTTCATTGCGATTGGCTACATCAACATAATAGGCCTTAGCCTGATAACCTTTATTGCGTAACTTATTAGCAACTTCTGTAGCTGTTTCACTGTTAATGTCTGCTACAGCAATAGCATATCCATCCTTCACTAAACGTTCAGCAATCCCTTTTCCAATTCCTTGACCCGCACCAGTAACAATTGCAAGTTTAGTCATTTATAATACCCTCCATAAAAATTAATTATCAAAGTATGATAGTGATTTTTTAACTTCGATTTTTGTACCATAGTATTTATTTTTAATATACGATTGAATATTTTTTTTATGATATAGTTTTACTAATTTCTTATAAACTGAGTTATTTTTATTTTTAGCTGCAGTAGCTAGAATATTAATATTGTCTTTCGTACTTTGATCAACTTTTTCATGAAAAATAGAATCAGTTAGTACATGTAAATGACCTTCTAAGGCAACAGTATTTGAAATTAAGACCGCATCAACACTATTGATGACACGTGGACCAGTAGTATCATCAATTTCTTTAAATTTTAAATGTTTAGGATTATTTTTGATATCACTAATAGTACCTAAATAACCAAAATTATTTTTCAATGTAATCAAACCGGCCTTTTGTAGCAAAATTAAACCACGTGCAGCTTGTGATGGATTATTAGCAATAGCAATTGTTGCACCATTAGGAATATCCTTTATTTTTTTATACTTTTTAGAATAAATGCCTAAAGGTTCCATATAAGTAGTACCTAATGCCGCTAATTTATCAGACTTATTTTCTTTGTTATAAGCTAAATAATAACTCCAAAGCTAAATAATAACTCCAAAGCTAAATAATAACTCCAAGATTGAAATGCATTAACATCAACATTCCCCTGAGCTGTAGCTTTATTTAATTGAACCCCATCAGTAATCTGTTTAACTTTTATTTTTAAACCTAATTTTTTGGCATCTTTAGATTTGGCAATATGTTGCCAAATCTAATAATCGGATCCCTGTGAACCAACCGTCTAAGTGTAAAATAGTTTGCGGTAACGTTTAAATATAAATTAAAAGGAGTCAAATCCATTTCAGGACTTGACTCCAAAACAAAAAGACCAGTAGTCTGATGTTAAGCAAAAAAACACATTAGAAGCTGGTCTTTTATGGAATTAATTGTAACTGAAATCGTCAAAATTATAAAGTCTGAAACTAATATTATTAAGCGTGAAAAAGCTATAGCCTTTTTCTTTCTCAATTTGATCAGAGAATTGATGTCCTTAGCCTTGGAACTAGTAGATCAAGAGCTAAGTGAATCAATGAAGAATCAGGGCTACCAAATTGAAAAGAAGAATCAA
>NZ_FMXC01000038.1 GCF_900103655.1 Lactobacillus kefiranofaciens
TTTTAGTTTCTTCAACTAAGCCGGCATCAACTTCTTCTAGTGCTAATTTTATTAATTCTCTAATCAAACCAAAGAAGTAGCACATTAATGCCTTTTCACGAGCAATAACATTATTTTCAGACTTAATAATTTTCACGATATCAGTTATAATAGATTCCATAAAAGACCAGCTTCTAATGTGTTTTTTGTTCTTAACATCAGACTACTGGTCTTTTTGTTTGAGCTCAAGTCTAAATTCAAAGGACTTGAGCTTTTTTAATTAATTATTCAACTTACCGCAAAAAATTATACACTTAGGGCCTTCAGTTCTTGTTTTCTTAAGATTTTGTATAATTCAAATGATTATCAAGCTTAGAACTTTTCTGCTGGTAATCCACTAGCAGCACCAATGAATGATTTGAACAGTCCTTCTGGACGTTGCGGACGACTCAAGAACTCTGGGTGATATTGAGCTGCAATAAAGAATTTCTTCTTTGGCAATTCAATAATTTCTACTAAACGGTTGTCTGGTGAAACGCCTGAGAAGACCATGCCGGCCTTTTCAAAGGCATCACGGTACTTGTTGTTGAATTCGAAACGGTGACGATGACGTTCTTGAATAACATCTTGATCGTCATAAGCAGCACGAGTCTTAGTACCCTTCTTAAGAGCAGCAGGGTAAAGACCCAAACGCAAGGTACCACCAATATTTTCTTCATCACGCTTATCAGCCATGATATCGATAATATTGTTCTTGCAGTTTGGTTCAGCTTCTGCACTGTTGGCGTCTTCCAAATTCAAAACGTCGCGAGCAAATTCAACACTAGCCATTTGCATCCCTAAACAGATGCCCAAGAACGGAATGTCATGTTCACGCGCATACTTGATTGCAGTAATCATGCCTTCAAGACCACGGGTACCGAAACCACCAGGTACGATTAAACCATCAGAGCCCTTCATGATATCGGCGATGTTGTCCTCAGTTACGTCTTCAGCTTGAACCTTATCTACGTCAATCTTGGTATTGTACAAGTAACCTGCATGTTGTAAAGCATCAGTAACTGAAATGTAAGCATCTTCAAGTTCAACATACTTACCTACCAAGGTAATCTTAGTATGGTGCTTCAAGCTCTTAGCCCGTTCATCCAACTTCTTCCAAGCTTCCATATCTGCTTCTGGCTTTGGACTTTCTAAGTGCAAGAAGTCGCAGACCT
Organism: Lactobacillus kefiranofaciens; assembly: GCF_900103655.1. GTDB lineage: Bacteria > Bacillota > Bacilli > Lactobacillales > Lactobacillaceae > Lactobacillus > Lactobacillus kefiranofaciens. The sequence continues at coordinate 1,194 of NZ_FMXC01000038.1, forward strand.
TTTGATCCATGCCTTGCTTTTGGAAAGCTAAAGGCACATCGAATAATGAAGGAGCGTCAATTGATTCAATGATACGATCAACAGGAACGTCAGTAAAGGTAGAAATCTTATCCTTGTGTTCTTGGTCGATTGGTTCCTCAGCACGAAGAACAAGCATATTTGGTTGAATACCAATACTACGAAGTTCAGCAACTGAGTGTTGAGTTGGCTTAGTCTTCATCTCATGAGCTGCATGAAGAAGTGGTACTAAAGTACAGTGAATATACATTACGTTGTCTGCACCAACCTCACGACGCATTTGACGAATAGCTTCCATAAATGGAGTCGATTCGATATCCCCAACAGTACCACCAATTTCAGAAATAATTACGTCTGAATCAGTGGTTAAAGCTGCACGCATGATCTTCTTCTTGATCATGTCAGTAATATGAGGAATTACCTGTACAGTTGCACCGTGGTAGTCACCACGACGTTCTTTTTCCAAAACCTCTTGGTAAATCTTACCAGTAGTAACGTTAGAATACTTACTGGTTCTAACGTCAACGATTCTTTCATAGTGACCTAAGTCAAGGTCAGCTTCTGTACCATCATCGGTAACATAAACTTCACCGTGTTGGTATGGGTTCATTGTACCAGGGTCAATGTTGATGTATGGGTCAAACTTTTGCATGGTGACCTTTAAGCCACGGTTCTTAAGAAGTCGACCTAAACTTGATGCAGTGATTCCCTTACCAAGTGAAGATACGACACCGCCAGTTACGAAGATGTATTTTGTCATTTTTTGCTCCTTTTTTAACTATCCTTTTAAACAAAAAAACTCCCTGCTATTCTAGGGAGCTAAACGCACATAGGGTGCCCAACAAAAATATTATCTGCTTTTTCTATTCAAGTCAAGCAAATTAATCATCTTCGTCGTCATCATCGTCATCGTTTAATTGTGATAATTGACCTTCAATGCCATCTGGCAAAACATCATCTGCATCGTCATTATCTTCGTCATAATCAGAATCATCATCACTATCATCAGCAGTGGCATCTAAGTCGTCGTCTTCTGGATCGTCATTATCGTAGTCGATAATGTCATCATCACCAGTAGCACTTGCTAAGAAGGCATTAACCTTCTTATGGTGCTTGCGTGAATCATCATCGTCTTCATCTTCTGGGTGGTTGACCTCTTCATCAACTGATTCATATGGGAACCATGAACGAAGTGCCCACACATTTTCACCCATTGAAATAAATTCACCATCAGTGTTCATGTCAGTATAGAATTGTGGCAAACGTTCACGAATCTCTTCGTCACTCTTGTCCAAGTATTTTTGTACGGCATTAACAATATCGGCAAATGCCATTCTCTTACCATTGTCTTCCAAAATTGCACGAGCAACTTCGATCATTGACAATTCATCACGGTTTTTGTCTTTAAATTTGTCTAATCCCACAGCTGTACGTCCTCTCTTATACAATCTTTACTATTTTACTAGGCGTTTAAGTAAAAATCAACGTGACTGCATAGTTACTTATTAAGTATAGTCCATTAAAGAGGTCATATTCAACCCGAAGTTGATGTGAACCGTCTTCTTTGGCTGTATATTCTAATAAATTCGTCACGCTGACCATATCCATCTGCCGACCTTCTACGACATAACGACACTTTCCCTTTTCACCAGGAATGAACCTCATAAAAGAATAGTTGTTTTGATCAACGCCGCGGCGAATTAATAGTTCATCTTCTTTTAAGAGCATCTTGACCGGAATCTCTTGTTCTTCAGCGTAAGCAATTCTAATAATGCCATCTTTTTCAGTCATCGTACCGCGTGCATGTCTCGTAAAAATTTCGGTATCGTTATCCTGTGTAATTTTACTAGTTAGGTTAATTGTAATTGCTGCCACGTTCTCATCCCTTCCGTTAACCAATCTATGCACATCTTTGCTATAATTTTAAGTAGACGTATTCTATTTTAATATATTTTTTCAAAATTTAAATTAACAAGCTTGGTGAATTTTTATGGCAAGATTTCAAAGTCCAAAATTAAAACAAGAAGTCGTGCTCCGTGACCCGGTTCATGGCTACATTCACATTGAAGATAAAGTTGTCTTAGACGTCATTAAATCTAAGGAATTTCAACGTATGCGCAGAATTAAACAACTAGGACCGGTAAGCTACGTTTTCCCTGGGGCAACGCATACCAGATTTGAACATAATTTAGGCGTTTATGAATTAACTCGGCGCATTTGCGATATTTTTACTAAAAAATACCCCTCAACCAGTCCAGATGATGGCCTCTGGAACGATGATAATCGCTTATTGGTCGAATGTGCGGGATTATTGCATGATATCGGTCATGGCCCTTATTCGCATACTTTCGAGCATTTGTTTGGCACTAATCATGAAAAAATCGGGCAAAAAATTATTACTGATCCTGATACAGAAATTAATCAGGCATTGAAGCAAGTGGCGCCTAACTTTCCAGAACAAGTGGCTAGCGTAATTGCCAAAACATACCCTAACGCACAAGTAGTCAAAATGATTTCTAGCCAAGCTGACGCAGACAGGATGGATTATTTACAACGTGATGCATACTTCACAGGCGTGAAATATGGCTTGTTTGATCTTTCGAGAATTCTACGTGTGATTCGTCCTTACCAAGATGGGATTTGCTTTACCAATAATGGGATGCATGCAGTTGAAGATTATATCGTCTCACGCTATCAAATGTATCAACAGGTTTATTTTCACCGCGTGGGGCGTTCAATGGAGGTTATCCTGCATCATTTGCTTGAACGGGCACAAGCTATTTACCAAAAAGGCAACTTACAAGTTACACCTAGCTTAGCCAAATTTTTAGCAGGCAATTGGACGCTTGATGATTATCTTAAATTAGACGATGGCGTTATGGAAACCAATTTTTCCATGTGGACTGAAGCACGCGATCCTATTCTATCAGACCTGGCCAAACGCTATCTTTACAGAGAACCTCTAGCCAGTGTCAGAATCGACGAAGAAACTAAAAACCTATTACCTAAACTTAAAAACATCATTAAGCAAGCTGGTTTTAATCCTGATTACTATACTGCAATTAATTCAGCCTTCGATGAGCCATATGATGCTTATAAGCCTTCGGGCAAAAACGCTAATAGCCAGATTGAGATTATGCAGGATGACGGCAGTATGATTGAACTATCACAAATGAGCCCGTTAGTCCGCGCTTTAAATGGAACTTTTCAAGGGGATGAGCGCTTCTTCTTCCCTAAGACAATGCTAGCCCACGATGAAGATCAGCCGCAAATCTTCGCTACACTTTACGATCAATTTCAAAAATATGTTAAGAATGGCGCATTGCGGTATTTAAGAAGACCTAAACGAGATAAAAAGAAGTAAAATATAGATAAGATATAGAAATGAGGTATTACAATGGATAACGAAAACTTAAACACAGACGTTAGAACCCATATTGAACCTGAAGCAGTTAACCACGTTGAAAAAAACGGCTACAAGCAAATTAAAGACTTGATGAGTACCGTTCATGGCTACTGCATGGATTACACCAAGTTGTCATTCGACTTCATTCACGACAACAAAGACTTGGTTAAAGACGTAGTCAAGGTAGGCTGCAAGACCGCTATGGTAGTTACAGTTGCCGCAGCCAGCGTCGCAATTGCTAAGGCAATCAGTGAAAGTCAAAAATAATTTTGCTTAGCAACGTAAAAAGAGTTAGTCATTGCAACTAACTCTTTTTTATTTTGACCTAATTCTTATCTTTCAATTCTAATAGCAATGCATATAATGCTCCATATAGGTTGGAATCATTACCATGCTTAGCGGCAACAACTGGAGGCACAATCATTTGCTTACCGATCATTGGATTATTAGCAAGAATCTTATGCAATTGATCATCAATGCCGCTAATTAAAGCTGGTTGTGCACTAATTCCACCACCAATTACAAACTTGGAGGCATTAATCACGGTTTGGATATTAATGATCATAATTGCTACGCTGCGACAATAGCGATTAAAAATTGCAGTTGCACGCAAATCGCCTTTATCAATCGCTTCAAAAACTGCTCTACCGTTATCAAGATCATTCACATTGCCTAAAGCTAAATTGATCTTCCGAATCATGTTCACTGCAGAACAACTATAACCAGTATAAGCAGCTACGTTCTGCGTGCCTAGTCCCGAATTAATGATCATCCAGCTAAGTTCTCCAGCTTGAAAGGTCCAGCCATGAACCACGCGATGGTTCACCACAATACCACCGCCAACGCCAGTACCTAAAGTGAGGGCAACGCCATCATCTACACCGCGTAATTCACCTAGCCATTGTTCAGATAAAGTGGCGGCTTTGCCATCATTTTCTACAGCTATTGGGACACGATACCTCTTCCCTAATGTTTTTTCTAAATTTAAACCATCTAAAAAAGATAAAGCTCCGCCAAAATAAATCGTCTTGTGCTCGGTATCAATCTTGCCTGGCGCACAGACTGCAATTCCCTCGAACTTGCCTTCATATTTGTCGCCAACGATGTAAAGGGAATCCATAAATGAGTCTAGACTTTCATTACTAGTTTTAATACGTTTCTTCTCACTAATTTGCCCTTTTTCATCAATCAACGCATATTTTAAATTAGTACCGCCAATATCAAAAGCTAGGTATTGTGTCATTTTTATCACCTGCTAAAAAAAGGCTAGTCAAATTGACTAACCGCCTTCTAATTTCTAAATATCTTTTACTTATTCTTGTCAGCTTCATATCTGGTGTTGAATAATGGGCTAAGTGATTTGTGGTTTTGAATACACTTAATGGCATCCCCCATTAGTGAGCCAACCGATACTAAAAGCATCTTATCCAATTTGTTTTCAGCTGGTTGATTGATTGAATCAGTCAAAACTAAATTCTTAATTGGAGAATCATTTAGCCGTTTAATAGCTGGACCTGAAAGAACAGCATGAGTGGCACTCGCATAAACTTCAGTAGCACCAGCATCAATCAATGCTTGGGCAGCTAAAGTAATAGTACCAGCAGTATCAATCATATCGTCAATAATGATGGCACGCTTGCCCTTAACATCACCAATAATATTCATAACTTCGGCAACATTAGCCTTAGGACGACGCTTATCAACGATAGCAATCGGACAACCCAAGAATTCAGCTAACTTACGAGCACGGTTAACACCACCATGGTCAGGTGAAACAACAACTGCGCCTTCTTCAAGGTGATTACGCAAGAAGTAGTCAGCCAATAATGGAGCACCCATTAAGTTGTCGACTGGGATGTCGAAGAAACCTTGAATCTGTGGTGCATGTAAGTCAAGTGACAAGATACGGTTAGCACCAGCTGTTTGAAGCATATCAGCAACTAGCTTGGCGGTAATAGGCTCACGTGCACGAGTCTTACGGTCCTGACGAGCATAACCATAGTAAGGCATTACAATGTTAATTGTACGGGCACTAGCGCGGCGTACAGCGTCGATCATAATTAACAATTCCATCAAATTGTCGTTAACTGGCTTGCTAGTTGATTGAACCAGATATACATCTTTACCACGTACAGTTTCATCAATGTTAATTTGAATTTCGCCATCGCTGAAACGTTCAACACTGGACTTAGATAGCGGCACACCAACACGATCCGCAATCTTTTGTGCCAATGGCACGTTTGAATTAAGGGCAAAAATCATCATATCGTCTTTATAGGACATAATTTCCTCCGTAAAAATATTTAACCAGCTCTATTTTAGCAAAAGTTATTCCAAAAAGAACTACATACTCTTTAATTATAACAAGATTTTACCTGTAATAGTAAAAAACAGAGCAAAAGCACTAACTATTTATGACTAAAAAAGCTAGAATATACTTGTACTTTCTAGTACAACGAAAATATCCTAAAAAATAAGACGTAGTACATCTCTGTGTGCACTACGTCTTATTTTCATTTATTTAAATCAATAATTAGTTTTGACTAGTTTGAACTGCATAATCATTAATGTTCAAAGTTTGGTGGTAACCGTTAGTTACAATTGATAAAACAGTATTGTTGTTCGTAAATTGAATAGCGGTTTCAGGAACATTGTTTACCGCTGCAGCTAACTTAACGATTTCAGTTACTTCGTTTGGAGTTAAATTGCTTAAATTAGCTACGGCAACTTTTTTGCCACCTAAGTTAGTTTTAGCAGTAACAATGTTTGCTTCTGCGTCATTAACTTCAGCGATAGTAGCAGTCTTATTGTCATTAACCTTAATTGCCTTGCTGATAGCTTCATTGTAGCCATTCTTAGCAGCTTGTGAAGCAAGCTTGAAGGCTTCTGAATTTCTGACAGAATCTGCTTCACTAATGCTTTGAGCAAGCTTAGTCTTATTAGCTGAAGTTGCGATCGTTACATCTGCCTTAGCTTGTTCTGGAGTGTTAGCAGCATTAAGAATGCGTCCACTAAATTGAACATCAGATTGTTTTACATAGCCTCTGCCATTAGCTAACTTGTAGAATAATTCTGGAGTGCTAGTAGCTGAAGTTGCAATGTATCTTAATTCAGAAACTTGTTGTCTTTGACCTTCGCCAAATGATCTAGTGTTGTCTGCTTGACCCTTAACATTGTAAAGTGGAGCAAGCTTAGTCATAGTTACGTATGAAGCATTAGCATCAGTGGTATCTTCATCAGGCACAACTACAGTTGCTGCACCATCTGGTTCGTTAACTGGTTCAAGTTCTGGGCCAGAAACCTTGCCAGCGTTAGAAGCCTTAATAAATTGATCATCACCAATCTTGTAGTAAAGCTTAGTACCGATATATCTAGCTTCAATGATTGTTACAGTCTTACCCTTTTTAACAGTTTTCTTCTTGGTATCACCGTTTTCATCATAAATGTAAGCATTGTGCTTTAAAGTTGTCTTGTTAACCTTCTTAGCATCAATATTGCCAGCTTTCACAAAAGCTGTACCCTTTTCATCTAATTGGTAATACTTCTTATCATTAATGATCTGAGTACCATAAACGTCAATCTTAGTACCCTTCTTTAACTTGGATTTGCCGTTGTACTTCTTAATCCGCTTACCATTTTCATCGTAAACATAAGCGTTATGAATCAACTTAACGCTGTCAGTATCATCATTTGTGTCAGTATCCTTCTTCGATGAAGCGGCCTTCTTATCATTAGTAGTTGCAGCTGCCTTACCATCAACATTAACTGCCTTAATATAAGCACCACCGCCTAAGTTGTAGTAAACAGTGCCTTTAATTTTAACAGTACCATTTGAGGTAACAGTCACGCCCTTAGCAATAGTAGTGTACTTAGCACTGCCCATATATTGGTCTAAACGCTTGCCTTTTTTGTCATATACGTAAGCATTGTGAACAAGAGTGATCTTGTTAGAAGATGACTTAGAACTTGCCTTTTTTGAAGTTGACTTCTTGGATGAAGTAGATTTCTTAGCAGCAGTTTTCTTGCTAGAAGTCTTTTTAGCAGTAGCTTTTTTGCTAGAAGCTGCTTTCTTAGTTGAAGTCTTCTTAGCAGTGGTCTTAGATGATTTGGAAGTTGCAGCATTAACGTTTTGATTAGTGCCTAATAATGGACTAACACTCATCAATGCAGCTGCAGATACCATAATTAACTTATGACTTAATTTCATTAATAAATACCTCAGATCTAAAATTTAAATTCAAATTCATTTATCTATTGTAAATCCAAATTTCATTTTTGCCAATTTTGGAACAAAAAAGACATCTTTTCTTAATGAAAAGGTATCTTTCATGATTAATTATTACTTAACAGTTACATCTGAAGCCTTTACGTAATAATGGTTAGGTTGTAATGCGTAGTACTTAACGCCCTTGATAGTCTTAGTGCCTAAGCCCTTAACAGTAATGCCTTTACCAACGTAATAGGTGCCTTCATAGTTCTTAACACGCTTACCATTCTTGTCGTATACGTAAGCTCTTCTCTTCATGGTAATTTTTACCGGCTTAATAGTCTTCTTAGAATTGCTCTTCTTTGCAACCTTATTTGAAGCTTTCTTTGTCGTTTTCTTAGCTTCTTTTTTAGTAGTTTTCGTTGCTTTTTTGACTTCTTTTTTAGCCTTTTTGGTAGTTTTCTTAGTGGTCTTGGCTACCTTCTTAGCTGACTTTTTAGCACTCTTCTTTACACTCTTAGAAGTAGTAACCTTCTTGCCATTAGACTTAAGAGTATAAGTAGTATTGCCTGACTTGTAAGTTACTGTACCTTCAGTAGCTGCTGCTGGAATCCAGTACTTTAAATCAGTTTGGATGCTGTAGTAAGTTTGACCATTAATTGTCTTAACGTTCCAAATAGTGTAATGCCCACCCTTAGGTGCAGGCTTAGAAGTCTTCTTGCCAAATCTATCAACAAACTTCATGGTCTTAGTCAGTTTAACTCGACTGTTCTTACCATAAGTGTTGTGTACACCCTTAGCATGAGCGATTGGAGCAGCTTGCACAGAAACACTGTTTTCTGCCATTCCTAAAACTGGGCTTACACCCATTAAAACTGCTGCTGATACCATTACCAACTTATGACTTAATTTCATAAATAATACCTACCTCATATAAAAAATACTTATTAGCAACTATATTGTAGAGCTCTTATTTGAATTTGCAAGCAAATATTTTCGCTTTAAGCTTTTCTTATTTTTTTGTTCCCACATTAACGGCTTTTATGTAAGCATCATCACCAACATAATAATAAGTACGACCGTTAATCTTTTTGGTACCATAATAGTTCAACTCAGCACCTTTATTGATATAACTATAACCTAAATAGTTGTACATGCACTTGCCATTTTTATCATATGCATAAGCTTTCTTCTTCAAAGTAATTGTATGCTTGCCGCGAGGCATAGAAAGCGATGCTTGATTATATTCTGCTGTGGGAGCCGTTGTAGCATGCGGCTTAACTGCTACTTGACTGCGAACTTTGCCAACATTGCCACTCTTAATATAAGCGTCATCACCAATGTAGTAGTATTTTTTACCCTTAATACTCTTAGTACCATAGTAATTGATGGTAGTATTCTTCTTAATATAAGTAAAGCCCAAATAACTGCCCATCCGTTGACCACTAGCATTATACGGATAAGCATTAGCCTTTAAAGTTAAATTAGGCTCGCTCATATCAGTTGGGGGGTAGCTCCTGAAGCCGTCGGTGCTGTTGTAGCATGCGGCTTAACTGCTGAAAATGAACCTTTAACGTTACCAGCCTTAATGTACTCGCCGTGGCCTAGATTATAATACTTCTTGCCATGAATCTTTTTAGTGCCAACATATGACATAGAAGTACCCTTTTTAATAAAATACTTGCCTAAGCCATTGTCTACTCTCTTACCCTTAGAATTATAAACGTAAGCATTATGACTTAAGGTTAAGAGCCTTGCCTTTGGAATTAACAAAGCAAGTATCCTTAATTACCTTGACCCTATTGCTTCCAACAGTACGATAAGTGCTTGCATAAACTACTTCTCCAGCATGCAAAGAACTAATTCCTACAATAGGACTAATTCCCATCATTGCAGCAACTGATAACATTATAATCTTATGATTCGTTTTCATAGATCTCTACCTCTATTCAATTTTTCTCTGTTTGTGCCTCTATTGTAATGCTTTAATTACCATTTGCCAATAGTTCTGTTATTTTTATTGCTATTTATTTGCTATAAAGGCTATAAGATTAGACTTATATAGAGTTCCCTTTTATGAAATTTAGTTATTTTAAGCAGATGCGTTATTTTATTTAGTTGGGTTTATATATATACATAGCGAAATAAAAGTACATTTTATATAATTTACTATATCCTATACATCATTTTATGAATAAAAATAACCTTAGCCGTTTTAGCTAAGGTTATTTATTAATTAATTGAGTTAATTCCAGTCTTTATCTTGAGACAAAGGTAATTTATGCCAGTAGTCAGGCTTGTTAGTCTGACGACCGCGAGCAATTGCCATATCAAACTTATCAACATCTTTAGTGATTGTTGAGTCAGCAGCAATAAATGAATGATCAGCTACATTGACTGGTGCAATAATAGTTGCACCAGCACCAATGAATGAGTGGTCACCAACATTAGTATGGAACTTCTTAACCCCATCATAATTAGAGAAGATAGTACCACAACCAATATTAATATCCTTGCCTAAAGTAGCATCCCCAACATAAGTTAAGTGACCTACTTTAGTATTTTCACCAATCTCCGCTTTCTTAACTTCAACGAAGTTGCCAATATGTGCACCCTTGCGAATAATTGCCTTAGGACGAAGGTGTGAGTTAGGGCCAATATCAGTATTATCGTCCATCTCAGCTTCTTGAATAGTTGAAGACGTAATAGTTACATTGTTGCCAATCTTGGAATCAACGATTCTTGAACCATTAGTAATATAGCAACCGCTACCGATTTCAGTATTGCCTTTAATTACTACGTTGCCTTCAATCACCGTATCATTGCCAATCTTAACGTCGCTGTCAATATATGCAGTATCTGGATCGATAAATGAAACGCCATTGCGCATATGTGCTTCGTTACTTCTTCTTTGCATTGTCTTAGTAGCTTGAGCTAAAGCAATTCGATCATTTACGCCTAAGCTTTCACTGAAGTCTGGCATCTTGTAAGCACCAACACGCTCACCACTATTACGCAAAATTTCAAGTACATCAGTCAAGTAGTATTCGCCTTGAGCGTTGTTGTTGTCAACGTGCTTTAAAGCTTCAAACAACTTCTTGTTGTCAAAGCAAAAGACGCCGGTATTGATTTCCTTAACCTTTAATTCTTCTGGGTTACCGTCTTTTTGTTCAACGATTCTCAAGACATTGCCTTGAGCGTCGCGAATAATTCGACCATAACCAAAAGGATTAGGTGCTTCTGCAGTCAAAACAGTAGCAGCATTGCCTTTTTCTGCATGATACTTAAACAATTCATTAAAAGTATCGCTGGTAAACAATGGAGTATCGCCTGTAACAACCAAAGTTGCACCATCTTTATCACCTAATGCTTCCTTAGCAGTCATTACGGCATCGCCAGTACCCAGCTGCTTTTCTTGGAAGGCAAACTCTGACTTATTAGCTAGTACCTTTTCTACTTCACCAGCACCAGTACCTACGACGGTAACGATTTCACTAGGATTTACTCCGCTTGCAGCATCAACAACGTGTTCTACCATCGTCTTGCCACAAACCTTGTGCAATACCTTATATAACTTGGACTTCATTCTAGTACCCTTGCCTGCGGCAAGAACAACAACATATTTTTTCATTAGTAACTAACCTCTTAATAATTAAAAATTGTTTTTAGTATAACATTTTAAAAGCGGTCAAAATCAGTATTATCCAAGAAGTTGCCTGGTTGAGCCATAATCAACTTCTTAGCAGTATCAATTTTACTGATTTTTACCAAAGAGAGGTAATTATTAACTAATTTTTCCTTATCGAAGTCAGCTTCACAAAGCACGCAAGTCCCTGCAATAGTACCCTCGAACTCCTTAACTAGTTCTTCCATCCCAGTCAAAGTGCCGCCGCCCTTCATAAAGTCGTCGACAATCAAGACCTTAGATCCCTTAGCCAGAGCGCGAGTTGGCAATTCCATCTTAGAAACTCGAGCTAGTGAAGAAGAGATGTAATTAACGGAAACAGTAGCTCCTTCAGTAACCTTAGAACGTTTTCTAGCAGTTACAAATGGAACATCTAAATAGCGGGCCACGGCTTGAGCCAAAGCAATTCCCTTAGTTTCAATAGTCATTACGGCATCAACGTCATCATACGCATAGTGAGTAGCTACTAATTCACCAATTCTGCGTAAGTCCTGTGTATCGCCTAAAATATCTGATAGATAAACAAAACCGCCAGCTAAAATACGACTAGGATCTTCAATTCTAGCTGCTAAATTTGTTAAATAATCTTCTGCATGTTTCTTACCTAAAAATGGAATATAACGGACGCCACCCGCTGCACCAGCGACAGTTTCCAAAACTCCGTCTTGATTGCCAGCAAGAGTGTGCTTCAAAATCGCCAAATCTTCTGAAATCGATGACTTAGCAGCGCCATAGCGCTTAGCAAAAAATGGTAATGCGATTAAAGTATGAGGACGTTCCATTAAATATTTGGTCATGTCCACCAATCTTTCTGAACGTTTCATGATATTTCCTTTCTAATGTTTGCTTTGATACTTAATAAATATACTCTAAAGGGCAAAAAAAATCACTAACATTTTAATAAATGCTAGTGTCATTTTTCAATTGTGTTTAAGCTTCAGCTTCATCATCAAACTTCAATGCAATACTTCTAGTTAATAAATCAGTGTAACTGTAAGAAACACGTTTAAAATTATTCTGATGTTGATCAAGATCGACCACAAACACTGCAGGGAATGTTTCTTTTAAAACTCCCCGTCTCTTAGTAACTTTCTTACGACCCGCTTGAGCTACCACTGTTAAGGTATCACCTAAGTGAGAATCCAGCTTGTTTTTAATTGTGATAATTGATGTTGGCACTAAGCAACAGCTCCTTTAGAACAAGTTTATCACAATTATATAATAAAATCAATATTATACACTACTTCGTAAGTGTCAATATTTTTGCGGTAGGCTATTAACCATTAGTCTGACCTTAATTTCTTAAATATTTATTTGATTTATTTTTCTGCTAAAATCGTTTAAATAGCTATGTCCTGCTGTTAAGCTTTCAATGGCGCCGTGATGAATGCCCAGATGAGCTTCATGCGTCTTTCTTAGGCTGGCACGAAC